>CAMCUA010000050.1 GCA_945878455.1 Asaia bogorensis | reverse complement strand
TCAGGCGGCCGATCTCTCGAACGCCTCTACCGTCCTCCCGGAGACGATAAAGCTCGTAACGCTCATCAAGGTCGAGCTGACCATAGTGAATTCCCATCGCAACTCCGAAGCATAACGGTGTTGCACTTGGAATGAGAATTTAGCGTGCCGTTCTGGCCGCCGCCTTTCCAGCCTTGGGCATCGGCTTCGTGGGCGTTTCTTTCGCCTTCGGACTTACCGTCCTGACCATGGCCTATGCCGTCGGGCATGTCTCCGGCGGGCACTTCAATCCGGCCGTCACTATCGGTCTGTGGGCCGGTGGTCGGTTTCCGGCCGGCGAGATCGTGCCCTATTGGGTAGCCCAGGTACTTGGCGGCATCGCTGCCGCAGCAGTGCTTTACCTGATCGCCAGCGGCAAGGTCGGCTTCGACGTTTCAGGCGGCTTCGCCTCCAATGGTTACGCCGAGCACTCCCCTGGCGGCTATGCCATGGTCGCCTGCCTGATCGCCGAGGTCGTACTGACCTTCTTCTTCCTGCTGATCATCATGGGTTCAACGGACGGACGGGCGCCGGCTGGTTTCGCACCGATCGCCATCGGCCTGGCGCTGACCCTCATCCATTTGATCAGCATTCCCATCACCAACACCTCAGTCAATCCGGCACGCAGCACCGGCCCCGCGCTTTTCGCCGGTGGCTGGGCGCTGGCTCAACTCTGGCTGTTCTGGCTCGCCCCACTCGTCGGCGGGGCATTGGGCGGCATCGCCTATCGCTGCCTGCTTGGCGCTGAGCGCAAGTGATACCGCTGCGAACCAGGGGATCCAGGCCCCGGATCCCCTCGTTCGCGCGCCTCCAAAGCGTCCCTATTCCACCTCAAGCGATCCCATGGCCTGTGACAGGTCCTTCGCCGTATCGATGCCAAACCAGGCTTCGCCAGCCGCCGAAGCCTTGCCGACCCCCAGAACCGGTTCGGACTGCCGCAGGAACTTCGCCTGGATATCCGTTTCGGTCATCGGCGTCTGGGGCACGCCGCGTGGATTGACGATCTCGATGAACTTCTTTCGTCCGTCGCGCGCCGTGGCATTGACCCGCATGACGTAGGTGTAGGGATAACCCGAGCGGTAGATCCTTTCGATCTCTTCATCCTCATGCACGCGGATCTTGGCCATCAGCGGCCGGAGCGACGGATTGAGGTAGGAGGCCGGCAGGAACGAAGCCGGCGATATCGTGCCGTCCACCAACGCCCTGGCAAAGACGTAGGGCATGCTGTGGTCGGCCGTTTCGCGCGTCTTTGGATCCCACTTTTCCGGTTCACTCGCGATCTCGTGCCAAGCGTGCCAATAGGTGGCGATGTCGATGTCGGCGATGTCTTCCGCCGCCATCGCCTCGCGCAGTTCGAGCGCCGCCCACACAGCGGCCTGTGCGTTGCCTTCGACCGGCCAGTATTTCAGTTTGCTGTTGGGCATCAGATAGGCCCCGCCGCGATCGGGAAGAGGTGCCACGTCAAACGGCCCGGTGATTTGTTCCCACAGGCCGTGCCGGCCTTCAAAAGGCCTGTCCGGGCTGGTCATGCCCTCGGCGGCGAGCAGCGTAGCGAACGTGGCATTGCGTCCGGCGAATGCCGTCGCCGCCCCCTTCCAGTGGGATAACTGGCCAGCACGGGAGGCGCGCATCGGTACGTTGGCGACCGTTGTGATGGAGACGGCATGGCCGATACGCTCCTTCGGCAGGCGCAACAGATGACCAAGTGCTGCTGCTGCGCCAATGCCATTTGCGACACCCTGGTCCCATCCCTTTTCGCGCAATTGGGTCGCCGTGATGATTCTTAGCGTCACTTCATAACCGACGACCAAACTGGTCAGCAGGTGACGGCCGTCGGCGCCGACCGTCTCGGCGAGCGCCAACAGGGCGCCCAGCATGTCGCTGGGGTGCCCCGCGTGGTGAGCATCGTTGAAATCCAGAAAGCGGATCATCGTCGTATTGGCGAAAGCAGCCGACTCGGCCGTGGTCCGGGTCGCAAAGCCGAGTACCCGGCCGGCATAGTGCGACGGCGCCGCACCCTGCACCAGGCGGCGGGCAATGACAGCAGCCTCGCAATCCCGGCCACCGACGGCGCAACCGACCGTATCGAGAATGCGCAACTTGGCAGCGCGGACAATGTCCGCAGGGATATCGTCGAAGGTCAGCCGATGCGCAAAATCCGCAATTTGGGTGGTCAATCCGTCCATGCATACCTTCCTGCACCGCAGCCAGAAGGCCGCCGCGGCTGTTCCAACCAGTTGTGTCAATCAGCGTCGAGCAGTTCCATGGCCTGGGACATACTCTTTACCTTGTCGATGCCAAGCCAGGCTTCGGCAGACATAGCCGCCTTCTTCGCGCCAAGCACCGGTTCGGCAAGTCCGCTGAACTTGCGACCGATTTCCTCATCGTTCATCGGGTTCTGGCACATGCCACGCGGATGCAAAATCTCGCAGGTCTCGCTACGACCGTCGTGACGTCGGACCGTTGCCCGCAGGCTATAAACCGTCGGTTGTTCGGCACGGTAAAGCGCCTCGATACCGTCATCGACATGGACTGCAATTTTGTCCATCAGCGGTTTGACGGCAGGGTCGAAAATCGCCCGCTCATCAAAGGATCGGACGGTGATGGCACCGTCCAGAAACGCCCGGGCGAAGATATAGGGCATGCTGTGATCGGCCGTCTCGCGGGTCGTCGGATTCCATTTTTCCGGCTCGCTGGCAGTCGAGTGCCAGGAGGTCCAATACGTGGCGAGATCGACGGCGGCGATGTCGTCGGGAGACAGCCGGGCGCGCAGGTCGATGGCCGACCAGATCGCCGTCTGGGCATGCAGCACCACCGGCCAATACTTGAGAAAACTGTGTTCCAGGAAATAATCGCCCCCGGAATTCGCAAAAGGCGGCCAATCGAAGGGATCGCTGACTTGCTCCCACAGGCCGTGACGGCCTTCGAACGGCCGGTCTGGGCCACTCAGTCCATCGGCGGCAAGCAATGTGGTGAAGATCGCGTTACGCCCGGCGTCGGCCGTCGCCGCGCCCTTCCACATGGAAAGCTTGCCCGCGCGAGTGGCGCGCAGTTGGGCCGTCGAGACCGTCGCAATGGCAATGGCATCCGCGGTACGCTCGACCGATAGGCCGAGCAGATGGCTGACAGCCGCTGCCGTACCGATGCCCATGGCATGGCCCTGGTCCCAGCCCTTTTCGCGCAGCCGGCTCGCTTGCACGACGCGCAACAGTACTTCGTAACCGACGACGATGCTGGCGATGAGCCGCCGGCCGTCGGCGCCGGCCGCTTCGGCCAAGGCTAGGATCGGACCCAACAGGTCGCTGGGATGACTGGCCTGGTGACTGTCGTTGAAGTCGAGATAACGGATCATTGCCGTGTTGATGAAAGCCGCCAGTTCGGCGCTGGTCCGATGGCGCCGACCAAGAACACGCCCAGCGTGGCGGGTGGGCGACCTCCCCTCGGCCAATCGCCAGGCAGACATGGCGGCGTCGCAGGAACGACCGCCCAAGGCGCAACCGAGCGTGTCGAGAATTCGCTGTTTGACCGCCGTGACGACACCCGTCGGCAGGTCGTCGTATCGCAGACCATGAGCATAGGCGGCGATGCGAGCCGTCAGGTCGTCCATGCCGCGTTAGCCTTCGGCCTCGAGCAATTGCATCGCCTTGCCGACGCTTGGCGCCTTGTCAATCGTGAGCCACGCCTCCGCCGCCTCGGCGGCTTTTTTAGTACCGAGAACGGGCTCTGCGAGGCCGCTGAACTTGCAGCCGATCTGTTCGTCGGTCATCGGATTCTGGCACATGCCGCGCGGATGAATGATCTCGATATCCTTGCGGCTACCGCCCTGCAGCCGAACCTGCATGCGCAGCAGATAGGTATTGGGATGGGCGGCGCGGTAGATCGCCTCGATGTCGTCGTCCATCCGCACTGCGATCTTTTTCAGTAGCGGCTTGTTGCGTGGATCGGCAATGGCGTCGTCGTCGAAGGAGCGAACGGTGATCGTTCCGTCGAGGAAGGCTCGGGTAAATATGTAAGGCAGGGAGTGATCGGCCGTCTCGCGGGTCTTCGGGTCCCACTTTTCCGGTTCGCTCGCAGTCTCGTGCCAGGCCGACCAGTAGGTGCTGATGTCGATGCTCTCGATATCGTCGGCCTTGACCTCAGGGCGCAACTCCAACGCCGCCCACACCGCCGCCTGAGTATTGGCCTCGACCGGCCAGTACTTGAGGAAACTGTGTGGCAGCAGAAAATCGCCGCCGCGATCAGCATAGGGCTTGATCTGGAACGGCCCGGTGATCTTCTCCCACAGGCCGTGGCGACCCTCGAAGGGTTTGTCCGGGCTAGTCATGCCCTCAGCGGCGAGCAAGGTGGCGAAGGTTGCATTGCGCCCGGCGTAGGCCGTTGCCGCACCCTTCCAATGGGATAACAGACCGGCCCGTGTGGCGCGCAGCGGGACATTGGCCACCGCCGTGATGGCAATGGCATGCGCGATCTTTTCCATTGGCAGGCCAAGCAGATTTCCAATTCCGGCCGCCGTCCCGATGCCCATGGCATAGCCCTGGTCCCAGCCCTTCTCGCGCAGCTCCGTGGCTTGAACGATGCGCAACGTCGTTTCATACGCGACGACGATGGCCGCGATCAGCTGCTTGCCGTCAACGCCGGCCGCTTCAGCAAGGCCAAGGATGGCGCCCAGCATGTCGCTGGGATGGCTGGCATGATGACTGTCATTGAAGTCGAGGTAACGGATCATCACCGTATTGGCAAAGGCCGCCGCTTCGGCCGTCGTCCGCTGCTTGGTGCCAAGCACGCGACCGGGATAGCTCGCCGGCGCTCCGCCTGCGGTCAACCGCCGGGCGATGCGCGCCGCTTCGCAGTCGCGTCCGCCCAAGGAACAACCCATGGCATCCAAGGCCCGCTGCTTGGCCGCCGTGACGATCTCGGCGGGCAGATCGTCGAAGCTCAAGCGGTGGGCATAGTCGGCAAGTTGCTTGGTCAAATTGTCCATGTCGCCTCCCCGTCACTATTTTTAAGCGTCACATGATGTACCACATCAGCGCTGGCAATAGAGCGAAGGACATCAAGGTGGAAATCAGAACCATCCCCGCCACCTCGTTGGCATGCAAGCCCCAGCGCACGGCGATCAGGTAATTATACACCGCAGTCGGCATGCTGGATTGCAGGATCAACACGCCACGCGCCGTTCCTTCCAACCCCAAGGCCTCGGCCACTGCAACCCCGATCCCGAAGCCCATGCCCAGACGCAATGCCGAAAGCACGCTGGCCCGGCCGAAACCCACGACTTTGAGGCGGGCCAATGACACGCCGAGTGTGATCAGCATGATCGGCACGACCATGCCGCCCAGTGTCCGCGCCGTGTTGGCCAGCCAAGCCGGCGGTTCGATGCCGGTCAGCATGAAGAATAGGCCGACAGCGATCCCGTAGAGCGCCGGCAAGCGAGACAACTCGCGGAAGGACGCCCTGCCCGAAGCGATAGCCGTTCCACCGCTAAAGGTGCCGACCGTCACCACCGCAAACAGCACAACGGCCAAGGCCAGGCCGTCCTGACCGAAGGCGAACAGACTGAGGGGCAGACCCATGTTGCCGACGTTGGTGAAGGTCAGGGCCGGAAGGTAGGCGCGCACACTCCAGCGCAGGGACCAGAGCACGGCCCAGCCGATCAGGCCGCTGGCTATCATCATGACGACGCCAGCCAGCCCGAGCATGCCCAATGCACCGGGGGCGATCTCGACATCGGCCAGCGTGCTGGCCACCAGGCACGGTACGCCGAAAGCCAGCACCAGGCCGGTGATCATGTCGGTATCGAATGGCCGGCCGGAGCGCGTCCAACCGTAGCCCAACGCAGCACAGATAAAGACCGGGGCAATCGTCGTCAGCAGTCCGGCGAGCATCGGTCGCCGTATCCGCTATTCGGCCCAGGCGATACGCAGGATATTGGTGGCGCCTGGCGTGCCGAACGGCATGCCGGCGGTGATAACCAGGCGTTGGCCCGGCACTGCGAAACCTTCGCGGATGGCAACGCTGATCGACTTGTCGATCATTTCGCCGAAGTCGCTGTGCAGGTCTTCCGAGACCACGGGATGGACGCCCCAGACCTGGGCCAGACGCCGCGCGGTGGCGACATTGGGCGTCAGCGCCAGGATCGGCACGTTCGGCCGTTCGCGGGCGGCACGCAGCGTCGTCGAACCGGTCGAGGTATAGGTGACGATGGCCACCGCCGAAATCGTCGCCGCCACCTGGCGGGCCGCCTGGGTGATGGCATCAGCGGCCGTCGATTCCGGCTCGTAGGCCACAGCTTCCAAGATGGTCCGGTACAGCGGATCGCTTTCCGACTTGAGGATGATGCGGTTCATCATCTCCACGGATTCGACCGGATACTGACCGGCCGCCGATTCGGCCGACAGCATCACCGCGTCGGCGCCATCGTAGACGGCGGTGGCGACGTCGGAGGCTTCGGCGCGGGTCGGCGTCGGCGCCGAAACCATGGAATCGAGCATCTGGGTGGCGACAATCACCGGCTTGCCGGTCTGCCGGCAGGCGCGGATGATGCGTTTCTGGATGCCCGGCACGTCCTCAGGTGGCATTTCGACGCCGAGGTCGCCTCGCGCCACCATCGCCGCATCGGTGAGTTCGATGATGCTGTCCAGGTGCAGAATGGCTGAAGGCTTTTCCAGCTTGACCATCACAGCGGCGCGCCGGTTGATCAGTTTGCGTGCTTCCGCCACATCTTCAGGTCTCTGCACAAAAGACAACGCCACATAGTCCATGCCGAGCCCGAGCGCGAATTCCATGTCGCGCCGGTCCTTCGGCGTCAGCGCCGACAGGGCGAGCACAGCGTCCGGCACATTGACGCCCTTATTATTAGAAATTTCGCCGCCGATGATCACTTCCGTATCGGCAGATTTCGAATCGCTGCGCTTGACCCGGAGTCGGCGTTTGCCGTCATCGACCAGCAGATCCATCCCCGCCTCGATAGCAGCGAAGATTTCCGGATGCGGCAACTGGACACGTTTCTTGTCGCCAAGGGTGGCGTCAAGGTCGAGGCGGAAGTCCTGCCCGGTCTCGAGCATCACTTTGCCTTCGGCGAATCGGCCGACCCGCAGCTTCGGTCCCTGCAGGTCGCACATTACCGCGATCGGATGATTGAATTCCTTTTCCAGCACGCGAATGATGTCGTAGCGCGCCTTGTGATCCTCGTGTGAGCCGTGGCTGAAATTCATACGGAAAACATCGACGCCGGCCTTGAACAGCTCGGCGATGCGCTCAGGCGTGGTGCTGCTCGGCCCCATCGTGGCGACAATTTTGGTACTGCGGTTCCGCCTCATGACGCGAAGAATAGGCGCGGATCGACGCAACCGCCAATGAATTCAGATGCCTGTCGTTTCAATACGATGACCGTTCGCCGATCAGTCGGACCTGTCGATGAGGATGGCGCGGAAATCGTTGACGTTGGTCAGTGTCGGGCCCGTAACGACCAACCCACCAGCGGCCTGGAAAAAGCTATAACCGTCGTTGTCGGCCAGCCGCGCCTTGGCATCGACACCCTTGGCTGCCGCCTGGACCAGGGAATCGGGACGCAAGATGCAGCCGGCGTTGTCCTCCGATCCATCGATGCCGTCCGTGTCAGCCGCCAACGCCGAAATCCCGGAACGACCGTCGAGAGCGATACCGAGCGCCAGCAGGAATTCAGCATTGCGCCCGCCGCGCCCCTTGCCGCGCACGGTCACTGTCGTTTCGCCACCCGACAGCAACACCACCGGCGCCTTCGCGGGCTGGCCATGCACGGCCACTTGGCGGGCAATGCCGGCATGCACCATGGCAGCATGGCGGGCTTCGCCTTCGATGCTGTCGCCCAGGATGACCGGGGTGTAGCCCGCTTTGCGGGCGACTTGGGCCGCGGCCTCCAGCGCCATCTGCGGCGTCGCCACCATTTCGATCTCGGCCATTGCCAAGCGGGGATCGCCGGGCTTGGGGGTTTCCTCGAGCGCCTTTTCCAACAGTGCCGCAACTGCCGCCGGTGGGACGATTTCGTACTTCTTCAAGATAGCGCGGGCATCGGCATAGGTGGTTGGATCCGGCACCGTTGGGCCGGAGGCAATCACCGCCGGATCGTCCCCGGGCACATCGGAGATGGCCAGGGTCACCACCCGGGCCGGATAGGCAGCAGCAGCCAACCGGCCGCCCTTGATTGCGGAGAGGTGTTTGCGCACACAATTCATCTCAGCAATGTTGGCCCCGGACCGCAGCAGGGCCGTGTTGACGGCCCGCTTGTCGTCCAACGTCAGGCCCGGAGCTGGCAGAGTCAGTAGCGCCGATCCGCCACCGGAAGCCAGGAACAAGACCAGATCGTCCCGCCCAAGTCCCTGCACTGCAGCGAGAATGCGGGCCGCCGCCGTCGCCCCAGCAGCGTCGGGCACCGGATGCGCCGCTTCCACCACTTCGATCCGTTCGCAATCAACCCGATGGCCATAGCGGGTGACAACCAAACCGCTGAGCGGCACCGGCCAAGCCAATTCGACAGCGCGCGCCATGCTAGCCGCTGCCTTGCCGGCACCGACGACGATGGTCCGGCCCTTCGGCGGATGGGGCAGGTGCGCTGGCAGGCATACCTCAGGACGGGCCGAATCGATAGCCGCCTGGAACATGGCGCGCAGCAGAAGGTCGCTCACAATACGTCCTCAATGTCGATAAAGGGCCTAACGTTCATAGGCACACCCGGAGGGGGGGTGCAACCGTCAATTTGTCCATCGATCCCTCCTGGCGCATCCGTATTTGGTTGGCGCCGACCGTCGGGTTAGAGTGTGGCACCGATTCCGTGATGACCGCCGCGTGCGCAAGCTGATTACCAAAGCTCTGATGTCCCTCGTTCTCGACAAGAAGGCTCGTCAGAAGTGGGAAAAGTCGCGCAATCGGCGCGCCAGCCTGGAGACTGCCAAGGAAGATCGCGCGGCGGCCGAAAAAGCCGCCATGGCGGCGGCCAAGCAGATCGTCACCGAAGAGCGCCAAGAGCTCATCGCCCAAGCCATCAAAGTGCACCGGGCCAAAACCCGGGTCCTTGCCGATCTATCAGACGCCGACCGGCGCAAGCTATACGTGATGGCCATGCGGACCTTTCTCGGCAAGGATCCTGATGAGTCAGGCGGCAGCAAGCATTGAGCGGAGCCGACACGCTAGCCCAACGTGTCCTTGCCGGCGATCGGCAAGCCTTGGCGCGAGCCATCACCGTCGTGGAGTCGGCGCGGACCGACCACCGGCAAGCAGCCAATGCGCTGCTCGCCTGCCTGACGCCGAAGGCGGTGACATCCCTTCGCATCGGTATTACCGGCATACCGGGCGTCGGTAAATCGACCTTCATCGATGCCTTCGGACTCCATGCCATTGAACGGGCTCACCGCGTCGCCGTCCTCGCCATCGATCCGTCGAGTTCCGTTGGCGGCGGTTCCATTCTGGGCGACAAGACCCGCATGACCGAACTCGCCCGCCGGCCGGAAGCCTATATCCGCCCTTCCCCCGCCGGGGAAACCCTTGGCGGGGCATCCCGGCGCACCCGTGAATGCATTGCTGTCTGCGAGGCGGCCGGGTTCGATCGGGTGATCGTCGAAACCGTCGGTATTGGCCAGTCCGAAACAGCCGTCGCCGATATGGTCGACGTCTTCCTATTGCTGTTGGCACCCGGCGGTGGCGACGAATTGCAGGGCATCAAGCGGGGCGTCGTCGAACGCGCCGACATCGTCATCGTCAACAAGGCCGATGGCCCCTTGGCCGCCGACGCCGAACGCATGAAACAGGCCTACGCCAGTGCCCTGCACCTCATGGGTCCCCGCGGCGGCGACATCGAGTCGCCGGTGTTGGCCTGTTCGGCGCTGACCGGTACGGGCATCGATACCGTGTGGCAAACGGTCGAGCAGCATCGGCTATCCTTGGCAAGTACGGGCCTGGCCGACCGCCGCGCCGCCCAGTCGACGTCCTGGATGTGGGCCGAAATCGAAGCAACCCTGTTTGATCGCTTGCGAGCCGCACCCAGTGTACGAGCCGTTACGGCCGAACTAGAGGCCGCCGTCGCGGCCGGCAGCCTGACGCCGGCCGAAGCGGCACAGCGCATCGTCCGCCTGTTCCTGGATCACTGAAGCGCCTGGCGGTTAATTCGCCTATTGATGTCGCGGGCTGCCGGGGCTAGATCAGCGTTGCAACGATACGAGGGGGAGGCCCGAAGGAGGTGACATGCGTCAATTCAAGTCGTTGGTTCAATTCCTGCGCAGGCCGGCCCTGGTTGCCCTGCTGGCCGGTGCCGTGATGGCGGCCACAGGTAGCGTTTCCCCGGCCGCCGCGGCAGATCCCGAGAACACCCTGTTCATGGACCTCAAGGATGGGCGGGTGGTCATCGACCTGCGCCCCGACCTGGCGCCCAAGCATGTGGCACGGATCAAGGAATTGGCTCGCCAGGGCTTTTACGACGGTCTGACGTTCCATCGGGTGATCCGCGATTTCATGGCCCAAGGCGGCGATCCAAGCGGCAATGGCACCGGCGGTTCCGGCAAAAACATTCCAGCCGAATTCTCCAAGGAACCGCATGTAGGCGGAACGCTATCCATGGCCCGTTCCGCCAATCCGAACAGCGCCGATTCACAATTCTTCATTTGCTTCAAAGAAGTACCTTTCCTCGACGGGCAGTATACCGTCTGGGGCAAAGTGTCGCAGGGCATGGAATTCGTCGACCGCATCAAGAAGGGCGACGAAAACCGCAATGGCGAAGTTCGCAATCCCGATAAAATCGTCAAGATGCAGGTAGCCGCCGACGCCAAGCCATAAGCTGACCAGCAGCGCGCCTGACAATTAGTTGATTTGCTTGAGGACGAGGGGCATTCCACGCTAAACTGCGCGACGCAGCGTCAATGCAACGTGCAGCAGGCCATTTTGTCCCGATTCCGTGGGGCAGAGATGACCCAGGCAGCAGCCGCCTCAGGAACGACGTGCAGCAATGAGCATGAGGACGAGGTTCATCGCACTTACCGTCGTCGCCGCCGGCCTTGCGGGCGGCTATTATTACGTGGGCGAGAGTTCGCCGCCGCCACCACCAGCCCGTGGCGGCCGCCAGGCTGCGGTACCTGTTGTTGTTGCCCCGGCAGAGATCAAAACCATCCCCATCACCTTCAATACTATCGCCACGGTCGAGGCGTTGCTAACTGTCGCCATCAAGTCCCGCGTCGATGGACAGATCGTGGCAGCGCGCTTTGCCGAGGGTCAGGCCGTCCGCAAGAACGATTTATTGTTCAAGATCGACCCGCGGCCCCTCGAAGCTTCGTTGAAGATGGTCGAAGCGACATTGGCGCGCGACCAGGCGCAGCTGGCCAACGTAAAACGCAACCTGGAACGCTATTCTAGCCTGTCCGACAAGGGCTTCGCGACCCGCCAACAATTGGACGAGACCACCGCCCAGGTGGCCATGCTGGAAGCCTCGCTGCGATCCGCCGCGGCAGCCATCGATCTGGCCAAGCTGCAACTCGAATACACCGATATCCGGTCGCCGGTCGATGGCGTTGCCGGCGCCCAGTTGATCAGTCCCGGCAATCTGGTCAAGGCCAACGACACCAATCCTTTGGTGATCATCAAACAGGTAAGGCCCATTTACGTTGCTTTTTCCGTCCCTGAGTCGATCCTGCCGCAGGTGCGAGGCGAGCGGGCCGCAGGGCGTATCGCCACAACGGTGACCATCCCCGGCGACCGCGGGTCGCCGCTAACCGGCGAGTTAAGCTTTGTCGACAACGCCGTCGATGCTTCGACGGGTACCATCAAAATGAAGGCGACTTTTTCCAACAGCGATGACCGGTTGACCCCGGGCCAGTTCGTCAATGCCGTGCTCACCGTCGCTACCCTGGAAAACGTCGTCGTCGTACCGACCCAGGCTGTGGAGACCGGACAGAAAGGCCCCTACGTCTATGTTGTCGGCGGCGACAATTTGGCGCAATTCCGTCCGGTGGTGACCGGCCCAGCCGTCAACGGCGTCACCGTCATCCAGAGCGGCGTGGCACCCGGCGAGCAGGTCGTCACCGACGGTCAGTTGCGCCTGGTCGCCGGCATCGCCGTCAACACACGCACTGACAGTGCAACGACGTCAACCGCTGCACGCCGCGAGTAAACCTCATGACTCTGTCGGAACTCTGCATCCGCCGGCCGGTGATGACCACGTTGATGATGGCGGCTTTGCTGCTGTTCGGCATCATCGGCTATCGCAGCCTGCCGGTTTCCGAGCTGCCCAACGTTGATTTTCCGACGATCAACGTCTCCGCCCGCCTGCCCGGCGCCGATCCGGAAACCATGGCATCGGCCGTGGCAACGGTTCTCGAAAACAATTTCTCGACCATTGCCGGCATCGAGTCGATGACCTCGACCAACACCCAGGGCAGCACCAACATCACCCTGCAGTTCAGCTTGGACCGCAACATCGATTCCGCCGCCCAGGACGTTCAGGCGCAAATCTCCCAGTCCCTGCGCCGCCTGCCGTCGGACATGAACGACCCGCCATCCTTCCGCAAGGTCAATCCGGCCGCCTTCCCGATCATGTTCTTGGCGCTCGCTTCCGACACGTTGCCGCTGCAAACCGTGAACGACTACGCCGAAAATCTTCTCGCCCAGCGCATTTCAACCATCGACGGCGTCGCCGAGGTCAGCGTACAGGGCGCTCAGAAGCGCGCGGTGCGCATTCAAGTCGACCCCGATGCGATGACCGCCCACAATATCGGCATCGACGAGGCAGTCCGAGCCATTGCATCGGCCAACGTCAATAATCCGACCGGCACCCTGCAGGGAACCTATCAGCAGCTGCAGATCAAGACGCGCGGCCAACTCTTCAACATCGCCGAATTCGGCGACATCATTGTCACCTATCGTAACGGCGCACCTGTTCGTCTGTCGCAATTCGCCAAAGTTATCGACGGCGTCGAGAATGACAAGAATGCCTCGTGGATGAACAACAGCCGGGCCATTGTCTTATCGGTTCAGCGCCAGCCCGGGACCAATACCATTGCCGTCATCGACGCCATCAAGAAGGTATTGCCGCAGTTCGAGGCGCAGTTGCCACCGTCGATTTCGCTGCATGTCGTTTCCGACCGCAGCCAGTCGATCCGCAACTCCATCCACGAAGTGCAATTCACCTTGGTTCTGGCCGCCGCGCTGGTGGTGCTGGTGATTTTCCTATTCCTGCGCAACGTATCCTCGACCCTGGTGCCCAGCCTGGCGCTGCCACTATCGATTGTCGGTACCTTCGGCATCATGGCGATGCTTGGCTATAGCATCGACAATCTGTCGCTGATGGCATTGACCTTGGCGGTCGGCTTCGTCGTCGACGATGCCATCGTCGTTCTGGAGAATATCGTCCGCCACATGGAGCGGGGGGAAACCCCGTTCGAGGCGGCCATCAAGGGTTCGCGGGAAATCGCCTTCACCGTTTTGTCCATGACTGCATCGCTTTGCGCCGTATTCATCCCCGCGCTGTTCATGGATGGCATCGTCGGCAGGTTGTTACACCAGTTCGCCGTCACCGTCGTTGCCGCCATCGTGGTATCGGGCTTCGTCTCGCTGACCTTGACGCCAATGATGGCCAGCCGTTTCGTGCGCGCCCCGCAGGATGAAAACCACGGCTGGATATATCGTTTCGCCGAAGCCTGCTTCGACGGATTGCTCGCAGCCTATCGGATTTCGCTCGACTGGTGCCTTGCCCACCAACGTACGGTTCTAGTGGTCTTTTTTGCGACGTTTGCCGCCGCTTACCACGTCTACACCATCTCGCCCAAAGGGTTCATCCCCAGCGAAGACACGGGTCAATTCACAGCATTCACAGAGGCAGGGACAGACGCTTCCTTCACCGACATGGTCACGCATCAGGAGAAGGTGCGCCAGTTGATCACGCAAGACCCAAATGTCAAAACCGTGATGTCCTCGGTGGGTGCCGGCGGGGCGCGTGGCGGTGCCAGTTCAGGCTTCATGTTAATCGTGCTGAAACCGCGCAGCGAGCGGTCGTTGTCATCCGATCAGGTGATCAGCGAGTTGCGCCCAAAATTACAGCGCATCCCCGGCATCAATGTGTTCATGAACAATCCGCCGGCCATTCGCATCGGCGGCCGGCAGAGCAAGGCTCCCTACCAATACACGTTGCAGGATCTCGACCTGAATGAACTGTTCGCCACCGCTTCGCGAATGACGGATGCCATTCGTGCCGACCCGGCCTTCGTCGATGTGACCAACGATGCCGACGTCGCGACACCGACGGTTTCGGTCTCCATCAACCGCAACAAGGCATCCGTTTTCGGCGTCTCGGCCGAGCAGATTCAAAGCGCCCTGGCATCGGCCTTCGGCAACCGCCAAGTATCGACCATCTACACACAGGCGGCACAATATTCCGTGATCCTGCAGGTACCCCCGGGATTCAGCAAAGATATCGCCGACCTCGCCCATCTTTACGTACGTTCCTCAAGCGGCCCGCTTATTCCCTTGATCAATGTCGTCGACGTCGGCCACGGCATCGGCCCCCTATCGATCAACCATCAGGGGCAGTTGCCGTCGGTGACCATATCCTTCGGCCTGACACCGGGCATGGCGATCGGCACAGCCGTCGATAGGGTCCGCCAGATCGAACGCGAGGTGCGGTTGCCGGCAACCGTCACCTCCAGTTTCCAAGGCACGGCCCGGGCCTTCGAGGCTTCGTTGCAGAATATGGGCATTCTGATCCTGTTGGCCGTGGTCGTGGTCTACATCATCCTGGGCATTCTCTACGAAAGCTTCATCCATCCGCTGACCATCCTATCCGGCCTGCCATCGGCGGCATTAGGGGCGCTGTTGACCCTATGGATGTTTAACATGGAGCTGAGTCTCTACGCCTTCGTCGGCATGATCATGCTGGTCGGTATCGTTAAGAAGAACGCCATCATGATGATCGATTTCGCGCTCGCACGGCAACGCGAGGAGAGGATATCGCCACAGGAGGCCATCCGCGAGGCCTGCCTGATCCGCTTCCGCCCGATCATGATGACGACCATGGCGGCGCTGATGGGGACCTTGCCCATCGCGCTGGCCGCTGGCGCCGGATCGGAAGCGCGCCAGCCGCTGGGCATGGCGGTGGTCGGCGGATTGGTGCTGTCGCAGTTGCTGACGCTTTACCTGACGCCAGTGATCTATATTTACCTCGCCCGTATATCGGGCGCGTTCGACAGCAAGTCCGCCGCCACCCCAGCCGAACCGGTAACGGTCGCCGGGGAATGACGATTGCGCTGTCGACACATGAAGCGTAGGCAACAAGCAGGCTAACGAGTCAATTCCCGCATTGCCTTGTCCAAACCTTCCAGCGTCAACGGATACATCCGCCCGCCCATCAGATTCTGCAGAATGTGAATCGACGGCGTATGGTCCCACCATTTTTCCTCGGTGGGATTGAGCCACACGGCATGCGGATAGACGGTCAGGATACGCTGCATCCAGACCGCTCCGGCCTCCTCGTTCATGTGCTCGACGCTGGCACCGGGCACGGTGATTTCATACGGGCTCATAGAGGCATCGCCGACGAAGACGACACGATAATCGTTGCCGTAGGTGTGCAAGACCTCCCAGGTCGGCGTTACCTCGTCGTAGCGCCGCCGGTTATCGCGCCAGACGCCCTCATACAGGCAATTGTGAAAATAGAACTGCTCCAGGTGCTTGAATTCGCTGCGCGCCGCCGAAAACAGCTCCTCGCAGAGGCGCACGAAGGGTTCCATCGAGCCGCCCGCGTCGAGGAACAGCAGCACCTTCACCGCGTTGTGCCGTTCCGGCATCATTTGCAGGTCGAGATAACCCTTACGCGCCGTATCGCGGATGGTGTTCGGCAGGTCGAGCTCAACCGGCGCGCCGCTGCGGGCGAAACGGCGCAGTCGGCGCAATGCCATCTTGATGTTGCGTGTGCCGAGTTCGACCGTGTCGTCGAGGTTCTTGAACTCGCGCCGGTCCCAGACTTTGACGGCCTTGTTGTGGCGGTTCTTTTCCTGACCCATGCGCACGCCTTCGGGGTTGTAGCCGTCGGTGCCGTAGGGCGAGGTGCCGGCCGTGC
>CAMCUA010000049.1 GCA_945878455.1 Asaia bogorensis | reverse complement strand
AGCCATAAGCGCAGCGATTTGCGCCGCCTGCGCCTGAACCAGCGCGATCAGTTCTTCACGGGATGGGACATCTGGCGATTCAGCGACCATCTGATGCTTGAATCGGAAACCGGTTCCCCCGTCCAGAAAAATCCGCTAAAAATCACGGTCCGGGGAAATAACCTGGGCAGTTACAAAAAAACAACAAGAACGTTCGCCGCGCGGTTCCGCCGCGCCTAACCGCCAGGGAGAAAAGACATGAAGCTGCGTCGAGGACTGTCCGCCATCGGCGTTACCGTTACGGCCGCGCTGGCCGCCGTTATGCTGCCGGTAACCGTTGGCGCGCAAACCCAGATCAACGACAAGTGGGTGACGGTCGTCATCCCGGCCGAGCCGCCGGACTTGGAAGGCTGCTATTCCAGCGGTTCGGTGCAGGGCCCCTTCGTCAAGCAGAACATCGTCGAGACGCTGGCCGAAAAGGAGTCGACCACCGGCAAGCTGAAGCCGCGCCTGGCGCTGTCTTGGCAGCAGGTCGAACCCAACACCTGGCATTTCAAGCTGCGCCCGAACGTGTCCTTCCACGACGGTTCGCCGTTCAATGCCGCCAACGTCAAGAAGTCCATGGACCGGGTGCGCGGCGCCGGCTTCGTCTGTCGCGATAACGGCAAGTTCCTGGGCGATATCAAGATCGAAACCGTGGTCGTCGACGATCTGACCGTCGCTTTCAAAACCACCGAACCGGAGCCGATCATGCCGATGCGCATGGCCGGCGTGCCGATCGTCGGTCCAAACGAGCCCGCCGACAAGAAGTCGCTGAAGCCGGTCGGCACCGGGCCTTACGTCTTCGATAGCTGGAGCCAGGGCACGCAAATCCTGCTCAAGCGCAACGACAAGTACTGGGGCCAGAAGCCGGTGGTCGAGGGCGCGCGCTTCATCTGGCGCGCTGAATCGGCGGTGCGCGCCGCCATGATCAAACTGGGCGAGGCCGACATCACGCCGACCATCGCCTTGCAGGACGCCAACGATCCGAAACTCGACAAGCCGTACCTCAACTCGGAAACGTCATTCTTCCGGATCGACGCGACGCAGAAGCCGTTGGACGATAAGCGGGTGCGCCTGGCGCTCAACTACGCCATCGACCGCGAAGGCATTCGCAACAGCCTGCTGTCGAAGGACTACCTGCTGGCCACCCAGATGACCATGCCGGCGATCCCCGGCCACAACCATGAACTGGATAAGGCGCAGCGGCCTTACGATCCCAATAAGGCCAAGCAGCTGCTGACCGAAGCCAAGGCCGACGGCGTCGACGTCGGTAAGGAAATCCTGCTGCAAGGGCGGCCGTCGAGCTACCCGGAAGCGGCGGAGATCCTCGAAGCCTCGCTCGCCATGTACACGGCGGTCGGCTTCAACATGAAGCTGCGTCAGTTGGAGCCCGGCGAATACGCCAAGTGGAACAACAAGCCGTTCCCTGATCCGCGTCAGCCCGGCCTGCTGCAAAGCCAGCACGACAACGCCTATGGCGATCCGATCTTTACCTTCCCGTATCGCTACATGTGCGGCGACCGCAACAATTCGACCATGTGCGATCCGGCGTTGGACCGGGAGATCGAACGCGTCCGCGGCTTGGGTGGCGACGTGCGCGATCAGAGTTGGGCGAAGATGGCCAAGACGATGTACGAGGAACACGTCAACGAGGTGTTCTTCTATCACATGGTGGCCAACGCCAGGGTCGCCGCGCGCGTCAACTGGATCCCGGACGTTTCGACCAACAGCGAAATCCGCTTCGAAACGATGACCTTCAATCGCTAAGCACAGACGAACCACGACGACCTGCCCGGCACATGCCGGGTGGGTCGGTCCTCTGAACGGAGACCGGCCGTGAACGTCATCGCCAAACCGACATCAGCGTTGAACATCGCCAAACTGTCGCCCAGCATCGGCGCCGAAGTGACCGGCATCGACCTGACCCGACCGGTCGATAAAGCGACGCAGCAGCGGCTCCTCGACGCGCTGCACGAACACATCTTCCTGGTCATCCGCGATCAGACGTTCGACACGCCGGAAAAGTACCTGACCGCCGGTTCGCTGTTCGGCGAACTGATGGAACAGGATCAGCCGGAAGTGCTGGGCCTGCCCGGCTATCCGAAAATCCGCATGATCGACAATATGCAGAAGGACCAGAACGGCAAGATCTCGCGCGCCGTTCCGGGCTGGCACACGGATCACACCCATTTCGAACGCCCGCCGAAATACACCTCGATGTATCCGCTGCAATTGCCAACCTCGGGCGGCGGCACGTCGCTGGCCAACATGCGCATCGCCTTCGAGCGGCTGCCCGCCGATCTGAAGAAGCAGCTCGAACCGATGCAAACGGTCAACGTGCTGGCCGGCAGCGCCGCGCGCCACCTGCGCTCGACCCAGGTCGAAGGCATGAAGCAGGGCAGCAGCCACACGGCGATTCAGCCGCTGGTGCGCACCCATCCCGATCATGGCAGCAAGGCGCTCTACTTCCAGCCGCGCAAGACCGAAAACGTCGTCGGCATGACGCCGGAAGCGACCCAGGAATTGTTCGACGACCTGCTGGAGCGCATCATCCAGCCGGACAATACCTTCACCCACACATGGCGGCTGGGCGACATGCTGATCTGGGACAACCGCTCGGCCCTGCACAAAGCCAACAGCGATTTTGACCAGAATCAGCGCCGCCAGTTCTACCGGATCACGGTGGCCGGCGAAAAACCGTTCTGATCGCTGCCGCCGCCGCACTTGCCCATCCTTCGAGACGGCCGCTAACGCGGCCTCCTCAGGATGAGGTTGGTTTTAAAAAATCCTCATCCTGAGGAGGGCCGAAGGCCCGTCTCGAAGGATGGGCCGCCACAAACCTAATTCACCGTAATGCGCCGCGCCGTCAGGGTGCCGTTGGCGGCCTTGATGGCGAAGATGGTGACGACGACACCGGGTTTCAGCAGCTCCTGGCTGCCCGGTCCGGCGGTCAGGATCGGTGTGTCGGGGGCGACGATGACGTCGGTCTCGCCGGTGGAGAATTTAAGCTTCAACAGCGAACCTTCGGCGGCCTTGGCGACTTCGGCCACGGCGGCGTTGGTCATGATGTTGTCCGGCGCCCATTCGAGCGGGAATTGGTTGAGGTTGGGCACCCGGTCCTTGGGGAAGATGCGGACTTCGATGGCGCGGTGCTTGCCGTCCTTGCCGACGACTGTGGTGGCGCCGACGTGATCGCCGGGCTGGATGTCGGTGAGCGACTTCTTGACCACGGTGGAGACCGAGGTGGAGGGCTCCAGCGCCAGACTGGCCTTGCCGCCCTCGGCATCCATGCTGAGGGACTTGGCGTCGGCGGCGACGATCTTGCCGATGACGCGGACTTGGCTGCCCGGCGCCGGGGCGGCGGTTTGGCCCATAGCCGGCCCGCTGGCCAAAAACGCCAGCAGGAGAATGACGAACGGACGCATGGAACGGACTCCCTCGATGGTATTGGGGCCGTCCCCACCCGGCCGTATTCCCGCAAGGCGGCAGTATGCCCCGGGAAACGCGGAGGCGCCATGGCTCGCTGGCGCCGCAGCGTCGGCCCATCCTTCGAGACGCACCTGCGATGCTCCTCAGGATGAGGAAATGAAATAACCTCATCCTGAGGAGGCCGCGACAGCGGCCGTCTCGAAGGATGGGCCGGCGGTGCGGCGCGGTCCGCCGCCGTTGACAGACGCCGCGGAATCCCCCCTCATGCCGGCGCACCGGGGCCATCGCGGCCGCCGCAAGGAACAGCATGGAAGGAGACGCCCGATGGCGAAGAAGCCGAAGGACCCGAAGTCGATGACCGAGCAGGAAATGATGAAGGCGCTGTGCGAGATCGACACGCCGACCATCACCAACGTCGTCGCCACCTATCCCGGCGATCCGCTGTGCCTCAGCATCTACAATCCGTGGACCATGAACTGGTACACCGATAACACGCTGCGCTGCTGGTATCCCGAGCTGGGCGCCATCTGCGGCTTTGCCGTGACGGCGGTCTACAGCGTGCCCGATCCCAACTTCAAGCCGCTCAACTTCATGGAAGTGCTCGATGCCATCGACAAGGCGCCGAAGCCGTCGATCTTCGTCTTCGAACAGCGCTTCCCGCCGGAGATCGCCAACAAGGTCGGTCTGGCCGGCGGCAACATGACCTCGAAGATGATGGCGGTTGGCGCCGTCGGCGCGCTGTCCAATGGACCGTCGCGCGACATCCAGGAAATCCGCCCGATGGGTTTCCAGTACGTGACCCGTGGCATCTGCGCCGGTCATGGCGCCCAAGCCATCCAGGCGATCCAGGTGCCGGTGCATATCGCCGGCATGGACGTGGCACCGAACGAGATCATCCACATGGACGAGAACGGCGCGGTGAAGTTCCCACGCGACCGGCTGGCCGATGTCTACCGCCTGGCCCACGAGCTGTTTTCCAAGGAAGAAGTCCAGGTCGCCAACGTGCTGAAAGCCAAGGGCAAGGGCATGGCCGCGCTGAAGAAGGCAATGGGCGCGGGCGATCAGTATACGAGTGCGAAGAAGTAAGGACGCTACGGCGCCGGCCCACCCTTCGAGACGCCGGCTAACGCCGGCTCCTCAGGGTGAGGTCGTTTTATTGAATGTCCTCATCCTGATGAGCCCCGCAGGGGCGTCTCGAAGGATGGGATAGCGCCGCGGTGTCATAAACCACGGGAGGAACCATCATGGCAGACAAGATTCGCCTGGGGCTGATCGGCGCCAGCGTCAGCGGCACCTGGTCGGCGCGTTCGCACTTGCCGGCGGTGGTGGCCAGTCCGGATTTCGAGTTGACGGCGGTCTGCACCACCAAGACGCAAAGTGCCGAGGCGGCACGTAAGGCCTTCGGTGCCAAGCTCGCCTTCAACGATTACGAAAAGATGGTCGCCTCGCCGGAGATCGACGCGGTCGCCGTCGTGGTGCGCGTGCCGTCGCACTACGGCCCGACCAAGGCGGCGCTGGAAGCTGGCAAGCATGTCTATTGCGAATGGCCCTTGGGCAAGACGACGGCGGAAGCCGTGGAATTGACGGCGCTGGCCAAGGCCAAGGGGCTAAAGACAGCCATCGGCCTGCAGTCCCGCGTCAATCCAGGCCTTCTGCAAATGAAGCAGATGATCGCCACCGGCTATGTCGGCGAGGTGATGGCGGTGCACGTCAAATTGTTCCGCGAAGGCGTGCTGCAACGCCCGTCGCATCGCACCTGGCAGCGTGATGCCAGCCTGGGGGCCAACACGCTGACCATCGCCCACGGCCATACGGTGGACGCCATGCGCTTCGTCGTCGGCGATCTCAGCCGGGTCTCCGCCGTGGTCTCGACCCAAGCCAAGCAGTGGTTCGATACCGGCAACAAGACTTATGTCGACGTCACCTCGGCCGACAACGTGCTGGTCTCCGGGCACCTGGCCGCGGGCGGCATCGCCTCGATCCACGTTGGCTCGGTGCCGTTTGCCGGCAGTGGATATCGCATGGAAGTCTATGGCCGCGACGGCACATTGGTCGCCGTCGGCGAGGATTCACCGCAGCTCTGCGGCATCGCCCTTTCCGGCGCGAAGGGGGCCGACAAGCTGGAACCCATCGCCGTGCCCGGCCAGATCGCCCAGATGTCGGGGCGCGAGGGCGAGGCGGACATCGTCGGGCGCATGTACGCCGGCCTGGCCGGCATCGTGCGCGGCGGCCAACCGGCCCATCCGACCTTCGAAACGGCGGTCGAACTGCACCGGCTGGTCGATGCCATCAAGCAGGCATCCGACACCGGGTGTGAGGTCGGTTCCTGGTAGGGATTTCGCGCGCTTTGCCGATGTCCCCCTCTCCCTGTCCCTCCCCCTCGCGGGGGGAGGGGACGCTGTTGCTGCCTCTCGTACTCACCACACGTGCTGCGGCGTTACTCCATGGTTCCCTCCCCCCTGGAGGGGGAGGGACAGGGCGAGGGGGGAGCCACAGGCGACGCCTTTCGCTACCTTTCTCCCGTTCCCGACCCGTGCTCTAATCGCACCAGGCAGGTGGAGGCTTAGGTATGGCCCAACCGAGTGCGGGCGCCGTCAGGCGGCGGCGGATTTATGAGGTGTTGCAGGCGCAGGGCGTGCTGGTCGTTCCGGCGCTGCTGCTGGTCGTCGCTGGCTTCGTCGTCGCCTTTCAGTTTGTCGGCGCGCCGCCGCCCAACCGCTTCGTCATGGCGACAGGATCGGAAAGCGGCGCCTATCACGCCTGGGGCAAGCTGTATGCCGAACGCTTTGCCGAGGATGGTATCGATCTGGTGCCCAACCCGACGGCCGGTTCCATCGAAAACCTGGGCCTGTTGGAAGATTGGGAGTCGGGCATCGCGGTCGCTTTCGTCCAGGGCGGCGTCACCGAGCCGGAGGCGCATCCCTATCTACGCTCGCTGGGCAGCGTCTACTTCGAACCGCTGTGGGTCTTCGTGCGCGGCCAGACGCCACCGAAGCGCCTGACCGAACTTGCGGGCAAGCGCATCGCCATCGGCCGGCCGGGCAGCGGCACCTTGCCGCTGGCCCTGAAGCTGTTGGCTGAAAACGGCATCGACGGGACATCGGCGCAATTGATCGAGATTGGCGACAACGAAGCGGAAGCGGCACTCGCCGCCGGCAGCGTCGATGCCGCCTTCTTCGTCAGCGGGCCGACGGCGCCGCTGATCCGCAGCCTGCTCGGCACGCCGGGCATGGTGCTGATGAGCTTCGATCAGGCCGATGCCTATGTGCGGCGCTACCCCTTCCTGTCGCGCGTCGTGCTGCCGATGGGCACGGTCGATCTGGCGCGCAACCTGCCGGCGCAGGATACGGTGCTGCTGGCGCCAACGGCCACCGTCGTCGTCTCCTGGGCGATGCATCCGGCGCATATCGACCTGATGCTGCTGGCGATGCGCGACGTGCATAAACGGGGCGGCTATTTCGAACAGCCCAATGCCTTTCCCAATGCCCGCTATGCGACCTATCCGCTGGCCGACGAGGCGGAGCGTTTCTACGAACGCGGGCCGCCGTTCCTGCAACGCTATCTGCCGTTCTGGCTGGCCAACCTGGTCGACCGGCTGAAGGTTCTGCTGCTGCCGTTGATCACGGTGATGTATCCGTTGTTCAAGACCTTCCCGCCGATCTATTCCTGGCGAATGCGCTCGAAGGTCAACCGCTGGTACAAAGACCTGCAGGTTATCGACGACGGTATGCGCTTGGGCACGCTGACGAGCGCCGAGGCGCTGGAGCGGCTGGACGCGCTGGAACATGCGGTGGAACGGGTGACGGTGCCGGTGGCCTTCGCCGACAGCGCCTATTCGCTGCGACTTCACATCGAATACCTGAGCCGCCGGGCCGCCAAGATGACGGCGGGTGACGCAGCGGGGTAGGGGGATAACCGCGCCGGCCAAGCAGGGCGGTCATGTATCGGGAAAAAGGGCGGAGGCGATGATGCGGACATGGATACGCCGGCTGCTGATTTTTTGGCTGCCCTGCCTCGTCATCTCAGCCGGCTTCGGCATGCTCGGTTTTGTCGAGCAATGGCCGATCAAGTCGTTGCGCCTGGCCGGCCTCGACTTCCTGCAACGCACCTGGCCGCTGGAACTGCCCGATGGTCAACCGACGGGAGTAGTCGTCCTCGATATCGACGAGCCGAGCCTGGCGCGATACGGCCAGTGGCCGTGGCCGCGAATTCTATTGGCGGAAATCGTCGATAGAGCTCTGGGTGCGGGTGCTACGGTCGTTGCCATACAATCCATCTTTCCCGAGCCGGACCGGATGAATCCCGGTGAAATCGCCGGATACCTGGGACCGCTGCCTCTGGAAGTACGCGAACGCCTGATGGCCATGCCTCAGGGCGACGAGACCCTCGCAGCCGCCTTGAAACGGGGCCGCACTGTCCTTGGCGCTAATGCGCATTGGGAAGGTGTCGTTACCACGATGGACCGCTGATCCGTAGCTAGAATTGGCACAGATCCGGCCCGCTTCCTCTTCGGGGCGCCAGCAATAGTCGGCAGTCAGCCATTGCTGGAACGCGCTGCAACCGGTATCGGCGTGTCCTCCGTTATTGGGGATGAAGGGATTGTCCGTTGCTATCCGCTTATATTCCTCAGTAACGGCACATACTTTCCGAGGTTCGAACTGGAAATCCTGCGGGTCTTGGAAGGTCGTTCCACGGTTGCGGTTGCCGCCAATCCAGCCGGTGTCGAGTCAGTGATGCTGTCGCCACAGAAGAGGCTGGCGACCGATTGGAGGGGCTGCTTGTGGCCGCGGTTCCCCGCCCGCAATCCGATACCACGGATTTCCATACGCCAGCTTCTTGAGGATCCGGCAACTGGCGCGCGATTGAAGGACCGGGTCGTGATTCTCGGTTCGACGGCGACCGGTCTTTCCTATGTTTGGTTTACACCCCTGGGTGTGGGCCATGAGTTGCTTTGGACGGCCTGGGCTTTCGAGGCGATGTCCAAGGGATATGTGCTGAACCGGCCGAACACCAGCAACACGGTCGAGGCCTTCTTGACCCTTGTCGCGGCGCTGTTGGCCGCTGTGCTGGTGGGTGTGCTGCGCGGCCGTTGGCCTTTGGTGGCAGGCATCGCCGCCGCCGCTGCGGCGCTCGGCGTGTCGGCGTGGGCGTTCCTGGGCTATGGGTTCCTGTTCGACGGCTTCGTGCCGGCGCTAGCGGCGCTCGTCATGTCGGCCATCACGCCCGTGCTGTGGCGCTTCTCCACCAAGCCGGCCGCCAACAGCGACGCGGCGGGATAGGGATTGCTTCCCCTCGCCCCAGGTGGGGAGAGGGAAAACGGGTGCTGCCACAGGGTTCCCTCGCCCCGGTGGGGAGAGGGGCAGGGTGAGGGGGAATATCCCTCGCCCAAGGGCCAAGAACGGCGGCAATTGTGGAGAAGCCAAAGCCCCATTGTTGGAGCTGGCCCCCTCACCCCAACCCTCTCCCCGCCGGGGAGAGGGAGTACGGTCGCGCGGTCATCTGCCTATCGGTGGCCCAGAACGCTCGCTATTTCCGTCAGGACGCCGTCGAGGTTTGACAGCACGTCGTTGTTCCAGAAGCGGATCACATGATATCCGAACGCTTCCAACTGGCGGGTGCGGTCGGGACTGTCGTTCGCGTGCTGACCGCCGTCGACCTCAACGATCAAGTGCGCTTCCAAAGCGATGAAGTCGACGACATAGGGGCCGACGGGGTGCTGGCGGCGAAATTTCGTGCCACCCATATGCCGCGACCGCAAGGCACGCCACAGAACCGTTTCCGCTTCGGTGGCACGGTGCCGGAGTTGCCGGGCGCGCGGGATGGACATATCGGATTTTTAATGGCCGGCGTCGAGGCTCCCTCGCCCTATTGGCGAAGCCAGCAGGGAGAGGGAGCAGCGGTCAGGGGCGCCCTACGCCACCTACAGCTTGTGTTCGCCCTCGGCCAATTGCAGCCAGATGCCGCAGGTCTGGTCGCGGTCGATGTTGATGGTCGTATAGCCGAGCGGGCTGTTGGTGAGCGATTCGTTGCGCAGCCGGTTGCCCTTGGCGGCCAGGTCCTTGGCGATTTTGCCGATGTCGTTGACGCCCCAGGCGACGTGCCAGACGCCAGGGCCTTCTTTGGCCAGCGACTTGCCCTGGTTGGATTCCGGGTCCATCGGCTGGGTGATCTGCAGCGTTGTCGGGCCGCACTTGAACAGCGCTTCGCGCTTCTTGTTGTGCTCGATCACCTCGAAGGGCTTCAGGCCGAAATTCTTGCCCAGATAGGCGATCATCTCTTCGCGGTCGCGGACCACGTAATGAACGTGGTGAACGAATTGCAGCATGCTGTCCCTCCCTCTTCTCCGGTTGTGGCCCATCCTTCGCGACGGCCGCATCGGCGGCCGCCGCGAAGGGGGTGCCGGCGCGTCGGCGCTTAGGCCTTCTTCAGCTTCGGCTCGCCTTCGGCCAGTTGCAGCCAGATGCCGCAGGTCTGATCGCGGTCGATGTTGATCGCCTTGTAGCCCAGCGGGCTGTTGGTGATCGAATCGTTGCGCAGGCGGTTGCCCTTGGCGGCCAAGTCCTTGCCGACCTGGTCGATGCCGTTGACGCCCCAGGCGACGTGCAGCACGCCGGGGCCTTTTTCGGCCAGGAACTTGCCTTGGCCGGAATTGGGGTCGAGCGGCTGGGAAATCTGGATGATCGTCGGGCCGACCTTGTAGAGCGCCTCTTTGATCTGGCGTTCCTTGTGGTGCAGGACCTCGTTCGGCTTCATGCCGAAGTTCTTTTCCAGATAGGCCATCATCTCGTCGCGGTCGGCGACGACGTAATGAACGTGGTGAACGAATTGCAGCATGGTCGTTTCTCCCCATTGCGTGAAGTATTCCAGGGGCAGTCTACGCCGGATGCGGGGCGTGGGGCAGGGGGTGGATGGGGGAAATCGCAGCGCTGGCCCATCCTTCGAGACGGCGCTGCGCGCCTCCTCAGGATGAGGAGCAAAAATTCAACCTCATCTTGAGGAGCGCCAACGGCACGTCTCGAAGGATGGGCTGGCGCGGTAGCGTCAATCCACGAACATCGGCCCCGGATTCGTGTGCAGGTCTTCGTAGTGGACGAGCGCCGGCTCGCCCGTCAGCGGGCAGGGCACGCCGTCGCGGAAGGCCCATTCGCCGCGGTCGCAATTGGCCGCGGTGACGTAGCCGTTGATGTAAAGGCGGCGGTCGATGGCGGCGCGGTTGGGGCCGGAGCCGTGCAGGGTGTGGACGTGCCAGAGGGCGAGGTCGCCGGGCTGCATCGTCAGCGGCACTGTCTTCGCCGCATCGACGCCGAGGCGTTGCAGATTGGCGCTGTCGTCAAGCGCCACGTCCATCGCTGGACGGCTGGCATCGAAGGGCAGCTCGCCCAGCCGGTGGCTGCCGGGGACGACGACCATGGCGCCGTTCGCTGGCGTGTGCGGATCGATGGCGATACCGGTTTGCACATAGGAGGTGGCCAGCTCGCGAAAAGCGTCGCGCGGCCGGCGCGAGCGTGAATCCTGATGCAGGCCGAATTCGGCCTTGGCGCCGGGCGGCTTCCAATGCATCTGATTGATGATCTACTTGAGATCGCGTCCGATCAGCGGCGCCAGGATGGCCAACAGGCGCGGATCGCGGCGGACCTTTTCCAGCGTCGCATCGATCCAGCCCGGCCATTGCACATAGCGCACGATGCGGCCCTTGGCGGGATCGTCGGCCATGCGGAAAAAAACATTGCGGTTGCGCCAGCTGCGCCCGCGCGCCAAAGCCTCGGCCCGTATCCGTTCGAAAGCCTCGGCCAACTCGGCCAACTCGGCGCCGGCGAAGACACCGGGGATCACGGCATAGCCGTGTTCGCGGTAGTGGGCGGCGGGGTCGGTGGGCACAGGCGGGACATTCCGATGAGCGGTTGCGTCGGGGGATTCTAAAGCACAAACGATCGTTTGAGAGATAGTATTGCTACCTGCGCCCGCCCCACCGGCGCGGCCTGCTCCTCCGCCGTCGCTTTTTCCTCATCCTGAGGAGGGCCGCAGGCCCGTCTCGAAGGATGGGCAACCGTCTGAGCACCGGCCCATCCTTCGAGACAGCCGCTGCGCGGCTTCCTCAGGATGAGGGTGTTTTATGGTCCTCCCGGGGATTGGTTTTAGCGGCCCGCTCCTCCGCTGTCGTCTCCAGGATCGCCGCCAGCCGTTTGCGGCGCAGGATGATCCAGCCGCACAGGCCAAGGCCGATGACGGCACCGGCTGCAACCGGGATATGCAGGCCGAGGCGGTCGGCGACGATGCCCATGGCGAAGGCGCCAATGCCCGGCGCGCCGCCATTGACCATGCTGTAGAGGCTGAACACGCGGCCGCGCACGCCGTCGTCGACGCTGCAATGGAGCAGGGTCTGGGCGGCGATGGATTGCACGATGATGCCGAAGCCGGCCACGATGCAGCAGCCGAGCGCAAAGGCGAAATGATCGGTCAGGGCGAACAGCAGAATGCCGACGGCACCGATGCCGGTCGACATCGTCATCACGCCGACCAGCCCCTTCAGCGCGCCGCGCCACGACGCCCACATCCCGCCGATCAGCGCGCCCACGCCAAGAAAACCGTTGAGCATGCTGAGCCCGCCCGGGCCTTGGGCAAAAACGGCGTCGGCGAAGGCCGGGAACATGTCGATGATTGGGCGGACCGTGCTCATGAAGATGAAGATCGACAGCATCAGCGGCCCGATGCCGGGATGGGCGGCGACGTAGCGGATGGCTTCCATGGTCTCGACGGCGATACCGCGTCGCTGACCCGCCTGCGGCTGGAAGGGGGGCAGCTTCATGAGATGCACGGCGACGATCACCGAACATTTGCTGATGGCGTTGAAGGCGAAGGCGGCCGTGATGCCAAACAGTACGACAATGATGCCCGCCACCGCCGGCCCCAGTACCCGCGAGGATTGCGCGATGACCGAGCTCAGGGCCACGGCCGGGGTCATGTCCTCCTTGGGCACCATGTCGGGCAACAATGCCTGGCGCGACGGTTCCCAGAAACCCAGGCAGACGCCGAAAACGCCGTGACAGGCCACCACCATCCAGACCTGCACGACGCCGGTCGCGGTGACGACGGTCAGCAGGGCGGCGGCGATCAGTGCTGTGGCCTGGAAGATGACGGCGAGCTTGCGCCGGTCGACCCGGTCGGCGAGCACGCCAGCCCAGGGCCAGACCAGAAAGCGCGGCACGATTTCGGCCAAGGCCACGGCGCCCAGCCAGGTCGCCTCCCCGGTCAAGGTCCAGACCAGCCAGCCCGAGGCGATCTCCTGGGTGCGCGTGCCCAACAGGCTCAGCAGGTTGCCGCCGGCGTAGAGGCGGAAATTGCGATGCTGCATGGTGCGCCACGGAGCGCTCGACCTGAAATCGGGAAGCCGCATCGTCACCTTCGGGCGAATCGCCCGGCTGTTGTCCTGTTCGGAGTCTATGGCATTGCACGGCGGCGGTCTGCCGGTTGTCGGGGTGCGGCGCGCCTTCGGGCCGAAGGGCGAATTTCGCCGTCCCCCGCCGTTGTCCGATGCAGACAGATATCCGCCGGGCGGGCCCTATGCACACGCCATGGGCTCGATGGCACCGCGAGCGCAAAAAGAGGGGGCGCGCCGAGGCGCGCCCCCATCGTCGTTCGCGAGTCGGCGAGAGGCCTAGTTGAACGAAACCTTCGACAAATCTATCGAGAAATTGGTTTCGATCGTCGGCTTGAATTTGACTCTTTTGTTCACTCGCGTATAGCCCGTCATGTTGAAGAACAAGGCGTCAGGGACGACCTCCGTATAAAGGTAGCCAAAGGCCTTCTTCCAAGCTTCTATCCGTTGTGGCCCGCTGACCAGCGCCGCTGCCTCGTCGAAAAGAGCGTCCAGCTTCTTGTCGCACAACGTCGACTGGACGCCGGCGCAGCCGTACTTGGTCAACGCCGAGAAGACGGGATCGCCGTTGGCGTTGTCATGCTGGTCCTGGAACAGGATCGGCCCGCGATTCGGGTCGAAGGGCTTGGTGTTCATATCGGTGTGTTCCTTGGGTTCCATGCACCGGATTTTCACATTGAAACCCACGGCCTTGAAGTAACCCATGGCCGTCTCCATGGCCTCCTGGGAACCCGGCCACTGCTGCGGGCGGCATATCACCGTCATTTCCCGATCGACCGGCACGCCGTCCGCCTTGGCTTCGGCAATCAGCTGCTTGGCCTTCTGGGGATCGTAGGGCCAGGGCTTCAAGTCGCCGTTGTGGCCCTGAATATTGGCTTCGAAGATGTGGGTGGCGATGACGGCGTCCTTGGAGAACACGGTACCTTTCATCGCGTTGCGGTCGAGGGCGTAGTTCAGCGCCTTACGGATGCGAATGTCATTTTGCGGCGGGGCGTCCATCTCGAAGCGCAACCGGGTCGACTCCGAATTCAGGTAGGGAAAGTCCGTGTCCGGGTTGGTTGCTTCCTGAGAGGAGATATTGGAAGCGATATCCGCTTCGCCAATCGCGACCATCGCCGCGCGCACCGAAGATTCGGACCGCCAGACGAAGCGGGCCCGTTCCACGCCAGGCATCGGCCCCCAATAATCGAGATTGCGTTCCAGGATGATCTCGGAGGTGGTCCGGCTCACCATCTTGTAAGGGCCGGTCCCGACGGCGACGCCTTCCAATTTCTCCCGCGAGGCCTTCGGAGAGGCAATCCCGATGATGTTCATCGTCACTGGCAGAACGGGCGCCGGCCTGTCGAGGGAAATGTCGATCGTGAACTCGTCCACCACCTTGCCCTTGATGCTCGGCACGGCGGCCTTGGCTTCGTTGCCGCAGAACAGCTTGGGAACATTGTGGAAGGTGCGGTCCAGGCTCTTCACAACCGCGTCCGCGTTGAAGGGAGAGCCGTCGTGGAACTTGGCATTCCGCACCAGCTGGAAGCGCCAGGTCTTCTCGTCGATCCGTTCCCAGGAGGTGGCGAGCCTGGGGTCGAGCTTCCCGGTCTCGCGGTTGATCTGTGTCAGCGTCTCGCCAATGTTGAAGCGCACGATGCGCCCATTATAGGAGCGCGACATCTCGCAGACATCGAGATTGGGCGGATCGTCGTCGAGAACGACGGTGATGGCTTTGGTCTGTGCGGATGCCGGTGAGGGGCCTGCAAGCAGGCCCGCCACGCCAAGCAATGCGGATGCTATCAAAAGATGCAACGTCAAATGCGGTTTATGGCTCATTTAAGTTAACTCCACTCTCTGTTTGATCCTTCGTATTTATTGCGCCGCGTGCCGTGGATTATGGCAGGTAGCCTTCCAATCCTTGATGTCAAACCGAAGCAGATTAGAGAGGACAAGTCAAATCCCAGACGGCCGCCGGCCGTCCGCTCAGCGCAAGGCGTCGATGCCTTCCTTGATGGCGGTGCGCAGCAGTTTGGTGTCGTTGGAATAGGCGATCATGTCGATGCCCAGGCGGATGAACTCCTTGCCTTCGGCAACATCGGCGGCGGCGCGGCAGAGGTGTTTGCCGGCTTTCTTGCCGGCGGCGATGATGCGCTTCTGGGCGTCCTGGAAGGCTTGGCTCTTGTATTGGCCGGGGATGCCCATCGAGGCGCTGAGATCGGAATGGCCGATCCAGATGACGTCGACGCCCTCGACAGCGGCAATCTCCTCGACGTTGTTGAGGCCATCGACAGTCTCAATCAGGGTCATGCACATGGTCTGGCGATTGGCCTCGACCTGACGGGCGGCGGCGGGATGGACCCGGTAGCGGTCGTTGCCGTAGCCCATGCCGACGCCGCGCACGCCCATTGGCGGGTATTTCATGCGGCTGACGATGGTGCGCGCCTGTTCGGCCGAACCGACCATCGGCAGCAGCAGGCCTTGAGCACCGGAATCGAGCACGCCGGCAATATGGTGATAGGCATCCGACGGCGGGCGCACCAGGGTCGGCACATCGGCGGCCTGCATGTAGACCAGCACCTGCTTGACCGTTTCGGTTGAAATGCCGCTGTGCTCCATGTCGAGGAAGCAGAAATCGGCGCCGCCGGCGGCCAGCAGGTGGCCGATGCAGGGCACCGTCATTTCGCCGACGCCGCAGCCGACCTTGTGGCCGGGGCGGTCGAGCACATCGCGCAAAAGCGTGTAGGTCATGGTTGCCTCTCTGCGGGTGTTGGAAGGGTTGAAGTCTCTTGTCTCATCGCCTCATCCTGAGGAGGGCCAAAGGCCCGTCTCGAAGGATGGGCCACCTCCGCGACGCTGGCCCATCCTTCGAGACAGCCGCTTCGCGGCCTCCTCAGGATGAGGAAAATAAAAATTTACCGCCCGCCCTTCGGGTTTGTCACACAGGCGGCCTAACGGCCGCCGAGGGCGCGTGGCAGCATGCGCCGCAGCACGCCGTCCTTATGGATGAAGTGATGTTGTAGCGCAGCGCCAATATGGGCAGCGGCGAGGGCGGCCACGGCGAAGCCGATCCAGCCGTGCAGGGCGAACAGGCGCTCGGCCAGCGCCGGGTCCTTGGCGATCAGGGGCGGCAGTTCGATGAGGCCGAAGACCGGGGTGGTGGCACCGAAAGCCGACAGCGCTACATAACCGAGCACGGGCATGGCGAGCAGTAGCACATAGAGCAGCCCATGCACGGCCGACGATGCGGCGCGCTGCCAGCGCTCAAGCCCCGGTTCGGCGGCCGGCGCTCCGG
>CAMCUA010000048.1 GCA_945878455.1 Asaia bogorensis | reverse complement strand
CTGCAAGGGATAGGCGAAACCGGCGAAGCGGTTGATGGCGTCGACTTGCACCTCGTCCAAAAATTCGATGCGCGCGATCGGAATGCCCGATTGGATGGTGACGATGACGGCATTGACCGCCGATGCCATGTCGGGAAAGCCGACCACGGCGGCGGCCGTCGCCTCGGGGATGCCGAACAGCCGCACGGTGACTTCGGTGATGACGCCCAACGTGCCTTCCGAGCCGACGAACAGCCGTGTCAGGTCGTAGCCCGCCGCCGATTTGCGCGCCCGCCGGCTGGTGCGGATGATGCGCCCGTCGGCCAGCACCACGGTTAGGCTCAGCACCACCTCGCGCATGGTGCCGTAGCGCACCGCGTTGGTGCCCGAGGCCCGCGTCGCCGCCATGCCGCCGATGGAGGCGTCCGCCCCCGGATCGACCGGAAAGAACAACCCGGTGTCGCGCAGGTATTCGTTCAACGTCTTGCGGGTGACGCCGGCTTCCACCGTGGCGTCCATGTCCTCGGCGCTGACCCGCAGGATGCGGTTCATTCGCGACAGGTCGATGCAGACGCCGCCGAACAGCGCCGCCACATGGCCTTCCAGCGAGGTCCCCGTGCCGAACGGCACCACCGGGATGCCTTGCGCGGCGCAGAGTTTGACGACGGCGGCCACCTCCTCGGTCGATTCGACGAAGACCACCACGTCGGGCGGCGCCGCGGCGTGATAGGACTCGTCGCGCCCGTGCTGCTCGCGCACCGCCGCCGATGTCGATAATCGCTCCCCGACAATGGCGGCGAGCGCCGCGATCAGCGCTTGGTCGGCAGGCAGGCGGGCGGCAACGGCGGTCATGGCGGTGTCCTCGGATCGGATGGGACGCCCAATGTAGCACGTCCGTTCCGTTCTCGGCCAACCGGCCTAGCCGATCCTCACCTGGGCAGCGTCAGCCTGGCGATCAGCCCGCCGCCCTGTCGGTCCGCGAAGGTCAGGTCGCCGCCGTGGCGCCGGGCGATGGCACGCGCCAGGGTCAGGCCGAGGCCGGTGCCGCCGGTCTCGCGGCTGCGCGATCCCTCGATGCGGTAGAACGGCTCGAACACTGCTTCGCGCTGGTCGGCCGGAATGCCCGGTCCGCGGTCGGCGATCTCGATGGCGATGCCGGCGGGCGAGTCGTTCAGGCTCACCGCCGCCTCGTTGCCATAGGCGACCGCGTTGTCGATCAGGTTGGCCAGGGCCCGGCGCAGCGCTGCCGGCCGGCACGCCAGCACGGCGTGATCGGGCCCGGCGTAGCGCACCGGCTGGCCGGCATCGGCCAGGTCGTTGCACAGGCTCGCGGTCAGCGCCGCCAGGTCGACCGGGGCGCGCGCTTCGCTGTCGGCCTCGTCGCGGGCGAAGGCCAGGAAGCTGTCGAGCATGGTCTGCATGTCGTCGAGATCGGTCTCGGCCTTGCGCTGCTGCTCGGCATCCTCGATGAACTGGGTCCGCAGCCGCATGCGGGTCAGCGCCGTGCGCAGGTCGTGGGAGATGGCGGCCAGGATACGCGTGCGGTCGTCGATCAGCCGGCGGAGGCGCGTCTGCATGCGGTTGAAGGCGCGCGCCGCCCGCGCGATCTCGTCGGGTCCGGTTTCGGGGAGCGGCGGCGCCGCGGCGTCGATACCCAACCGGTCGGCGGCATCGGCGAAGCGGACGATGGGCGCCGTCACCCGGCGCGTGATCCAGGCGGCGACCAGCGCCACGGTGCCCACTGCCAGCAGCAGCCACAAGCCCATGCGCAAACCCCAGCGTGGCGACAGCAAATCGACCGGCGTGGTGAACACCGCCCAGCCGCCGCCCTCCAGGGCCACCGATACGGCGATCTTGCGCCGGCTCGGCAACGGATCGGGCATCATGTCGTGCATACGCGGGCCACGGCGCGGTGGCGGGCGCAGCCACGATTCCTCCTCGACGAAGGCGACCACCACCTCGCGGTCGACCAGTCCCGGCAGCCGGCGGCGGAAGCGTTCGCCCGGCCAGCCCTCGCGGCCGACGAAGGTCTCGGCCTCGCCGTCCTCGCCGCGCTCCGGCTCAGCCTCCAGGCGCACCGACAGGGTCGGGCCGCTGACCGCCGCGAGCAAGTCCCGTTGCCGGGGTAATGGCGCGCGTTCCAGCAGCCGCACGATGCTGCCCATGCGCATTGCCGAATTCTGAAAAATCTCGCGCGTTGCCTGCGCCCGTTCCCATTCGTAGAGAACGACGCCGCCGGCCTGCAGCAGGATCAGGGCGCCGAGCAGCACCAACGCCAGGCGCGGTGCGATGCGTCTGGGCAGCAGGCGGGCGAACAGGTGCCGCACGGTCATGCCGCCGTCACCGGCTGGGTGAAGATATAGCCGCCGCTGCGCACGGTCTTGATGAACTGCGGTTCGCGCGGATCGGCCTCGATCTTGCGCCTAAGCCGGCTGAGTTGCACATCGATGCTGCGGTCGAACGGCTGGGCGTCGCGGCCCTTGGCGTGGTCGAGCAGGGAGTCGCGGCTCAACACCCGCTGCGGATGCTCGACGAAGGCGCTAAGCAAGTCGAACTCGCCGCCGGTCAGCGGTACCAGCACGCCCTCGGGCGAGGTCAGCTCGCGTTTGGCCAGATCGACCCGCCAGCCGGCGAAGGCGAGCACCCGGCCGCCCGTATCGCGTCCCCGCTCGGCCGTGCCGGTGCGGCGCAGCACAGCCTTGATGCGGGCCAACAGCTCGCGCGGATTGAACGGCTTGACCAGATAGTCGTCGGCGCCCATTTCCAGGCCGACGATGCGCTCGGTCTCCTCGGCCACGGCCGTCAGCAGGATGACGGGCAGGGCGGATTGGGCGCGGATGCGCCGGCACAGCGACAGTCCGTCCTCGCCGGGCAGCATGATGTCGAGCACCACCAGGTCGAAGCGGGCCTGCGCCAGCCGGCGGTCCATCTCGTGACCGTCGCCGGCGGTCTCGACCTTGAAGCCCTGGCGGCCGAGATAGCGCGACAGCAGGTCGCGAATCTCGCGGTCGTCGTCGACCACCAGCAGCCGGGGTTGGGTTTCTGGGGCGCTCATGGCGCGGACTATAGCGAAGCCGGGGCCGCGCGCCGGAATTCTTTGTAACGCGGCGTTGCGGCGGGCCGCTCTGCAACACACTGTTACAAATATCCCCCTAACGTTACAAAAAGTCGGGGGCCGCGAAACACCAGCGCAATGGCAAGCGCCTAAACCTTGGTCACGCAACACCGACCCCCGAAAGGAGCTTTCTCATGAACAAGCAGACCAAAGTTTTCCTCGTCGCCGGCCTGGCCACCGCCGGTCTCGTCGCCGGCTTCTTCGCCGTCAACGCGCAAACCGCAGGTCACCCCCGCATGGAGCACATGCGCGGCGCGCAACATGACGGCGACCGCCGCGGACCTGGCGAAGGCATGACGCGTCATGCCGGCATGATGGGCGGACCGCAGGGCATGTTCGCCGCTGTCTGCCATCCGCACCGCGACGCCATGCTGGCCGGCGCCATCGCCTATGGCGAAAAGCGCCTGGAACTGACGCCCGCCCAAGCCGAGTCCTGGAACAGACTGACCGCGGCGCTACGCGCCGGGGGCGAGCGCGCCGGACAATCCTGCGCCGCGGCGAAACCCACGGACGGTCCTCTCAGCAGCGCCGAACGCCTGGCGCGCATGGAACAGCACATGGGCAACGGCCTGGCCATCGTGCAGACCATCCGGCCCGCCTACGAAGCCTTCCACGCGACCCTGAACGATGCCCAGAAGAAGACCCTGGAAGACCTGCTGAGCCATCGCATGGCCCGCCATGACGGCCGTGGCGACGGCCAGCGTCGTCACGGTCGCCACGACCGCCAAGGCCACGACCGGCACGACAACGAGCGTGGCTGATAAGCTGGATCATGAACCCGCGCGGCCCATCCTTCGAGACGGGCCTGCGGCCCTCCTCAGGATGAGGAAAACAATACCGACCTCATCCTGAGGAAGCCGCGTAGCGGCTGTCTCGAAGGATGAGGATTTCAAAAGTCACCTCATCCTGAGGAAGCCGCGTAGCGGCTGTCTCGAAGGATGGGCAACCGCTCCCGACGTTCAGGCGTAAACCTTGCCAAACCTATTGGCGATGAAGTCGCGGAAATCAAGCTGTTCCTGGCGCACGAAGCCCTGTTTGGGCAGCTTGCCGGCGCGGTGCAAGTCGACCATGGCGCAGACCGCCCCGGCGGTGGTCTTCTGGATCGCCGAACGGCCGCCGCGCTCGGCATCGCCGTAGATTTTCTTGGCGTAGCTCTCCTGGCTCAATAGCCCCTCGCGCTTGCCGGTCACCGTGACGAAAACCAGCACCACGTCCTGGCGCGTCGTCGGCACGCCGTATTCGATCAGCGCCTTGAAGGTATCGCGGTGCTCGCACAGCTTGAGGTCGCGGGCCAGCATCGACACCATCTCGCGATGCCCGGGATAGCGCACGGTCTTATAGTTGACGTTGCGCGCCTTGCCGGTGAGCGTGTCGCAGAGCGTGCCGATGCCGCCCGAGGTGCTGAACGCCTCGTAATCGATGCCGTCGAGGGAAAAGCGCTCCAAGCCTTCGAGCGGCATCAACTCGCGCCGCCGGCCCTCGTGGATGGCGTCGCAGCCGTTGCAGTATTCGTTGATCAGCCCGTCGGTGCTCCAGGTCAGATTGTACTTCAGCGAATTGTCCGGGTATTGCGGCAGGGCGCCGACGCGCAGGCGCACGTCGTGCAGTTCCTCGAAGTCCTGCAACAGGCTGTTGGCGACGATGGAAATGAAACCCGGCGCCAGCCCCGACTGACAGACGAAAGCCGTCTTGGCGCCCTTGGCCAGGTTGCGGATGGCGCTCGCCGTGGCGACATCCTCGGTCATGTCGAAATAATGGGCGCCGGCCGCCTTGGCGGCACGCGCCACGGCGACACTCAAAAAGAACGGCAGGGCACAGATGACATAGTCCTGCTTGGCGGTGGCCTTCTTCAAGGCCGCCGCGTTGGTGACGTCGACCACCCGGTGGCGGACGTTGCCCGGCGTGCGTGCCGCCAGGGTCTTGGCGTCGCCGTCGGCCAGCGTCACCGTATAGTCGCCGGCCTCGGCCAGCATGTCGGCCGCCGTCGCGCCGATCTTGCCGGCGCCCAGCACCAGAATCTTGCTCATGGTCGTTTCCTGTCGAACGGTTGTCGCGCTATCGGTTGCCACGCCGGGCGGCAGTGCCATCGGCGTCAGATCGCCTTGCCCTCGACCTCTTCGCGCAGGGCCTCCAGCCGTTCGTTCAGGCCAGGCATCAACGGGTGCAGCGCCTGTGCCTTTTCCAAGGCCTTCAGCGCCTTCGCGCTGTCGCCCAGTTCCTGATAGATCATGCTCAGTCCCGACAGTGCCCCGAAGTGGCGCGGTTCCAGCGCCAGCGTGCGCGCCACGTCGACCAGCGATCGGTCGTAGGCATCCATAATATAATAGACCGAGGCCCGCTTATTCCAACCCTCGGCGTAATTCGGCGCCTGCTTGACCACCTCGTCGAACAGCGCCAGCGCCACCTTCAATTCGCCCCGGTTCATGGCGACGATACCGGCGGCCACCTTGCGCGCCACTTGCGGGTCCTTGTTCTCCAGCCACAGTTGCCAGATGCCGGCTTCGAGCTGTTTCGCCTCGTTGGCGTTCTGCGCCGCCTGCAAGCGGGTGAACAGACCTTTCAGGCGCGAATCCATCTGATCGGCCATCGCCGGAGGGGCGATGACGATAAGGGCCAACAGAAGAATCGGCAGCCAGCGGATACGCATGATCACAGAATAAGTCCGTCCCGCTAAGCTCGTCCAGATTGGTCATCACACCTCTGTAAAGAAAATGAAGCCGCATCCATCGCCGCCAATTCCGCGGGGCACGGTCCGCCGGTGGCCCAGTCGAGCAATTCGGCCGTGTGCACGATGGGCGCGGCGGTGGTGCCGGCCAGTTGTGTCAGGCAGCCGATATTGCCGGTGGCGATGACGGCGGCCCCGATAGCGTCGAGGTTCTTCGCCTTGCGTGCCCGCAGCCGCACGGCGATGGCCGGCTGCAAGATGTTGTAGGTGCCGGCCGAACCGCAGCAGAGGTGCCCTTCCGCCGGCTCGCGCACGGTAAAGCCGGCCGCCGCCAGCAGCTTTTTCGGCGGCTCCTTCAGCTTCTGGCCATGCTGCATGGAACAGGCGGAATGATAGGCAACCGTCAGGCGCGGACGGGCAATAACGCCGCTGAGGCCGATCTCGCTCATCGTCTCGGTGATATCGCGGGCCAGCCCACCGATGCGCGCCGCGCGCGCCGCCCAGGTCGGGTCCTCAGCCAGCAGATGGCCCCAGTCCTTGATCGTGGTGCCGCAGCCCGAGGCGTTGACGATCAGCGCATCGAACGCACCGTCTTTTGCTTCCGCCGCCTCGATAGCGGCGATATTGGCGCGCGCCGCCGCCCGCGCGCCCTCCTCGTCGCCCATGTGATGCACCAGCGCGCCGCAGCAGCCCAGGCCTTCGGGCACCACCACCTCGCAGCCGTGGCGGACGAGCAGCCGCACCGTCGCCTCGTTGATGGCCGGGCGCAGCACCTGTTGCGCGCAGCCGGTCAGCAGGGCGACGCGCTGCTTGCGCCCACCCTCGGCGGCGAAGGTCTGCGGCGCATCCATTGGCGACGGGCCGGCCAGGCTGCTGGGTGCCAATTTCAGCATCGCTCCCAGCCGCCCGGAAAACAGCGGTGCCAAGGGCCTGGCCAGCAGTGCCCCGATCAGCGCGATACGCAGCCGTCCCGGATGCGGCAGCAGCCAGGCCAGCAGCCGGCGCAGCCAGCGGTCGGCCGCCGGGCGGTGATAGGTCTTCTCGATGCGGGCGCGGGCGATGTCGACCAGATGCATGTAATGCACGCCGGACGGACAGGTGGTCATGCACGACAGGCACGACAGGCAGCGGTCGATGTGCTTGACCACCTGCGGGCTCGCCGGCTTGTCGTTTTCCAGCATGTCCTTGATCAGATAGATGCGCCCGCGCGGACTGTCCAACTCGTCGCCCAACAGCACATAGGTCGGGCAGGTCGCCGTGCAGAAGCCGCAATGGACACAGGCGCGCAGCACCGCATTGGCCGTCCTGATCTCCGGCTCCGCCATCTGCGCCAGGCTGAAGTTGGTCTGCATGCGTCACACTTCCGTCCTGCTCCCCCTCCCCTGGTGGGGAGAGGGTCGGGGTGAGGGGGAACCGGCGCTCGCCGGCGTCCTCCCAGCCCTACATCCCCTCGACCATCCGCCCCGGGTTGAGCACGCCCTTTGGGTCGAGCCCTTGCTTGACCCGGCGCGCCAGTTCGACCAGCGCGCTGGCCTGTGGCTGGAACACCGGCACCGCCCGGCGAATCGCCGTCTCGGCGCGGATCAATGTCGCATGCCCTTCGGGCAGGGCGGCGCGGACGATGGCGTGGCCGGCGTCCGGCCTTGGCGGCATGGCCAGCCAGATCAGCCCGCCGCCCCAATCGTAGAAGGCCTCACCGCCCAGTTCGGCCTTGATCGTCGCCGCTGTCACCGCTCCGGCCATCGGCGGCACCGACAGCCGCCACACCTGGCGCTTGTCGTCGGGCGCGGCGAAATAACGGACGTCGCGTATCTCGCGCCAGAACGCCGCCGAAGGCTCGCTGGGCAATTCCGCCAGGGCGCCGAACGGGGCGAGCACATCGCGCAGGCCCGCCGTCCGGGCCACCACCGACGGCGCGAAGCCTTCAATGCGCAGCGCCGTCACCGCGCCGCCGACCTTGCTGACCTCGTCCACGGCCGAGCCCGCCGCGATCCCCGCCGGCAGATGCGCCGCGCCGGAAACCTCGTGGGAACTGCCGAGCGCCGCGCTCATCGCCGCCATCGCCTGCTCGTCGCCAAGGCCCAGCACCAGCACGCTGCGGGTCTGCTCCGCGGCCGGCAGGGCGCGCACCGTCAGTTCGGTGGTCAAGGCCAGCGTGCCGAAGGATCCTGCCATAAGCTTTGACAGGTCGAAGCCGGTGACGTTCTTGACCACCCGGCCGCCCGACTTGAAGGCCTCACCCCGGCCGCTGACGGCGTGGAAGCCCAGGATGTGATCGCGCGCCGCTCCCGTCTTGATGCGTCGCGGTCCGCCGAGATTACAGGCCACCGCCCCGCCGATGGTGCCACTGCCGGCGGCGCCGCCCAACAGCGGCCCCAGGTCCGGCGGCTCGAAGGCCAGGCATTGCTGGCGCGCCGCCAGCAGTGTCTCGATCTCGGCGATTGGTGTCCCCGGCCGCAGCGTCAGCACCAGCTCCTCCGGCTCGTACAATTCGATGCCGGCGATGGCCGACAGGTCGAGCCGCGTTCCCGCCGCCACCGGCCGCCCGAAGCCCCGCTTGCTGCCCGCCGCCGCCACCTCCAACGCCACCTCGTCCGCCACCGCCCAGCGCACGGCCGCGAGCAACTGCTCGCCGGTCGCGGGCCGGATGGTGTCCGGGACGGTGGGCTCGGTCATGGCCGGCATGTTAGGTAATCCTTGGCCGGGCGGTCGGCGTCGCATGCAACCGTCACGGCGGAGGCCCATGCTTCGAGACGGCGCCCGTCCTTACTTCCAAAGAATGCGCCTCCTCAGCATGAGGATTTATTTTTTTGTCCTCACCCTGAGGAAGCCGCGAAGCGGTTGTCTCGAAGGGTGGGCCGCCGCCGCGCTGCCGACCGTTCAGACCTTTAGCACTTTCTTCTTGCGGATGATGGCGTTCAGCTTGTCCATCGGCAGGCCGGCTTTGATGCCGCGTTCCTGCTCGGCTTCGCAGATCGCCATGTCCTCGGCCTGATAGAGGGTGTCGGCCAGACGGCCGCGCGGGATGATGCAGATGCCGTCCGGGTCGCCCATCACGATGTCGCCCGGATTGACCTGACCGCCGCCGCAGGTGATCGGCACATCGATGCCGACCAGTTCCAGGTTCGAACGGCGGATGGCGGCGCCGCGGCAGAACACTGGGAACTTCAGCTCGCGGATTTCGGCGAAGTCACGCACGTGCGAATCCGTCACCATGGCCGCCAGGCCCTGGTACATGGAATGGTGCGCCATGTTCTCGCCCATGATCCATTGGTCGGACTTGCCGGTCTCGATGACCAGAACCTCGCCCTTTTTGCACTGGCGGATAAAGTCGTAGATGTTCATCGGCGCCGTCTTGCCGCCGAGCCTCGGGGCATAGCGCAGGGTGCGTGCCGGGCCGCAGAAGCGGCCGGTCGGCTGCACCGGCAGCACGCCATCCATCCAGCAGCCGATGTTCAGCCGGCCCATGGCGTCGGTGATATAGCCCGACGGCATCTTGCCGAGCTTTTTGATGGCATCGGCGACGGATTTGTCGGCGTTCGCGGCCGCGGCGGGCTTCTTGGCCATGAGGTCCCCCTGAAGGTTGGTTGAATGCGGTGCCCACGATACATGCGCCACGCCAAGGGTGGCAGCGGAAAATGCGCACTGCATCCGTTGCTGTCATCGGCTATGTTCCGCTCCATGCAGCCGATCGTTTCCATTAAAAATCTGTCGAAGACCTACGCCTCGGGCTTCCAAGCCCTGTGCGGCATCGACCTCGATATCCGCCAAGGCGAGATTTTCGCCCTCCTCGGGCCCAATGGCGCCGGCAAGACGACGCTGATCGGCATCGTCACCGCGACATCGGGCAGCGTCACGGTGTCCGGCCACGATATCGTTGCCGACTATCGCGCCGCGCGCTCCCTCATCGGCCTGGTGCCGCAAGAGCTGAGCACGGATGCCTTCGAATCGGTTCTCGCCACGGTCAGCTTCTCGCGCGGCCTGTTCGGCAAACCGAAGGACCCGGCCCTGGTCGAACGGGTGCTGCGCGATCTGTCGCTGTGGGATCGGAAGGACAGCCGCATCATGACGCTCTCAGGCGGTATGAAGCGCCGCGTGCTGATCGCCAAGGCCCTTGTGCATGAACCGCGCGTCCTGTTCCTCGACGAACCGACCGCCGGCGTCGATGTCGAACTGCGCCAGGACATGTGGGCCCAGGTGCGCCGCCTGCAAGGTGCTGGCGTCACCGTCATCCTCACCACCCACTACATCGACGAAGCTGAACAGATGGCTGATCGCATCGGCGTCATCGATAAGGGCCGGCTGATCCTGGTCGAACCCAAGGCGGACTTGATGCAAAAGCTCGGCAAGAAGCAGCTCGTCCTGCAACTGCACCAGCGGCTCGCAGCCCTGCCGGCGGGGCTCGCCGCCCATCGCCTGGAACTCGCCGCCGACGGCGCCGAGTTGACCTTCACCTACGATGTCCAAGCCGACCGCACCGGCATCACCGCGCTGCTCGACGACCTCGCCCGCGCCGGCATCGCCTTCAAGGACCTGCGCACGACGCAAAGCTCCCTCGAAGACATCTTCGTCAGCCTGGTGCGCAAGCCATGATGACTGTTCCCAACGGCACCCTCACCCCCCACCCTGTCCCTCCCCTGCAAGGGGGGGCAATCGCATGTGCCTACCGGGTGGGCGGGGTGGCGGTCAGGCATCGGGTCGGCGGCAAGCGCCCCCTCTCCCTGTCCCTCCCCCTCGCCGGCTCCGCCGGCAAATATCCAATGGCGGCGAAGCCGCCGGGGGGAGGGAACTTCGTTGCAACTCCGCGACCCGGTGGCGATGGACGTGAAGCCGAAACAGCGTTCCCTCCCCCCGTGAGGGGGAGGGACAGGGAGAGGGGGGGCACCCTCACCGGCGATGGCCGTGTTCCCCTGGACAAGCGGGTGCCAGCATGAACCTGCGCGGTATGCGCGCCATCTACGTTTTCGAAATGTCGCGCGCCGGGCGCACGCTGTTGCAAAGCGTCGTCGCCCCGGTGCTCGCCACCGCGCTTTATTTCGTCGTCTTCGGCGCCGCCATCGGCGAACACATGGCGGTGATCGGCGGCGTCCCCTATGGCGCCTTCATCGTGCCCGGCCTGATCATGCTGTCGATCCTGACCCAGAGCGTCTCGAACGCCGCCTTCGGCATCTACTTCCCGAAGTTCACCGGCACCGTCTATGAAATCCTTTCGGCCCCGGTTTCGCCGCTGGAGATCGTTGTCGGCTACGTCGGCGCGGCGGCGACCAAATCGGTGATCCTCGGCCTGATCATCCTGGCCACCGCCGCCCTGTTCGTGCCGCTGACCATTGCCCATCCGCTGGCCATGCTGGCCTTCCTGGTCCTGACCTCGGTGGCCTTCAGCCTGTTGGGCTTCATCATCGGCATCTGGGCCAACGGCTTCGAACAGCTGCAATTCGTGCCGCTCCTGGTCATCACGCCGCTGACCTTTTTGGGCGGCACCTTCTATTCGATCGATATGCTGCCGCCGTTGTGACGCACGGTGACCCTGTTCAACCCGGTGGTCTATCTGATCAGCGGCTTCCGCTGGGCCTTCTTCGACGTGACCGACGTGCCCATCGCCTTCAGCCTGGCGGCCACGGCGGGCTTCCTGCTGTTGTGTCTCGGCGTCGTTGGCTGGATCTTCCGCACCGGGTACCGGTTGAAGCGCTAAGACCGCCGCGCATGACCGACACCGCCTATGACGATGTCTTCTACCAAAAGCAGATCGACGGCTCGTACAAGAGCGCCCGCATTTATGCCTACCTGTTGGCCCGTGTGTTCAAGCCCGTCAGCGTCGTCGATGTCGGCTGCGGGCGTGGCGCCTGGCTGAAGGCGTTCAAGGAAGTCGGCGCGCAACGGCTGGTCGGTTTCGACGGCGCCTGGAACGCCCAGGAAAACATGATCGAGCCTGCCATCGTCTTCACCGCCTGCGACCTAAACCGGCCCATCGGTGCGCCAGGGGGAGAGGGGCCAGGCGAAAGATTCGATCTGGCGATGTCGCTCGAAGTCGCCGAACACCTGGCCCCGGCATCGGCGCCGGCCTTCGTCGAATCGCTCGCCAACCTGGCCGATGTCGTGCTGTTCGGCGCCGCCGTCCCCGGCCAGGGCGGCACCAACCACGTCAACGAACAGCCGGCGACCTATTGGGCCAAGCTGTTCGCCGCACGTGGTTACGCCCCTTTCGATTACTTCCGCCCCCTGGTCTGGGGCGACCGCCGGGTCGATTTCTGGTACCAGCAAAACACCTTCCTTTACGCCCGCCGCGACAGCGCCGCGCATGCCGATCTGGCGTCTAAGGGTTTGGTTCCCTTGGACAATCCGGCTTTCATGGATTGTGTGCATCCGATCCTGTATGCGGCCCGGCGGAAGTAGCCTTCGGTGCCCCGCCCGCTGCCGCGATTGCCCCCATCGCCCCAAACCGCTAGATTGCCGCCCCATAATAAGGCCTCCTCCGGGAATGCCCGGTCCGCTTCACATCCAGGAGTCTTCATAAATGCCGAGTCCGGATAACGCGCTCGATCTCACCATCGGCCAACAGGTGCCGCGTCCGCAGCAGCCGTTCAAGAATCCCAAGGCCTGGGCGCGCGCGGATATTTCGCCGGCCGATTGGACGGTGACGCTCGGCGCGGCGGCGCTCGCGGAAATCGATGCGGTGGCGAAAAGCCTGCGCCAGCAGAACCTGCCCCTCTACATGCTCAAGCCGGAACAGTTCGCGCTGACCGCGACGGCCAAGCACATGCAGGAAGCCCGCCGGCGCGCGTATGATGGCATCGGCTTTGCCGTGGTCGACCGCCTGCCCCTCGACGAATGGACGCTGGACGAAGCCAAGGCGATAGAATGGCTGCTGCTCAACTTGGTTTCGCCGCCGGTGGCGCAGCAGGCCGACGGCCAGATTTTCCGCGACATCAAGGAAACTGAGAACCGCAGCAAGTACAACCAGGGCCTGACCCAGGACCGGCTGACCTTCCATACGGACAACAGCGGCAACCGCAACCTGCCCAACTTCTCCACCCTGATGTGCCTGCACAAGGCGGAAGAAGGCGGCCTGAGCGAATACTGCACCATCTATTCGCTCTACAACGCCATGCTGAAGGACGCGCCGGAACAGCTCAATCGCCTGTTCCAGCCCTTCTATCACAATCGCCAGGACATCCAGATCCCCGGCGAGCCCGACGTGTCCTGGGCGCCGGCCATCGGCTACGATGGCGAACGCCTGCTCAGTCGCTACTCGCTCAACAAGATTCCCAGCGGCTATCAGCGGGCCGGGGCCGAACTCGACAATCTCGGCCGCGATGCCCTGGAAACGGCGCAGGCCATCATCCGCAAACGCGACCTGTCGGCCAAATACATGTTGGAGCGCGGCCAGATCCTGATCTTCAACAACCGCGAAGGCCTGCACCATCGCGAGGGGTTCAAGAACGGCGAGACGGTCGAAACCCAACGACACCTGCTGCGCGTCTGGCTGCGCGACGAAGGCCGCCCCTTCTTCGACGGCTGAGCCGCCGCTGTCCTTTTTGCTGTCCGCATGTTCGGCGGCGGCGTCACCCCCCTCTCCCTGTCCCTCCCCCTCGCCGGCTTCGCCGGCAAATATCCAATGGCGGCGAAGCCGCCGGGGGGAGGGAACCATGTAGCATCGCCGCCGCACATTGTTTTGCAGACGGGAGGTTGTAACCGCGTTCCCTCCCCCCGTGAGGGGGAGGGACAGGGAGAGGGGTGGGCCCGGTGCAGCGGACTTAACCGCCCCCTCACGCGCTGGCCGTATGCCCGCCGTCGACGGTCAGCAGGTGGCCGTTGACATAGGAAGCGGCGTTCGAGGCCAAGAACACCGCCGCCCCGGCAACCTCATCCGGCTCGCCCCAGCGGCCAAGCGGTGTGCGCGATTCCAGCCAGGCGGTGAATTCGGCATCCTCGGTCAGCGGCCGGGTCAGTTCGGTGCGGATATAGCCAGGCGCGATGGCGTTCACGGTCACGCCGCTGCGCCCGAATTCGGCGGCCATCGCCCGGGTCAGTCCGGCCAAGCCGTGCTTGGCCGCGACATAGGCCGGCACCAGCGCCCGTCCCACGGTGCTCAGGATCGAAGCGGTAAAAACGATGCGGCCCCAACGCCGCGCCACCATGCCCTTGGCCGAGTCTCGCGCGATGGTGAAACAGGCGGTCAGGTCGACGTCCAACACATGGCGCCATTCCTCGGTGGTCATCTCCAGGGCCGAACGGCGGATGTTGGTGCCGGCGTTGGCGATCAGGATGTCGAGTCCGCCGTGGTCCGCCTCGATGGTGGCGATGGCATCGCGCGCCGCCGCCTCGTCGGTGGCGTTGAAGGCGGCGCACGAAGCCTGCAGTCCGGCCGCGTTCAGCTCGCCAACGCGGTCTTGTAGCGTCTCCGGATGGCGGCCGTTGAGCACCACATGGGCGCCGGCCTCGGCCAATCCCCTGGCCATGGCGAAGCCAAGCCCGCGCGACGACCCGGTGATCAGCGCCGTGCGTCCGGCGAGCGAAAACATCTCGTTCACGGCTTGGCCTTTCGTGCCGCCGCCGCCACGTCGATACCGGCCAGCATTTGGTAGACCTTGACCACGGCCGAATCGTCTTCGCGGCCGTGTCCGGCGGCGGCTGCCGCCAGATACTGTTGGTGCGCCGCCGCCGTGATCGGCAGCGGGAAGCGCAAGGACCGTCCGGCGTCGAGAACGATGCCCAAGTCCTTGACGAAGATCTCCACCGCGCTGGTCGGCGTGAAGTCGCCCTCGACCATATGCGGCACCCGGTTGGTGAACATCCACGAATTGCCGGCGCTGTTCGAGATTACTTCGAACAGCACCTTGGGATCGGCGCCGGCCCGGGTGCCGAGCGCCATCGCCTCGGCCGCCGCGGCGATATGCACCCCGGCCAGAAGCTGGTTGACCATCTTGACCCGCGAGCCGATGCCCGGCGCCTCGCCCAGGCGATAGACCTTGCCGGCGACGACGGGAAACACCGGCTCCATCGCCGCGAAGGCGGCGGCATTGCCGGACGCCATGATGGTCAGCTTGCCGGCCTCGGCGCCGACCTTGCCACCGCTCAGCGGCGCGTCCAAAACGTGCAGCCCCTTGGCCGCCAGCCGCGCGCCCAGCGTGTCGACATAGTCCGGCGCCACCGTGCTGAGCAACGCCACCGTCGCGCCGGGCTTCAACGCGGCGACGGCGCCGTCGTTGCCGCCCGGAACGCGTCCCCACAACGCTGTTTCCGCCTGCTCGGCGGTGGCCACTACCACCATCAGCAGGTCGGCGCCTTCCGCTGCTTCCGCCGGGCTGCTTGCCGCGCTGCCGCCGGCGGCCGTCAGCGCCTGGAGCGCTGGCTCGGCGATGTCGAAGCCGGTCACCCGGAATCCGGCACCCGCCAGCCGCCGCGCCATCGGCCCGCCCATGACGCCCATGCCGATGAAACCGATCCGCCTGCCGTCGCTCATGATGGTTTCCTCCTGGTCCCGCCGCCGTCCATTACCCGCCCTATGACACGAACCGCCGCTACCGGCAAAGGGGAAGGCGATAGAAGCATGGAACCTCAGTCGAGCCGGATGATGCGTCCCCCCGCCGCCTCGGCGTCCGCCGCGTCGTGGGTGACCAGGACGGCCGGTAGCCCGGCGGCGCGCAGCCGGTCGAAGACCAGGGTCCGCATCTCGCCGCGCAGCGCGCTGTCGAGCTTGGCAAAGGGTTCGTCGAGCAGCACGGCGCTGGGCGCCGACAGCAACAGGCGCAACAACGCGACGCGCGCCTGTTGTCCGCCCGAAAGGGTCGCCGGATCGCGGTCGGCGTATCCGGCCAAACCGGCTTGGACCAAGGCTGCCTCCGCCTGCTGCCGGCGTTCTGGCCCGCGCGGCAGGCCGAACATCAGGTTGCCCGCCACCGACAGGTGCGGAAACAGCAGCGCATCCTGAAACAACAGGCCGATGCGCCGCGTCTCCGCCGGCATCCCGGTGACGTCATTGCCGTTCAGTATGACGCGCCCACCGGCTTGGAACGCCGGGTCGATGAAGCCGGCGATATAGGCGAGCAGGGTCGACTTGCCCGATCCCGATGGCCCCATGACGGTCAATACCTCGCCCGCGCCGATGCTGGCGTCGAGCGCGACCAGGACCCGGCCACCCAGCGCGATGCGGATCGCCAGCAAGTGCAACGTGGGGCTCATCGCGATAACGTCCATCCCGGCGCGGTTACGTCATGAACCGCGCCAGCATAGCGGTCCCCGACCGGGACCGGCTTGCGATTTGTCGGTCGATGGGATGTTGCGCCGGGGGTGTGGCCGCCGCGTCTGCCGCTTAATTGCTGTACGCCGCCAGTTCGGCCTTCAGGCGGGCATTTTCTTCCGTCAGCAGGCGCACCTTGCGATCGCTCTCCAACCAATCCAT
>CAMCUA010000047.1 GCA_945878455.1 Asaia bogorensis | reverse complement strand
AAATCGCCGGCCCGCCGGTGACATTGAACGGTGTTGTCCACGACGGCTTTTCCCAAAACGAGACGGTGCGATGCTGGTCCAGGCGCCCGGCACCGCCGGTCGATGGCCCGGCGGTGATCAGTGCGTCATAGCGGTCGTAAAGGCGCTGCATATCGGCCACCAGTCGGCGGCGTTCGCGCTGCGCCTGCACGTAATCGACGCCACGAAACAGGCATGCGGCCAGCGAACGCGACAAAAAGTCGGCACAGAAATCGCCGGGCCGCTCGCGCAGTTCCTTTTCGTGATTGGCGAACAGCTCGGTCTCGGCGCCGACGATCTTCACGTCGCGGAAATCGCGCATCGGCGGCATTCGCGCGTCCTCGACGATGGCACCCAGACTTTGCAGCAGCCGCACCGCCTCGTCCATGGCGGCACAAACCTCGTCGGTGCCCGGATTGTCGTCCTCCCAGTAGTGCCGGACTATACCAAGGCGCAGGCCACGAAGGCCGCCGGCCAGCGCCGCCCGGTAATCGGGGATGGCGACCTTGACGCTGGTCGGATCGGTGGGGTCATGGCCGGCGATGACCTGCAACAGGATGGCACAGTCCTCGACCGTCGCCGTCATCGGCCCGACGTGGTCGAAAGAAAACGAATTGGGGACGACGCCGCTGCGGCTGACCAGGCCAAAGGTCGGCTTCAGTCCAGCAATGCCGCACAGCGCCGCCGGGCCGCGGATCGAACCACCGGTATCGCTGCCAAGGGCGCCAGGCACCAATCCGGCCGCCACCGCACCGCCCGACCCGGTGCTCGACCCGCCGGTCTGATGCGCCAGGTTCCAAGGATTGCGGGTGGGCGGAAACGGCAGGTCAAAGGCCGGTCCACCATGGGCGAATTCCCAGGTCGACAGCTTGCCCATCAGCACGCCACCGGCCTTGGCGATCAGCGCTGCCGAGGTAGCGTCTCGGTCGGGCACATTGTCGATCAGGATCTTCGAATTGGCGGTGGTACCGATACCGGCGGTATTGAAAATGTCCTTCAAGCCGAATGGAATGCCGTGTAGCGGCCCCCGGTAGCGCCCCGCTGCAATCTCCGCCTCGGCTGTCTTGGCCTCGGCGCGAGCTCGCTCCGCCGTCACCGTGATGAAGGCGTCCATCTTGGGGTCGATGGCGGCGATCAGGCACAATTTCTCCTCGACCAGTTCCACAGGCGATAGCCGCTTCGCAGCGATCAGCGCCGCGGCCTCAGCGATGGTGATGTGGCGCAGGTCGGTCATCGAGGCTTGTCCGGAGACAGAACGAAGACATTGGCCGGATCGTCCCAGCGCGAACGGTCGCGCGGTATCCGGCGCAACAACGCGGCAACGAACGGCGCGGCTTCGCAGAAATGGTCGAACTGCCGGGCGGTCGTTTCCAAGTCGGCCCAGCGCAGTTCAATGACGTGGCGGGCCTTGGCGTCAGGATCGTCGCTCATCGTACCCTCCTCAGGCCGCCGCTTCGGTTAGATCTGGACGCCGCCGGCGCCACGGAGTCGCCCGTTCATAAGCATCAGCCACCCGCAGCACCGTCGTCTCGTCGAAAGGTTTGCCGGCGATGGTCAGCGACAGCGGCAGTCCCGCCTCGGTAAAGCCGCAGCACAACGCCAGCGCCGGCCAGCCCAAGGTATTAAAGGCTGACGTGATGCCGCGCGAGGCCAGCACTGACGACAGGGTCATGGTTTCGACCACCGGCCCCACCGTCGGCACGGTCGCCGTCAGCAGCACATCGAAGCCTTCCATTCTCTTGCGGGTCTCGGCGATCAGTTGGCGGCGCAGCCGCTGCGCCTGCACATAGTCGGCGGCGCTCAGCGTCGCGCCCGGCAGGATGCGGTAGCGGAAATTCTCGCCGTAATCGGCCAGGCGATAGCGCAGGTTATCGTCGTGAATGGCATTGGCTTCGACACAGGTGGCGATCCATTGACAGGCGGCGAAATCGTCTAGTGGCGCCAGCGTCACGTCCTCGATCTCGGCGCCGAGTTCGGCCAGCACCTTCAACGCCGCCGCGATCGCCGCCTTGATCGGCGCGTCCGTAGGCTTGTCGGCCTCGAAGAAATGGCGCACCACGCCGACCCTCAGGCCGCGAATATCGCGTCCGATGGCCGCCCGATAGTCGGGAATGGGAACCTTCGCCGACTGCGGATCGTTGGCGTCATATCCGGCGATGGCGCCGAGCAGGATAGCGCAATCCGCCACCGTCCACGCCATCGGTCCGCAGGTGTCGAAGCTGTAAGATAACGGGATGACGCCGGCCCGGCTGACCAGCCCCGCCGTCGGCTTGAGACCGACGATGCCGCAATGGGCCGCCGGAATGCGGATCGAGCCGCCGGTATCGCTGCCGAGCGCCCCTGGTACCAGTCCCGCCGCTACGGCGACGCCGCTGCCGCTGCTCGAGCCGCCGGTGAAATGGGCCACCCCCCAGGGGTTGCGGGCCAGCGGCGCCGGCAGGTCGAACGACGGCCCTCCGTAGGCGAATTCGTGGGTCGCCAGCTTGCCGATCAGGATGGCGCCGGCCTCACGCAGTCGCCGCTGGGCATAGGCGTCACGCGCCGGCACCCGTCTATGAGCAACCCAGGACTGCGCCGTGGTCAGGATGCCGGCCGTGTCGTAGATGTCTTTCAGGCCATAGGGCACGCCATGCATCGGACCGCGATAGGATCCCGAGGCTATCTCCCGTTCGGCGGCCACCGCCTGGGCGCGGGCCGCGGCGGCAGTGAGCGCCAGAAAGGCGTGCAATTCGCCGTCGAACCGCTCGATGCGCGCCAGCAGCGCTTCCACCCAATCGACCGGCGACAGAGTTCGTTGCCGCAGCCGTTCGGCGCCTTCCGCGATACTCAGATGATGCAGGTCCGTCGCCACCGCGTCTCCCCCCTGGCCGGCCTTCGATGCCGGTGCTGGACTACACTAGCGGCTCGCGGGTTGATGGCAAAGTGGGAACCTGCCGGGCCACCGCGCCCATGGCCGCCGCGACCCCCATCGCCAGGCAAGCTTGCAGCAGATAGCCGCCCGTCGGCGCCTCCCAATCCACCATTTCGCCGATGGCGAAGACCCCCGGCATCTTGCGCAGCATGAAGGTGTCGTCCATCTCGCTCCAGGCGATGCCCCCGGCCGTGGATATCGCGCGTTCCAGGGGACTTGGCGCGACCAGCCGCAAGGACAGCGCTTTAATGGCGCTGGCCAGCTGGGCAGGATCGGCCGAAAGCACGGTACCCACGACCTCGCGCAACAGGCCAATGGCGACGGGCGACAAGCCACCTGCTTTGCGCAAGAAGGTCGATTGCGACTGGCTGCTGCGCGGCGCGCTCAGCCGTCGGGATAGCTCGGCCAGGCTCAGATCTGGGCGCAGGTCGATGCTCAGAACAGCCTCACCACCCCCGGCTAGCATCTCGCGGATCGGCGCGGCCAGGGCATAGATGGCCCCGCCTTCGATGCCTTGGGCGGTGATCGTCGCTTCACCCCGCAATCGGGTGTCGCCAAATTCCAGTACCACCGGCTTCAACGGCTCCCCGGCGAATCGCTCGCGGAAATGATCGGACCAGCCGACAACGAAACCGCAGTTGGCCGGCCGGAGCGGTCTGATCTCAATCCCGCGGGCTCGCAGGATGTCCGCCCAACCGCCGTCCGACCCCAGATGCGGCCAACTGGCCCCACCGAGGGCCAGGACTGTCGCCTCCGGCCGCTCGGCAACGGTTTCGCCGCGTGCATCGAGGAAGGTCAGGGCGCCGCTGTCGTCCCACCCCGTCCAACGATGGCGCAGGGCGAAGCGCACGCCCGCCCCGTTTAGCCGGCCCAACCAGGCGCGCAGCAGCGGCGAGGCTTTCAAGGCCGTTGGGAACACCCGCCTGCTGGAACCAACGAAGGTTGCCTGCCCCAGCCCCTCGCACCAGGCCCTGACTGCTTCGGGGGAAAAGGCCTCGATAGCCGGTCCAAGTCGCGCCGCCGCCGTGCCGTAGCGTCGGAGAAAGCGCTCCAATGGCTCGCTATGGGTCAGGTTCAACCCGCCGCGCCCCGCCATCAACAGCTTGCGCCCCGGCATCGGCATGCGGTCGTAGACGGTCACGGCAAGACCGGCACCGGAAAGGCATTCCGCCGCCATCAGGCCGGCAGGGCCAGCCCCGACCACGGCAGTGTGGCGGGAAGACATGGGAGGTCGATCCATGGCCGCCTTTAATCGTTTGGAACCGGTTCTGGCAAGGACATCGGTGTGTGAGTTATCATATTTTTTATGCGCGACCATCCGCCCGCCAAGCTGCACCGCGTCTCTCGCCGGCAATGTCTATGCCAGGTGGTGCTGGCCGGATTGGCGCTGCCCTTGGCCATTCGTTCCGGTTCTGCCGGTGCCGCGAGTGCCGTCGAAACCATTGTTCAGCCGGACCGTCCGACGCCGCATGCTTTCATGCAACGCGCCTTCGACATGAAGCACCAGGCCGAAGCCATGGGCGATCAGCCCTACGGCGCGGTGGTTGTCCGCGACGGGCGGATCGTCGGACAATCACCGAGCTGGGTCGTCGTTCGTGGCGACCTCGGTGCCCACGCTGAGCGGGAAGCGATTGGCGACGCTCTGTCCCGTGTCGGCGGCCAGCTTGCCGGCAGCATTCTTTACTCGACCTCGCGGCCGTGCCCGATATGCGAACGCGCCGCTGCCGAAGCGGCCATCTCACGGATGATTCATGGCGAAGCACTGACCGATGCTGGGCCTCCCCGTGGTGGAAGCAACTGACAGTGTGGACGCGACGTGGAATTCTGGCCAGCGCGATACTCGCCACGATGCCGTCCATCGGAAAGGCACAGGCCGTGCCGCCTGACCAATCCCTGATCCAGGCGGCAGCGCACGGAGATTCAGCCGAAGTCTCCCGGCTGATTCAGGCCGGAGCGGACATCCATGTCCGCGACGGTCGCGGACGTACGGCATTGCTGGCGGCAACGCATGGCAATCATGTCGAAGCGGCGCGGACGCTGATCGCCGCTGGTGCCGACGTCAACGCCAAGGACGCCCTTCAGGACAGTACCTATCTCTATGCCGGCGCCGAAGGGCGTATCGATATTCTCCGCCTGACCCTCGCCCACGGCGCCGATCTGAAAAGCGTCAACCGTTACGGCGGCACGGCATTGATTCCCGCTGCCCACCACGGTCATGTCGAGACCGTGCGCCTCCTTCTGGGCACCGCAATCGACATCGACCACGTCAACAATCTGGGCTGGACGGCGTTGCTCGAAGCCGTGATCCTCGGCGACGGCGGACGCAACCATACAGAAATCGTGCGTCTGCTCATTGACTCGGGCGCAAAGGTCGATCTTGCCGACAACGGCGGGGTCACGCCAATGCAGCACGCTCGCCTAAAAGGTCAGGACGCTATCGTTCGCCTGTTGTCTGCAGCTGGCGCACGCTGATTTCGGGATAGCACAACAACCTTAGGCATGCGGTGACGGCGTCAGGTTTCCGGCCAGGTAATCGCGGTCGGGCCGGTAGGGTCGGATATCGATATTGGGTGCTGTATCGCGGGCAAGCTGGCTGATGATCCGCCCGGTGACGGCACCGAAGGTCACGCCCAGATGCCCGTGGCCGAAGGCCAATAGAACATTGCGAAACCCCGGAGAACGGCCGATCACCGGCAACGAGTCTGGCGTCGATGGTCGTGCGCCCATCCACCGGCTGGTGACGTCGAAGTTGAGATCGCGCAGGATGCCCCGCGCGCCCCGGATGATTCGCAACGCCCTATCGTGGCGTGGCGGCGCGTCAATGCCGGCAAATTCCGAGGTCGTGGTCATTCGCAAACCATGCTCCATCGGCGTTATGGATACGTTGCGCTCGCTCGCCGCGATCGGCGTCTTCAAAGCAACGCCGGGATTGGCGATCATGATGTGATAGCCGCGCTCCGCCTCCAGCGGCACGTCGTAGCCCAATTCCCGCGCGAACGGCCGCGACCAGGCACCAGCGGCCAGCACCACCCGCTCGCAATCGTGTGCCCCCTTGTCGGTGAGGATTCGCCGAGGCCCGTCGGGTCCGATGTCGAAGCCCCTCACCGCTTCCGTCAACAGTGTACCCCCAGCGGCGACGAAGGCCTCGGCGATGACCTTGGTCATGCGTTGCGGATTGATGCTCTGGCGCACATCGGGGTACCAGATGCCGCATTGGATGGCATCCGACAAGGCCGGCTCCAGTTCGCGCAGTTGATCGCCGCTCATTTCCTCGACGCGCACCCCGCGGTTGCGCCGGAGGTCGAGCGCATACTGCGACCGCGCCACGCCATCGGCGCTTTCGAACGCTTGGATGAGCCCCGTCTTAACGATCATTTCCGTCCGCCCGATCTCGCCCAGCAGGTCATCGAAGGCATCGCCCGCATGCGATAGCAGCGCGGCGCGCGCGTCCGAAATGGCCTCGACGCTCTCGCGCCGGGTGTTCATGGCGAAGCGGATGAACCAGGGGATCGCCTTCGGCAGGTAACGCCAACGCACCGTCAGCGCATGCATTGGATCCAACAGCATGCGCGGTACCTTCTTCACCAAACCAGGCATGTTGAGCGGGGGCACGGAAGCCAGACCGATGTTGCCGGAATTGCCCAACGAGGCGCCATCGCCAGGTGCCCCCTTGTCGATCAACGTAACCGCGAAGCCTTCGCGCCGGAGCCACCAGGCGCAACAGACCCCGACGATCCCGGCGCCGATGACGTGGATACGCGGCGATGGCTCAGGCGATGTCATGCAGTCTTCTCCCTTTCCTTTCTCACCCGTCCCTTTGGAGAGGGGGAGAATAAAGACAACTCAAACAGCCTTAATTCAATCCGCCGCTAACATGAATGACCTGGCCCGTGACATAGGAGGCCTGCGCCGAAGCCAGGAACGCCATTACCGCCGCCACTTCGTCCGCCTTGCCGAAACGCCGCATGGGGATCAGAGGAATCTGTTTCAGCTTCTCCGCCATCGGGCGCGACGATTCGGTTCCGGCATCCTTCTCGATCATGCCCGGCGCCACCACGTTGGCGGTCGCCCCCGACGGTGCCAGCTGCACGGCCAACGACCGAACCAGCGCCTCCAACCCAGCCTTGGCTGCCGCCGTAGCCGGAAAGATCGGGATGTCGGGCCTGAAGATGTGCGCGCCATAGGCGCTGACCGCCACCACGCGGCCGTCCTTTGCCTGCTGTAAGTGCGGCAGGGCCACCGTCGCCATTTCGAGAAAGGCACTGGTGATCGCCCGGTGCGCCGTGTCGAAGGTCGCCAAGTCAAATTCGCCGATGGCCTTGGCCAGCGCATAGCCGGCATTGCTGACCAACACGTCCAGACCGCCGAACGTAGAGAGGGTCCGTTCCACCAGTTTTCCCGCCAACCCAGGCTCGGCCAGATCCCCCAGCCCGATGATGACCTCGGCTCCCAGGGCCCGCAGTTCCGCCGCCACCCTGTCGCAACCCTCCTGGTTGCGCCGGGTATGAATCAGGAAAGCCGTCCCTGGCTTCACCATCCGACGGCAAAATGCCGCGCCGATACCGGATGCAGCACCGGTAACCAGGAATGTCCGTCGCCGTGTCGGTGATTCGCTCATTGCTTGTTTCCTGCTCCGATACGGTTGCGGTTTACGCTTCGATGGTCGTCCATGGTTCGTTGCGACCCTTGGCCAGGGCATATTTTCGCACCTGCGCCTCGTCGAAGCCGAAGCCGAGGCCGGGCGATTGATGCAGGATGATATGCCCATCCTTGTGCGTCAGTTGCCGGTCGATCAAGCGACGGAAGTTGAGCACCTGATCGTCCCAGAAGAATTCGACGTAGCGGGCGTTGGGTGTGGCCGCCACCAAGGGCGCATGCACATCGTGGAACCAATGCGGGCAGACCGGCACGCCGTATCCCGCCGCCATGGCCGCGATGCGCCGCCACTCCGATATGCCGCCACAAACCAGCGCGTCCGTTTGCAGGATGGCCGCCCCACCCTTGTCCAACAGTTCCTTGAAACGCCAGCGGCCCGCTTCGATTTCGCCGGTGGCCACGGGGATGGGGGTACAACGGGCCAATCGGGCGTGGCTGTCGATATCGTCGGGCGAAAACGGCTCCTCAATAAAATAGGGCTCGTATTTTTCGAACCGGCGAAGGGTCTGCAGCGCCTCGGTCACGTCGCTCCAGGCGTTATTGGCATCCAACATCACTTCGATATCGGGTCCAACCGCTTCGCGAACGGCGCGCAAGCGTTCCTCTTCCTTGGCCGGAGTCAGCTTGCCGACCTTCAGCTTGACCGCCTTGAAGCCCAGCGCGACGTAGTGCGCCATCTCCTGGCCCAGCATCGCAGGCGTCTTACCATCCAGGTAATAGCCGCCACTGGCATAAGCCGGCACCTTCTCCGCGTGTACCGCGCCCAAGTACTTGTGCAGCGGCAAGTTGGCCGCACGGGCGTTCAGGTCCCACAGCGCCGTATCGAGAATGCTGATCGCCCGCATCACCGTGCCGGCGCGGCCCTGCAGCAAAGCCTCTTGATACATCTGCGCCCACAGCCCTTCAACCTCGTGGGAATCGCGCCCGATCAGCACGCGCGACAGCAAATGCTCGACCGCCACCGGCAGGATTTCGCCGCCGGCGCTGCCGACATAGCAAAAGCCGATGCCTTCGAGCCCCTCCGTCGAGCGCACCTTGACCAAGCCGTAGTCGCGATGATTGACCGTGCGGCTGGACATCGCCGTGACGTTGTCGAGCGGAATGCGCGCCGCGGTGACGGCGATGGAAGCTATTTTCGGCACAGGGAAACCTCCTTTAGTTTTAACGCGCCGCCCACAAGCGCCTTAGGTCGGTTTCAGGCCACATCGGCACGCAATGGGTAGCAGTTCAAGCAGTCGCATTCGGGTGGCAGGCGCCCTTGGCCTAGTCGAAGGGCCAAGGCAGTTCGACCAAATTTTGCAAGAGCCCGCGCGGGAAGTCGAGAACCATAGCATGCGCCAACATCAAGGTGATCCCGAGGGCGCCGGCGGTCACCATCGCATTGACCCGCCACGTCGAGGGCGTCTTGGCCCGGATAAAAGCAAGGAAGAAGACCGTGAATGCGATCACGAAGCCGAACAAGGCTAAGCCGGCGAGCAAGGCCATGAACCAGGCGAGGTAGTGATAGAGCCCCGCGGCCCGGGCATTGCCGACGTGATCGCCCATATGCTCGTGGTCGTAATTGTTGGGGTCGTCGATCTTGGAAGCCGCGTGACGCCACAGCACATAGGCGGCGAACGGCAAACCGGCGGCGCAGGCTACGCCTGGAAATATGCCGCCCAAGAACGATTGATGCAGCGCATCCCAGAAACCGACTGCCAGCAGGACCAGTAACGCCAAGGAAAACAGAGTCTGCGGCCGGAGGTTGGCGGTCGCCGGTGCCGTTCCGCTCGCCTCGAACGATTGCTTGGGATTGTATTTGACGCCGAAATAGACCGAGATCGCCATAATGGCGATCAGGATCATCACCCCAGGCCGGGTCACGAACCCCCAGCCGTGGAACTGCACCGCCTGATACAGATAGGTTTCCAGCGGGTCGGCCAAGACGAAACCGATCAGAAAGGCGGGTCGCGGCCAATCGAAACGCTTCATCCAGATGCCCAAGGCACCGGCAGCGAACAGGGCGTACAGATCGGCCATGTCGCGGTTGACTTGGAACGCAGCGAAACAAATCGCCAGCATCATGCACGGGGCCACGAAGCCGTAGGGCATCGTCGTCAGCCGCACCACCGATGGCGTGACCATCACACACAGTACGGTGCCGATGACATTGGCCAGCGCCAGCGACCAGATGATGACGTAGGTGATCTCCAGGTTGCGTCCCACCATCGACGGCCCCGGATCGACACCGACCAGCGCCATGCCGCCCAGGAAGATGGCCATACTGCCGGTGCCCGGCACGCCAAACAGCAGGGTGGGCAACAACGCGCCGCCATCCTTGGCGTTGTTGGAGGACTCGGGGGCCAATACGCCGCGGATGTCGCCTTTGCCGAATTGCGACTTGTCCTTGGCGATCTGCACCACATGGCCATAGGCGATCCAATCGATGACGCTGCCGCCGATGCCGGGTACCGCGCCCAGAATGCAGCCAATGCCTGAACAGCGCAGCACCAACCAGCGATGGGTCCAGGTATCCTTGAGGCCTTGGATCCAACCCCGGCCCAAGGTCGGCTTGGACGAAATGGTCTCGCCAAGGCGCAGCAGCTCGATGATCTCCGGTATGGCAAAGATGCCTAGGGCAATCACCACCAACGGTAGCCCATCGCCCAAATAGATGGTGCCCAAGTCGAGCCGGAATTCGCCCGTGGCCGGCGCCGTCCCGATCGCCCCGGCCAGCAATCCCAACGAACACGCGGCGATGCCCTTGGGCATGCTCTTGCCCGATAGGACGCCCACCATGGACAGGCCAAGTGCCCCCAGCATGAACAACTCAGCCGACGAAAACAGCAGGATCAGCGGACGCGCCACCAAAACGAACGCGGTCAGCACCAGCGCCCCGAACAAGCCGCCCACGAACGAGGAAGCGAAGGCGGCACTCAGCGCCCGCGCTGCCTCGCCGCGCCGGGCCAACGGAAAGCCGTCGAGGATCGTCGCTTGGGAAGATGCCGATCCCGGAATGGCCATCAGGACCGACGTAAAAGTATCGGAGGTAGGGACCACCGCCAGCATACCGATCAGCATGGCAAAAGCCGCCGTCGGCGGGACTCCGTAAACGAACGGCAGCAACAGCGACATGCCGGCAATGCCGCCCAACCCGGGCAGGATACCGACCACCAGGCCGACCAGCACACCGATCATCAGATAGATCATGTGGTCGAGGCTGAGCAGCGTACCCAGCGCCGAAAGGAAGACATCGATCATGGTCGCGACCCTCTAAAGTGTCCCCAACCTGATCGTCCCGGCGCGTCGTTCTTTGACGCGCCGGGATGTAACCAGCAGGTCAAAGTTTCTGGTTATATTTTTCCGTCAGCCACTTCTTGATCCAGGTCTTGGCCTTGGGATCGACGTTGACGGCAATCTTGAACAACGCCTCGGCGGGCGCACCCGTGACCTGATCGTATTCGCCAAGTTCTGAACGTGCCTTCTCCTTGAACCCGGGTTCGGCAAACGTCTTGGCCGCCGCATCCCGCCATGTTTTGACGATGTCCGCCGACGTTCCCTTGGGCAGGAACGTCATCTTCTGCGCCGCGAAGCCCGACACCACGAATGCTTTGTAAGCATCGAAGGCTTCGCCCGATGGCGCCTTGCCGAATGCCATTTCGTAGGCTTCGGCAAAATGTGGCAGGTCGGGGAAGGTCGGATCGCGGGCAAATTCGCCTTTCGCGTTCAACACACCCCAAGAAAACAAGGGAACCGCCTTCTTCTCCTTAATCAGCGGCACCACGCTTTCCAGATAGGCGGCCGAGGTCTGGTAATCGATTTTCGCCTCACCGCGCTCGAACGCCAGGCGGCCCTCCGCCCGGCTCTTCATGCCGAAGACGGCATCGACATTCAGGCCCATGATCTCGAAGGCCAACAGCGGGATCAGGTCGAGGCCGGTGGCATTCTGCGCGCCATACTTCAAGGCTACACCCTTCAACTTGGCCATGTCTTTGGTCGCGGCTACACCCAAGCTCGGATCGACAAACACCACGCCGCCGGTCGGCGAGCCAAAGACGATTTCCCAGTCCTTGTACTCATACTTCACCCGCGTATCGTCCAGCAGATAGGGAAATTGGGTCGACCCTGATGTGCCAAGGATAGTGAGACCGTCGGGCTTGGCCCGTTCGGCGAACTGATTAGCACCAGTAATGGAACCGCCACCGGGAACGTTCTTAACCACGATCACCGGCTTGCCGGGCAAGTTAGGCCCCAGCAATGGAGCCAGGAAACGCGCCCATACGTCAGATCCACCGCCAGTATCGAAAGGAATGATCCACTCGATGGTTTTGCCGGAAAAATCAGCGGCAGCAGCCGGAAGGGCCGCAAAGGCCGCAAGCGCGGCGGCAATCGCGCCGCCCTTAAGCTTCGTGCTCGTCATGGCACCACCTCCCTTGCTGTTTTTTTCCCTGTCTCATTAACGCGAACGGGCCTTGGAAACCCGACTGAAAACTGTACGCGCACCCCTCTCCCTATTCCAAACAGAAACCGTCCGGCCCGCGCGCGGACACCATCGTGCGCGGGCCGGCGTCTCGATGGCCGGCGGAATCAGCTCTTGGGCTTGTCGCCGATTTCGTGGTTGGCCAGAAGTTCGAGCGCCTTGACCATGCCCGAATGATCCAGTTTCGAACCGCCGTGGGCGGCAACCGAATTGAACAGCTCCTGCGCCGTCGCCGTGTTCGGCAGCGAGATGCCCAGCGCCTTGGCGCTGGAGAGCGCTATGTTCAGGTCCTTCTGGTGCAGCTCGATGCGGAAGCCAGGGTTGAAGGTGCGCTTGATCATCCGCTCACCGTGCAGTTCAAGAATGCGCGACGTAGCAAGACCGCCGGTCAGCGCCTGGCGGACCTTGGCCGGGTCGGCACCGGCGCGCGAGGCGAACAGCAGCGCCTCGCCCACCGCCTCGATGGTCAACGCGACGATGATCTGATTGGCCACCTTGCATGTCTGGCCATCGCCATTGCCGCCGACCAGGGTGATGTTCTTACCCATCTTCTCGAACAGCGGCTTGACCTTGTCGAATGCAGCCTGCGAACCGCCGCACATGATCGTCAGCGACGCCTGCTTGGCGCCGACGTCGCCGCCGGAAACCGGCGCATCGATGTATTCGCAGCCGAGCTTGTTGATGCGCGCCGCGAACTCCTTGGTGGCGACCGGCGAGATCGAACTCATGTCGACGACGATTTTGCCCTTCGTCAGTCCAGCAGCGAGGCCATTGTCGGCAAACAGCACCTTTTCCACGTCCGGCGTGTCGGGCACCATGATGATGATGATGTCGCTGGCTTCCGCGACCTCCTTCGACGATGCGCAGGCCTTGCCGCGATTGGTCAACTCAACAGGCACTGACGGTAGGCTGAATAGGCTGAGATCGTGACCCGCATCCATAAGGTGGCACGCCATGGGCACACCCATGATGCCGAGACCGATGAAGCCGACTTTTGCCATGATTGTTCTCCTGGTTTCTGTAATTGCGCGTGAATCGATCGCCCTGCGGGCGAGCCGGCCGAGCCCCCGATCTTTATCGCTTCGGGCCTGTCCAATCCAGTCAGTCTAGACGAGCCGGCCAATCGGATGGAGCAAATAAGGCAAAGCAGCCGCCGAGGTCGCAAACCCGCCCTACTCCACCTTAACACGAACCGATCCTGTGCTACCCAGGGTCGAAATATCTATTCCACCGGCCCCTGATAAGCGTAGCCCGTCATCGTGCCATGCACGGTGGTGCGTTCCATATGACGAATTTGGGTCCGGTCATAGTCCGCGAGTGCCCTATGCAGCAGGCATCGGTTATCCCACATCACCAGATCGTTCTTCCGCCACTTATGGCGATAGACATTGTGCTGATCCACGGCAATCTCGCACAGGTGACTCAGCAACGCTCGGCTTTCTACCCCCGTCATGCCCACGAACATTCTGACCTGGCCATTGACGTAGAGCGCCTTACGGCCAGATTCCGGATGCACCCGCACGGCCGGATGCGCGGCGGCAGGGTATCGGATCCACGATACCGCAGCACGCTCGGGCGTTGATAGGTCGTATACGGCTCTCGACAGCATGTGCACGCCATAGAGCGGCTCAAGTAATTTTTTCATGCCGTCCGAGAGCATATCGTAGGCACGATACATGTTAGCAAACATGGTATCGCCACCCACCTCCGGCAGATCTATGGCACGTAGCAACGTCGCTGCCGCGGCGACCGGCAGGTGAGAGTTATCCGTATGCCAATCCGCTCCGAAGTAGCGGCCCGAAGCGGGCGAGCCATCCGGTTTGGGCCGGCTGACGACCATCATGAGTTCCGGATGCGTCGCGATCTTGGTGTCGGCGGGTCTTTCCTCATTCAGGTCGAGCTCGCCGAAGCGCCGGCTGAAGACGATAAATTGTTCGCGCGTTAATGCTTGCTCGCGGAACAGGAGCAAACAGTGTTCGGTGAATGCCGAGCGTATTTTCTGGAAAGTCCGGTCGTCCAGTGGCTTGCCAAGATCTACCCCGACGACCTCGGCGCCGAGCGCGTGCGACACTTTGCGGATCTCGAGGGCCACGACATTCTCCTACGTGGTTGACGGAGCATCGTAAGTGTAATGAGCAACGGCAATATTAACAACTATGGGCGCCATTGGAGAAACCGGGGCCGGGGTTCCATCGCGCCAATACTACCAATTTACCAAGTATGCAGTTCCGCCTATGCTTTGGACTGACCGTCGGTGGGAGTGACGCCGCTGATGGAGACGTGGCCCCATGGCACCTTGTGATAGGACAATGCAATCATGAATGTCATCGTCGAGCATCAAGGTATGAAGATCGCAAAAATGTCGCCGAATATCGGTGCCGAAGTGACCGGCATCAACCTGAACATGCCGATTGGCGAGGAAACGCGGAAGGTGCTTGTCGATGCCTTGACCGAGAATATCGCCCTGGTGTTCCGGTCGCAGGAATTCACCGCGGCACAATTTCTCGCCGCGGTCGAGATCTTCGGCGAGGCCATGCCCCAGGTCGATCCCGAGTTCTCCCATCCCGACGTGCCCCTGGTGTTGATACTGTCCAATCGGCAGACGACCAAGTCGGGCGCGCCGCAGAAGGTGGGCAAACCAAAGTGGCATACGGATCAAACCCACTACGAACGTCCGCCGAAGTACACGGCTTTGTATCCGGTCGAACTGCCGTCCCGTGGCGGCGGCACCTCCGTCGCCAACATGCGGGCCGCCTTCGAAGCCCTGCCGGACAGCGTGAAGCAGCAGATTAGCAGCATGCGGACCCTGAACGTTCGCATGGGCAGTGCCGTGAAGCGCAGCGGTCCATCGTCCGCGGCAGAAGATCAGGCAAAGAACAAGCCGACGCCTATGGAACAGCCCCTGGTGCGGACGCATCCCGACACGGGAAAGAAGGCCGTGTATTTTCACCCGAGCAAGGTCGAGAATATCATCGGCATGACGCCGGAAGACTCGCAGGACTTCCTAGCCAAACTAACGGAACAGGTCATTCGCGACGAATTCGTCTACACGCACCAGTGGCGCATGGGCGACATGCTGATCTGGGACAATCGGTCGGCCCTACACAAGGCAGGCAGCGACTATGACCCGAACGAACACCGCATGCTCTATCGCGCCATTGTCAGGGGAGAGCGGCCATTCTGATCGGTGAATATCCCGGCCACCCGCGAAGTTTTTTTTAGCACGTGGTGGCTAAGACCGGCCTGTCCCTGGAAACCTTCAGCGCCGAGAAGGAAGCGGCGCTGACGCTCGATCGCAGATGAACGATAGATCAACCGGCAAGGCCAGGGGCCAGCCAGCTTCACATCAAGCCATTTAGTCAGACAACCGCTGGCTGGTTGGCTGTGGTGTCAGGCTAATGGCAACTTGTCTCAGGATGGGCGGTACAAGCGCATTTCAGGCGGCCAACTGACGCCATTCAGCCAACGCAGCCTGGCGAAGCTGCTTGAAGTTGGACCGGCTGTTCAGGTGACGTTGGTGGTTGAAATGATTGTGAACCGAAGCGTGGGCTGATGAGAATTTCTGGAGGGTCTTTTCGTCCCGAAATTTCGCCATTGCCTTCTCTCGTCGCCGGAACGGTTGGTGTGACTTTTCGGCTCTGTTATTGAGACCGCGGCCACACTCCTGCCGGTCTGCAAGACCGATGACGTTGAGCGCCGCGCGATAGGGTCGCAGACGGTCCGTCACGATCACCTTCGGGCATCCATAGCGCTTCATTGCGCGCTTCAGAAATTTAAGCGCAGCCTTGCGATCCCGCTGTTTCGTAGCGAAAACCTCGAGAACTTCGCCTTCGTGATCGACGGCGCGCCAAAGGTAATGGGTCTCGCCGTTGATCTTCACGAAGACCTCATCCAGGTGCCAGCGCCATCCTGAATGCCAACCACCCTGAACCCGCTTCTTCCTGATCTCGGCTGCGAACATCGGACCGAAGCGGTTCCACCAGTGCCGCACTGATTCGTGGCAGATGTCGATACCGCGCTCGAACAGCAGGTCCTCGACCTGGCGCAGCGACAGCGGGTAGCGGATATACATCATCACCGTCAGGCGAATCACTTCGGGTGAGCTGTTGAAATAGCGGAACGG
>CAMCUA010000046.1 GCA_945878455.1 Asaia bogorensis | reverse complement strand
TAGTGAATTCCCATCGCAACTCCGAAGCATAACGGTGTTGCACTTGGAATGAGAATTTAGCCTGCTCTAGGTCCGTCACAAAGAAAAATTCACCACCAAGACACCAAGAAGAAGATTCAACTGCAAAGAAGGCGTAAAGGCCGCGAAGCAGGAAGGGATTACGCGCCTGGCGCGCTTTTATCCAACTTGACGAATTTAGCGATTTTCAGTGGTCGATGTTCTTCTTCTTTGTGTCTTGGTGGTCATCTGAATTCTGCCTCTTACGATGGGCCGGAGCAGACGGCGTTGGCGACCGGCTTGCCGGAGACCGAGACGGCGGAAATCGATATCAGCGCGCCTTCGGGCAGCATGCCCCAGACCGCCTCGGCCGGATGCGGGCAGCCGGGGTTAAGCGCGGCTCGGCGGTTGACCGGCGGCTTGCCCATGATCGCCACGGCCTGATCTTCAGGAACCACCAAGCGGATCTCGACGCCTCGTTCGCGCGGTTGAACGGCGTTCAATTTCCAACCATCGGTCATCGGCAGACGTTCGTTGCGCACCGTCAGCCATTCTGCGGCGTAGGCCAGTTGCGCCTGTGTTTTGCCTTCCTGCCATTGCAGGAAGGCGTAGAGTCCGCCCATCAATCCGGCGATGCCGAAAACGGCCACGACCGCCACCACCTTACCCATGGAATCCAACCCCTGTGATCACGAAAAAGCGGCGGATTGAACTGCCCGTCCGCAAGCCTGTCAACGCCTCGGCCGTTGAAAATCTGTGGATAAATCGCCTCAGCGTTGCAAGGCCGCGATTTCGTAATTGGCGAAGTTGAGGCGGTCGGCCACGGTGCGCACGATGAAGGCGTGAAAGGCGCTGGCCAGCGCCGGTTCGGCGGCTTCCATGCGGCGCAGCGAAGCGCGGCTCAAGCGATAGACGCGGGTCTTTTCCTCGGCGACCACGGAGGCGACGCGCGTTGCGTCGCGATAGAGACCCATTTCGCCGACCACCGTATAGCCGATCATGCTGCGCAGACGGATCGCCTCGGCTCCATCCCGTTCGAGGATGACGCTGACCCGGCCAGATAGCACAAAGAAGAGGGATTCGGCCGCCTCGCCCTGGCGGAATAGATAGCCGCCGGCGTCCAGTTCGATGGCATCGACATAGACGAGGAAGCGGCGTGACGCCGCTTCGCCGGTAAGTTCGCGCGACAGCCAGGATTCGAAGGCCGGCTCCTCGCCCACTGGCTGGGCACGCCGCCGACGCAAAACAGCTTCTTCCGCCCATTCAAGGGCAAGATCGAGATTGGTCCGCAGGCTGATGACCGGATCGTTGTCGGCAAACAGACCTTCGGCGCGAAAGGCCAATTCGGTGGCGGGCGACATGCCGCAGAAGACCAGATGCACGCCGCGGTCCTCGGCAAAGTTGCGCAGCTTGATGAAGCTGAACAAGGCCGAGGAATCGATGGCGGCGACGAGCCGGAAATCGAGGACGACGAAACGCACCGGCGGTTCAGCAGGAGCGTCGACACTGCGCTTGGCTTCTTCCAGCATGCGGTTGGCCGAGCCGAAGAACAGGTAACCTTGCAGCCAGAGAATCTGAATCTCGTTACCGAATCGCTGCAGGAGTTGGGTGTGTTCCTTCGAGCGTTCGACATTGCTGCCGTATTCCTGCCGGGTCAGGCTATGCTTGATGACCCGCACCCGGCTGTAATTAAGCGCGAAAAAAATGCACGATGCGACGACGCCGAGCAGCAGTCCTTCGAGGTAGCTGCGGTTAACGATGAGCAACAGGATGGCGAGGATCAACATATAATCCGCGTGCGAGATGCGCTTCCAGCTGCGCACCAGCCAATTGTTCAGAATATTGACGCCGAGGAACAGCAGCAGACCGCCCAGTACCGGCGTCGGTATGAGGCCGATCAAGTCGTTGCCGACGAACAGGATGGCCAGGCAGATAACGCCCATGGCGACGCCGCTCAGGCGGGTGCGTCCGCCGGCGTCCTGATTGAGCATGGTGCGGTTCAAGGTCAGATTGCCGATGGTGCCGCCGAGCAAGCCGGTCACGACATTGGCCAATCCGTGGGCGCGCAGGTCGCGGTCGAGTTCGACCTCGCTCTTGCGCCAGACTTCGAGACCGGTGGCGTTGAGCAGAATGGCGATAGCGGTGATGCCGGTGGCCGCCGCCACTTCGCCGACCTGCGGCAACAGGGATTGCCATTCGAGATGCAGCTAAACGTCGGAAAACCAGGGCATCCAGGGTGTCTGCACTTCGAAGCGCGGCAACAGCCACCCGGCCGCCCGTGCGGCGTCGGGGCTTAGCCCGCTAGCGGCGAGAGCCACATGGGCCACGGCGATGCCGGCAACCAACACGCCGGGCAAGGCAAAATCGTGGCGGATGCGGCTGCGCGCATAGACGATGGCCAGGACGAAGCCGACGCCCGCGATCAACTTCGACAGCACCGCCGGATCGAGCAGCGCGGACAGGTGCGCCAGTTCCAGCGCCTGACCGGTTATGATCTTCACCGCGCCGGCGGACAGCAGCCAACCGGTGGAGGCGAGAAAGCCGCCCAATACCGGATAAGGGATGTAACGGATCCAAGCCCCCATGCGGGCGGCGCCGAGACCGTAGAGCGTGACGCCGGCAATGACCGTGGTCAGGGTGATCCCGGCCATGACATGGGCGATCATCACATCGGCGGGACCATCGGCGAACTGAACGGCGATACCGGCGGACAGGGCGCTAATCACCGCCATGATGGCCGTATCGGGCCCGGCGATAGACATGCGCATGGAACCGCCGAGCGCCACCATGATGCCGCACAGGCCAGCGCTGAGCAGCGTCACCGGCACGCCCAGAGCCAGATAGCCGGCGAGGGGGCCCGAGAAGATCAGCACGGCGAAGGACAGGCTGTAGGAAACCATGACCAGCGAAACCACCAGCCCGCTGATCACGTCGTGCATCGCCTGTTGGCCGCGGGTCAACCGGTTGGGCCGGCGCCGGTTCGGCCGAGCGGCGACGCCTTCCCCCCTGCCGACGCTCGACTCGGCCATCGAATCCCTGCCCCCATGCCTTCTGTTGCCCGGACGTACCGCCTTGGTAAAGGCGCAGACGCGGGTATCGCGGCCACCACCGGCCGGATGCAGGTGGGGATAGCATAGTTAACGGTGAGGACGAAAGTTAGCCGTTCAACCGACGCTCCGAACGCCCTGCTCTAAGACAGCAGATCGCGCAAGGCGGCGGCAGCAGCACCAGCATCGAGCCGGGCGACGCAGGGGTACACGCCGGCTTCCGCCGGCAACCGGCAATCGCCGAGACAGCCTTGGCAGGGCATCGCATGGTAGACGAAGCGGACGTTCGGCGGGCAAACCGCAGCCGCATAGGGGACGATTTCGCCGACATAGGCGGCACTGGCCAAGCACAGCGTCGGCACACCGGCGGCGGCGGCGAGATGCATCAGGGCGGTATCGACGGAGATGACGGCACGGGCCGCCAGCAGCCGCGGCAGCAAATCGCGGAAGCTGGAATCGTCGAACGTCACCCGCGGCGCGTCGAGAAGGGCGCGGTAAGCCGGATGCCGCAACCCGTCCGCCGCCGTTCCAGTCAGCCTGATCCGCCAGTCAGCCGGCACGCCGGCGAGCAAGCGGGCGAGGAAATCGACCGGCACCTGTTTTTGCGCCACTGCCGAGAAGGGTTGGACATATACGGTCGGACCATCGAGGACCGCTGGCGGCGGCAAGCGGGCGGCGGGCAACGCGACGGCGGGCAATGGCCGTTCAGTACCGGACAGCCAATCGGCGAAACAGACCCAGCGCAGCACTTTGTCCAACCGGTCGGGACCGCTGTCGTGGAGTGCCGTGTAGCGGGTACGCGCACGGTCGAGCCGGGTGTCGTACTTGGCCCAGCGGCGCGCCACCATGCCGACCGTTCTTTCGCCCGCGCAGGCGACGATCAGCGCTTCGTCCAAATCCGGGTGGCGTCGGTGGTCGAGCGAGACGACAAGGCGCGCCCGGCGCGCCCGCAGGCCGGCCAAGGTGCGCACCCGATAACCGATGTTCCGCGCCAGGCGGTGGAAATCGACGGTTACCACCTCAGCCAGGCCATCGAACAAAAAGGCCATGCCCCCGGCATCCTGGCGCAGCACCAAAGTCAGGGTTTCGCCCGGCCGCGCGAGGCCGGCGAAACGGTCGAAGACCGTGGCCAGCAACACCGTATCGCCGAGGCCGCCCGAGGAAAACAGCACGACGCCGGAGGCGGCGCCCGTTGGGTGGCGCCAGCGACCGACGGCGGCTTCGAGCGGATCGATCCAGGCGGCAAGACGGCGCATGCGGCGGACCCTTGGTCAGGAGCGGCGGCGGCGAACGGTATTAATAGGCGCTGTAGGACTTTTCTTCGACGATGTCGGAACCAAGCAGGTCGTTGATCGCCCGCTTGAGGCGGGCCCGTTCGTCATTGTTGATATAGACGGCGCGGGCCAAGGCAACGAAGGCGGGACCAAAATCGCCCTGACGTTCGCAATCGCGAATGTCATCCTCGATAGTCCAAAGTTTGGCGTTTACCGCCTTCAACGCGGCCGTCAACCCGGCAAGCGCCGCCGAAGCAGGCACCTGGTCGTCGCGACATGTGACCAGAATGTCCCATTCGCGCCGGACGTTGGCCTGTTTCGCCGGATCGGCGATATGGGCCAGCTTCAGTTCGAGAATGACGATCTTGTCGATCAATTCGCCGGGCGCAATGGCGACGGTGATGGTCTGCATGGCGAATTCCCGGCTGGAGAGGGTCCGGACCGACTATCCCTGATTCGCCCCTGGCTCGTCTATCCCGGCAGCGGGACGATCTTTACCTTTCTTCAAGGTCTGAGACGCAAGAACGCTTAAGACGTTTGACGTTCACGGAATGACAATACACTTGGTTCGCCTGTCGTATGGGAACCGTTGTTTCTGCGTTTGGCTATGTTATGGTTTGCCACACTATGGGGGAAATGAGAGTCCGTAACCCAGATGTGTGGACTCCCCAACCACTGCACGCTCCCGATACTTCGCTCCCAATCAAAGAAGCATGACGCCGCCTTCCCAGCCACCGATTCCATTTGTCGATCTGCAGGGGCAATTCGCGGCTCTTGAGCCAGAAATCATGAACGCGGTGCGGGGTATAGCTTCGGGCGCCACCTTCATCCGTGGCCCGGCGCTCGACCAGTTCGAGCAAGCCTTTGCTGAGCTCCATGGTGTCAATCATGCGATCGGCGTAGGTTCAGGAACGGATGCGCTCAACCTCGCCGTTCGGGCCCTGGGGTTGGGCCCCGGCGATGACGTCATTACGGTCCCAAATACATGGATATCCACGGTTTTTGCAATTTCCCATGTTGGCGCGAGGCCCGTATTCGTCGATATCGATCCGACGACCTACCAGATGGATGCCGCGGCGCTTGAACATGCGATAACGCCAAGAACACGTGCCGTCATCCCCGTGCATCTTTTCGGCCACCCCGCTCCGATGACCGACATCGTCGATATATGTGCTAGACACGGTATCCCGATCATCGAAGACGTCGCCCAATCGCCGCTAGCAGCCGTTGGTGGCAAGCTTGTCGGCACGTTCGGTCACGCCGGATGTTTCAGCTTCTATCCAAGCAAGAACCTCGGCGCTTATGGTGATGGCGGCATGGTCATTACCGACGACGCGCAGATGGCGCGGGCCGTCCGTCAGTATGCCGACTATGGCCAGAATGGACGCTATAACCACGAGCAGATCGGCATCAATTCGCGCCTGGATACCCTGCAGGCGGCAATCCTCCTGTGCAAACTGCCCTACCTTTCCCGCTGGACCGAGGCGAGGCGAAGCGCCGCGACACGCTACGCAGAACAGCTTAAGGGGCTACCGGTCGATTGCCCCGTAGAAGCCCCTGGCGCTTACGCAGTCTTCCACCTCTACGTCATTGCACTTGAAAACCGCGACGCGGCGCAGGCCTGGCTCCATTCCCACGGCATATTCACCCAGATCCATTACCCTGCCGTTGTCCATTTACAGGACTGTTATCGTCATCTGGGCTATTGTCCTGGCGCCTTTCCACATGCTGAGCACGCAGCAGGGCGTATTTTGTCTCTTCCCATGTACCCAGAAATCACCGAACAGCAAATCACCCGGGTCGTCGATACATTAGCTGCCTTCCTGAAACGCCGGTCATGATGTCCATGCTTTCTGCTCAATCTGAGTCATACCCGATCGGCCTTAGCGTCATTGTTCCCGCCTATAATGAAGAGATCCTGCTCAGAGATGCTATCGAACATCTGGTCAGGACCGTTCCCGGGCTGGGCATTCCCGCCGAAATTGTCATCGTCGATGACGGTTCTCTTGACGCAACACCAACAATCGCCGATGAGCTTGCCGCCGCCCACGATGTCGTTTCGGTCCACCACCATCGGCAAAACCAAGGATTTGGTGGTGCTGTTCGCACGGGGTTCGAGCACTCGCGCTTTCAATTCGTCATGTATACGCCAGCTGACTATCATTTTTCAGCCAAGGAGTTCGATATTTACTTGACGCTCATAAAATATTCCGATGTCGTTATCGGATATCGCAGAGAGAGAAGAAGGAACGTTGGCTTATATCCTAGATTGATTTCAGTTGTTTATCACTGGATGATCAATATGCTATTTCGCCTTGATTATTATGATGTCAATTGGATCCACATGTACCGACGGGATCACGTTCTTAATATCCTTGGACACAGCAAAGGCGTTTTCCTGCCGGCCGAAACCTTGATTCGTGCCAAACGCCGTGGTCTGAAGATCATTGGAGTCGATGTCGATTTCGTTGACCGAACCGCCGGTACAGCGACAAGCACCAAACCCGGCACTATTTTCAGGACTATCCGCGATTTGGCGGCATTTTTCTTGGATGAAGTATTCGCAAAAAATAGCGCTCGTTGAGTCTTAATACTGTTTCCCTTAAAGGTGTTCGAATGAGACCGTTGTTTCGCTGGATATACCCATGACAGCCCACGCAAATATCACGCCCTATTCACCAACCATACGAAGCATCGGCATCATCGACGTCGAGTTCGGCAAGGATGTTACCATTGTGAACCCCGTCAATTTATACGGCTGCAAAATCAGCGACGGGTGCTTTATTGGCCCTTTTGTCGAGATTCAAAAAGATGTCACCATCGGCAACCGTACCCGGATTCAATCACATAGTTTTATTTGCGAACTCACCACCATCGGCGAAGATTGCTTCATCGGGCATGGCACCATGTTCATCAACGATACGTTCGAAACCGGCGCCCCGGCCAGGTTTCAAAGGGATTTGTGGAAGCCGACTTATGTCGGCAACCGTGTCACCATTGGAACAAACGTGACAATCCTGCCCGTCACGATTTGCGATGGCGCGGTGATCGGCGCCGGTTCCGTCGTGACACGGGCAATCGAGGTTGCTGGAATATACACAGGATCACCTGCGCGAATGGTTCGGCCGCTTTGAATGAATTCTGCTCAAATGTCCTATCCCATGCGGTTTCCACAGAAGCGGAATGCCCGCAGGAGTGCCAAATGGGCAGCTTTGTATGTCACCCGTGATCTGGGCGGTTCCTAGCCGAACTCTTTGTCGTCTCCTACGCATTCCTCCTATTCCCTATTCGGCATGAGCACATTGGGATCGTTCACGCTGGTTGATCTCGCCTATCTGGCCAGCATCGCCCTGGCGCTCGCCTCAGCCGTGCCATTTTATGCCCTGTTCACGCGCAGCCCGTTCGCCCTTCATCGGATGCAGCGCGTACTTCCCTTGTTTCTTGTTTGGATCGCTCTGTTTTCGGGTGAATACTATATTTTGGGTCCGTACTCATTCACGGAAAAAACCGTCGAAGCCAACTTGAACGTCGCCTTGAACCACTATCTGGTTCATTTCCACGACGGCGGAATTCTGGCCCGGGAATGGGGAGGCGGCCAGGATGTCTATACGCTTCTTTTCGGCACCCAGCCATTTAATGTCGACCGGTTCCTGATCGGCTTGCTGCCGACATGGATTTACATCCTCGTGCACAAGGTCGCAGTCGCCACCATCGGCTTTGCAGGCGCGTTCCTGTTGGCCTATCGATTCTCCAACAGCAACCTCGCCAGCGCCGCCGCGCTGGCCATGCTGTTTCCGGTTTCCCATGTTTACCTGTTGAACTGGAGCACCAACTACAGCCCCGGCTTTTCGGTTCTTCCGCTGATCATCTATTTAAGCATCACCCGCTCGCGCGAAGCCCACTACTGGACGGGCGTGGCCTTTGCCACCATTCTGGTCGCGCATTCTGAACCGATTCACGTTCTGCCGGCTTTGGCAGTGACCTTGGCAGGCGCTGCCATTCTCCATGAAAATCCAGATCTGCGCCGCGCGCTGATTGCCGCAATACTTTTTGCTGTCACCTCTCTGCTGAACTGGCATGAGGAGCTTTATGCTTACGTCCAAAACATCGGGCTGACGAGCCGGGGCGCCGGCGCGGACCAGGACGTGGGGATAGGGGTTGGGTCTGTCCTATTGGCCATGCCCGGCACCGCATTTTCCTACGCTCCGGTTCCTGTCACCGTAGCGCTCCTGTCCCTTGTCCTGCTTCAGTTGTTCCGGCGCACTTTCCTGCTGAGAGCCGCCAGTTGCTTTTTGCTGCCCTTCGCTGTGTTTACCGTATCGAAAGCCTCCCCCTGGCAATTCATCGGTTTGGGATTCCTCAATCGATATGAGCATTCCTACATTTTCTTCGCACTAATCCCTCTAGCAATTCCCATCGCTGCTGCCGCCTTCGCGGCGGTGCCATCGCCTGCCTGGAAGTTTTGGGGACATCGGCCCTTGAATCCAATTGCCGCCATGGCGGCCGCGGCCCTGGCGCTGATGGTCATGGAGAAGGTTAACAATGTCGCCATCTGGACTTGGTTCGGCGGCCAAAGCGCGCTTTGGGGTCACAGCGAGCTTGTCGATCCCGGTTGGCGGCCCGACGAACCCTTTCGCGTCGTCGCGCCGTTCGATTCGCCCCATCCGAATATCGTTGCCGGCTTCTATGGCTTGGAAGTCTACGATGGGCAGTACAACATCAATCCCGTCGAGTGGGATAAGTATTGGAACGCCATCATCGTCAACGACGTGCGCAATTGGCTCGGCCCCCGCATCGGCAAACGGATGGAATTCTGGAACGGCTCCGCTTACGAAATTGGCCATCAAGTGAACCTCGATCTGCTCGGGATGGCGAACGTCCGCTATATCGTTAGCCCGCTGCCCCTGTCCGCGCCCGGCCTGCGCCCGATCAGAACCGTCGAGCGGGAGGACTGGCCGTTCGCATCGCCCGATTGGTTCGCCGGCTGGGGCGACTTCCTTGCCTATCGCTGGCGGCGGGTCTTTGACCCGGGCAAAGTCCACATCTACGAATTACCCCGGGTTCTTCCCCGGGCCTACGCGGCCGTTTCGCTATCGGTCTTTCCCGATGGCAGCCCGGACGACGCTGTCATTGCCGCCGTTTCCCGCGTGGCCTTCGGCCGCGAGGCGGTTGTCAAGGAAAAGGCTGCCGCGTTGCTACCGCATCCGGCCGGTGAGCTGCAGGTGCTTGAGGTGCGCAACGCAAGAAACGGCTACGATGTTTCGGTGCAGGCGCCGGCGGGCGGCGTCGTCGTCGTCAACACCCCGCCATCGCCGTTCTGGCGCGCCCGTTCCGACGGCGTGGACCTGGCCGTCGTCCCGGCCAATTTCGTGCAAATGGCGATCGCTGTCCCGCCGGGGACCCACAGCATCGAACTTCGCCTGCAGCGCCCGTTGCTCCGCGACCGAATTCTTGAGCTGGTCCGTCGCATGATTCGTTGGCCCTAGAAGCAGAGGCCCGGACGAACCATGCTGTTTAATTCCTACTTGTTCATATTCGTTTTCCTGCCAACCGTGATGCTCGGCTATCACTGGCTATCGGCACGCGGCCGGATGGCGACAACGGCGTGGCTCGTTTTATGTTCGCTGGTTTTTTACGGTTGGTGGGACATTCGCTTCCTGCCGCTTCTGCTGGCATCCATTCTGGTGAACTATGCCATCGGCCGACGGATCGCCCGCAACCGATCGAAGGCCGATCTCGTGCTGGGCCTCGTCTTCAACTTGGGGATTCTTTGCTACTTCAAGTATGCCGGGCTGTTCACCCAGACCCTGTCGCAACTGACCGGGATGGATAGCCTGGTCGTGCAGGTCATCCTGCCGCTTGGCATATCGTTCTTCACCTTCCAAAAGATCGCCTACCTGGTCGATTGCTATCGCGGCCTGACCCGCCCCTACGATCTGGCGGAGTTCTCCCTTTTCGTCTTGTTTTTTCCACAGCTCATCGCCGGGCCGATCATCCATCACGGCGAATTCGTGCCGCAGCACCTCGCCCGGGACGTCAGCCTGCGGGCAGAGGACGTGGCCGTCGGGCTGACCCTTTTCACCATCGGCCTGTTCAAGAAAACCATCCTAGCGGAGAGCATGGCGACCTACGCATCGCCCATGTTCGACACCGCCGCGGCGGGCCAGGCTATCACCTTCCTCGAAGCCTGGAGCGGCGCCATCGCCTTCAGTCTTCAACTGTATTTCGATTTTTCCGCCTATTCCGACATGGCCATCGGGCTGGCGCGCCTGTTCGGCATGCGGTTTCCCGTCAACTTCGATTCACCTTACAAGGCGACCAGCATCATCGACTTTTGGCGGCGCTGGCATGTCACCCTGTCGCGCTTCCTGAAGCTCTATTTGTACGTTCCCCTGGGCGGCAACCGAAAAGGCACCGCGCGGCGCTATATCAACCTGCTGATCGTCATGCTGCTCGGCGGCTTTTGGCACGGCGCCAATTGGACGTTCCTGGCCTGGGGTGGCCTGCATGGGCTTTATTTGGTCGCCAACCATGCCTGGGTCGCCGTGCGGCGGAAATACGTCCTGCGCGCGCCGGGCCCGCCGGCGATCTGGAAGGTGCTGGCCTGGGGGCTCACGTACCTGTCCGTTGTCGTGGCCTGGGTATTTTTCCGCGCCGCGGATTTCCCCGCCGCCTTCAACATCCTGTCGGGCATGGTTGCCGTGGAAGGGCGCTTTGTCGTCACCCCAGCCATTGCCTGGGCATTGTCGTTCCTGCCGACCGTGTTCGATCACATGCTGATTTCGGAAAAGCCGCTGGCCTTCTATGAAGGCGCCCGTCAGGTCGGCATGACGCTCTTGGTGCTGGCCGTCGCCTTGTTGGCGCCCAGCAGCCAGGAATGGCTGCGGCACTACCGCCCGACGCTGGAGGCCACCCCGGCGCGGAGCTGGCTGGCCCGGCATGTCGCTTGGGCGCCGACCCCCTTGTGGGCCATCGTCACCATGGCGCTGGCGATCGCCGGATTGTTGGGCACAATGCGCCCGACGGAATTCATCTACTGGCAATTCTGATGAGCCCTGGCGCCATCGCCCGTCGTGATGTCACGCGTTACCTGCGGATACTTTTGTTCGGCGGCGCGATCGCGCTCGGCATCGTCCTGCCGATCGCGGCCGTAACCGGGAATCTGTCCATCAACGCCTGGATATTCCGTTGCACGGCCGCCGGCTATCTGCCCGGCTTTTATTTGTCCCACTGTCCAGACAAGGCCTATCTCGACTTCGAACACGGCGCCTTATGGTATCCATCCGAAACAGCAGCGATGGCGGGCTTGAAGGCAGCGGACGTCGTCTTTCTCGGCAACAGCCGGGCGCTGATGGGCTTCTCGTCGGATGTCCTGTTCGACGGGATGCGAAACATCGGCCTGCGGCCCTACAACGCCGCAATGAACGGGGAATTCGACGCCTTTCCGAAGCTGCTGATGCAGAAGCACGGAATTACCCCCCGCTATGTCGTCATTAACGCGGACTATTTTTTCTACGGTACGGTCAATGTCATGGGGCGAAGGGTGCTACACGGCGGGCCAGACGTTGCCTTGGAATATGAGCTTAAGGCGAAGGTTCAGGAATTCCACCGCGCGCTGTGCAGCGATGTAGGGCGGGAGACTTTCCCCGCCCCATGGCTATGTGGAGAAGGCCCTGCTCAATTCCGGGCTCGCAGCGACGGCCGGGTGGTGAATATCAATTGGCCAACCAGCAATGGCACCCCGACTGCCGAACCCGGCAGGGGCATGCCTACCGATTTGGCATACCTCATCAATAACGGCCGCGCTTTCAAAGCCTTTGTGGAAGCGTTCGGAGGTTGCATGATTTTGACCAACATTATTTCACCAGAATCGAATCCCGCCGCAGCCGAACTGATAGCCGCAGAGTTGGATGTGCCCTTCGTAGCCGTACCCAATCATGGCTATTCTTCATTCGACGGCAGCCATCTGGATCCGGCGGGCGCCGAACATTGGGGGATGGAATTCTTGTCCTTATTTCCTGCAGCCCAAAATGCATGCCGTCCGTAATTGGCGCCTCTTTATTCTTGTGGTTGCATTTTCTGCCAACTCTACTGCGAAATGGATGGGCAGAACCTTGCCCTATCGGCCGTAAGTCGCCTATTCCTTTGCCATTTCGCAACACATAAGTAGTCATAGTCAGCCAGAACGCTTGACGTTCATGGTATGAACACGCTAGCGTTCACGGAATGAACGCAGTGGCCAAGAGATATGGCTGCGGGCGGGGAGAGGGGACATGGCCGAAACGCGACCGTTGCTGTCCGCTTCCAGCGAGACTGAAATCACCTTGGGCGTGTTGAGCGCGATCCAGGACAGCAGCGAGGTGACGCAGCGCTCGGTGGCGCGCGAACTCGGCATCGCGCTTGGCCTAGCCAATGCTTATCTCAAGCGTTGCGTCAAAAAGGGCCTGATCAAGGTCGCCCAGGTGCCGTCCAACCGCTACGCCTACTACCTGACGCCGCGCGGCTTCAGCGAAAAGAGCAAACTGACCGCCGAATACCTGTCGCAATCCTTCCTTTTCTTCCGCCTGGCGCGCGGCCAGTGCGAGGTGTTATTCGCCGATTGCGCCGAACGCGGCTGGCGACGCGTCGTGCTGGCCGGGGCCAGCGACCTGGGCGAGATCGCCACGCTTTGCGCCCGCGAACACAATGTCGAGGTGATCGGCTTTTTCGAAGCCGGCTCGAACCGGTCGAACTGCGCCGGGCTACCGGTTTTCCCCGATGCCGCCGGCCTGCACGATGCCGACGCGGTCATCGTCACCGACCTCGCCGACCCGCAGGGGACGTACGAGGCGTTGCGGGCGCGGCTGCCAGCCGGACGGGTCCTGCACCCAAAGCTGCTGCGCATCGCCGACCAGACGAAGGGGAAGCAGTGAGCATGGAGCTGTGGTACGCCGCCCATACCCAGCCGAAGGGCGAAGCGCTGGCCGAGTCCAACCTGCGGCGCCAGGATTTCATCACCTATCTGCCGCGCTACCTGCGCCGCCGTCGCCACGCTCGGCGCACCGACTGGATAGCGGTGCCGCTGTTCCCGCGCTACCTGTTCGTGCGCATGGATGTCGAGCAGGTGCGGTGGCGGGCCATTCAGTCGACATTCGGCGTGCAGCACCTGGTCTGCCACGGCGAGTCGCCGGCGGCGCTGCCGCCCGGCATCGTCGAGGACATCCGGGCGCGCGAGGATTCGCGCGGCATGATCGCCATCAAGTTACCGCCGCCCTTCGCCAAGGGTGACACCGTGCGCCTGACCGAAGGGGCACTCGCCGATCAGGTCGGCCTGTTCGACAGCGTTTCGGACGACGAACGGGTCATCGTGCTGTTGAACCTGCTCGGTCGTGAAATGAAGGTGCGCGTGCCCATCGACACGGTGCGCGCCTACGCCTGAGACCGCAAGGCCACGGGCAGTTGCAAGCCGCGACGGGGGCCTAGCGTCCCGTCGTCCCAGATGCCATCAGCGGTTGAACCCAGGTTCACCCGGATGGCGGTAGCGTGGCTGAATCAGACATTGTCATCCTCATATCATTGGCGCGATCGCAACGTCCTGGTGACCGGCGCCGACGGCTTCATCGGTTCGCACCTGGCCGAGGCATTGGTGCAACGGGGCGCCCGCGTGACGGCGCTGGCCCTGTACAATGCCTTCGACCGGCACGGCTGGCTCGACGACTTGGACGAAGCGACGCGGGCGAAGCTGACCATCGTGCGCGGCGATGTGCGCGATGCCCGCCAGGTGGAAACCTTGTGCCGCGATCAATACGCCATCTTCCATCTGGCCGCCCTAATCGGAATTCCTTATTCTTATCAAGCGGCTAGCAGCTACGTTCAGGTCAATGTGCAAGGCACGCTGAACGTGCTGGAAGGCGGCCGGTCGGCGGGGGTGGCCCGTATCGTCCACACCTCGACCAGCGAGGTATACGGCACGGCACTGCGCCGGCCGATCGACGAGGATCATCCGCTGCAAGGCCAGTCGCCCTATTCCGCTTCGAAGATCGGCGCCGACATGATGGCCGAGTCCTACGCGCGTTCCTTCGGGCTGCCGGTGATCACGCTCCGCCCCTTCAACACCTATGGACCCCGTCAGAGCGAGCGGGCCGTACTGCCCACCGTCATCCGCCAGGCCGTCGACCCGGCGTGCACCGAAATCCGCATCGGCGACCTGACGCCAGCGCGCGACTTCACCTTTGTCGCCGACACGGTCGAGGCCTTCATCCGAGTGGCCGAGTTGGACGATAGCCATGCCGGCGCGACCTTCAACGCCGGCACCGGGCGCATGGTAACGGTGGGCGACGCCGTGGAAACCATTCGTCGGCTGACCGGCTGTACCAAACCGATCCGCGAGGAGGCCGCCCGCCGCCGCCCGGAAAACAGCGAAGTGATGGCGCTACAGGCCGATCATGGACGGCTGACTGCGGCCAGCGGGTGGACCCCGGCCGTCAGCCTGGAACAGGGGTTGGCGACAACCATCCGCTGGTGGCAGGAACGTTTGGATGGAACATGGCGCTCGCCCGCCTACATGATCTAGACGAGCCCTTACCGGTGGCCATCGTCGAGCGTATCCGCGCCGTCATCGGCACAGGGCCGGCGGCGCTGCACGAGCCGGAATTCGCCGGCAATGAGTGGGTCTACGTCAAGGAATGCCTAGACACCGGCTGGGTTTCAACCGCCGGGCGTTTCGTCGAGCGCTTCGAGGGCATGCTGACGGAATTCACCGGCGCCAAACACGCCATCGCCACGGTCAACGGCACCGCCGCCTTGCACGCCGCCCTGATGGTGGCCGGTGTCGAGGCCGGCGACGAGGTGATGGTGCCGGCGCTGACTTTCGTCGCCACCGCCAATGCGGTGGCCCATGCCGGCGCGGTGCCGCATTTCGCCGAGGTCGAGGCGCCGACGCTCGGCCTCGATGCGAAGGCGCTGCGCCGCCGGCTGGACCGCGTGACCGAGCGACGCGGCGGCGGGCTTATCAACAAGGACACCGGCCGGCCGATTCGCGCCGTGGTCTGCATGCATACCTTCGGCCATCCCAGCGACCTCGACGGTCTGCTCGCTGTCTGCGCCGACTTTGGCCTGCCGCTGCTCGAGGATGCCGCTGAATCATTGGGCTCCTATCGCAACGGCCGACATACCGGCACCTTCGGGCGGCTAGGCGTGCTCAGCTTCAACGGCAACAAGACGGTGACCACCGGCGGCGGCGGCGCCATCCTCACCGACGACGACGCTCTGGCGCGTACCGTCCGCCATCTGACGACGACGGCCAAGCTGCCCCACGCCTGGGCCTTCGAACACGACAGGGTGGGTTACAACTACCGCCTGCCCAACATCAACGCGGCCTTGGGTTGCGCCCAGCTGGAACAGCTGCCAGGGTTCATCGACCGCAAGCGGCGGCTGGCCAAAGCTTATGCCCAAGCCTTCGCCGGCCTGGCCGGGGTGCGGACGATCACGGAACCGGCAGGCACGCACAGTAACTTCTGGCTCAACGCCCTGTTGCTCGACGATGACGACGAGAGCCTGCGTGACGCCATGCTCGCCGCCTGCCAAGCCGCCGACATCGGCGCCCGGCCGGCGTGGACGCCGATGCACCGGCTGCCCATGTATCGGCAAGCGCCTCGTGGCGACCTTGGCCTGACTGAATCGCTCTGCCGCCGGCTGATCAATTTGCCGTCGAGCCCGAAGCTGGCGGACCGTCTTGATGCTTAAGCGCACGATCTGCGTCGTCACCGGCAGCCGGGCGGAATACGGGTTGCTGCGTTGGCTGCTGGAAGAACTGCGTGTGATGCCCGGGGTGCGGTTGCAACTGGTCATCACCGGCATGCATCTGGAAGCGCGATTCGGCGACACTTGGCGCGAGATCGAGGCCGACGGCTTCGCCATCGACGCCCGCGTGCCGATGGACCTGGCCGGCGACAGCCCGGCGGGGGCCGCCGCCGCCATGGGACGGGTTACCCAAGGCATCGGTCAGGCGCTGGCCCAGCTGGCCCCCGACCTGATGGTCGTGTTGGGCGACCGCTTCGAAATCCTGGCCGCTGTCCAGGCCGCCATGCTGGCTCGCCTGCCGGTGGCGCATTTGCACGGTGGCGAACTGACCGAAGGCGCCATGGACGATGCCTTCCGCCACGCCATCACCAAGATGTCGCATCTGCATTTCACCGCCGCCGATGCCTACGCCCGCCGGGTGATTCAGATGGGCGAGGCCCCGGCGCGGGTTTTCGTCAGCGGCGCACTGGCCTTAGAGGCAGTGACGCGCACCGCATTCCTGTCACGCGAAGAACTGGCCCGCGATCTCGGCCGCAGTCTTGGCGATGGCACGGAAGGTCCCTTGCTGCTGGTAACCTACCACCCAACAACGTTGGCCGAAGACACATCGGCAGCGGGCGTCGCGGCGATGCTCGCCGCGCTGACGGAGATTCCGAACGCGCGTATCGTTTTCACCGGGGTCAACGCCGACCCCGGGCATGCGGCAGTGGA
>CAMCUA010000045.1 GCA_945878455.1 Asaia bogorensis | reverse complement strand
TCCCTTCATCGGACGAAGGCGGTAGTTTAGGGGTGCCGCCGCCCAAGGTTCAAGGACCGATGGCGATAGCCCTAGCGAACGGCGAGCAGAGCCGCCGCCAGTTCGACAAAACCGGAACCGCCCGGCGACGGTGTGACATAGGCCGGCAGCGTCGCCATACGATCGCGCCAGGCGACGACATTGGCAACGCCGACGGCATGGGGAAAGTGGGCGAACATCGGCGTATCGTTGGGCGAATCGCCGACATAGACGATGGCATCGCGACCGGCGTCCACATCCATGGCGAAACATTCGGCCATCAAAAGGCGGCTGGTGCTGAGCTTGTCGTAGTCGCCGATATAGCCGTTGACGTGAATAGAGCTGATCTTGGCGGTAACCCCCGCCGCTTCCATCATACCGACGATAAGGTCGATGGCCGTGCCGCCCAGGGGCCTCATGTCCTCGCAAAAGTCGATGGCAAGATCAGCGTCGCGGTAGCCCTGATCGGAGGCGAGCGCCTTACCGGGCGCGGCGGCCAGGATGCGCTGCCCGAGGTCGGCGAGGCGGCGACGGGCATCGGCACGGGCCGCATTGTCGAGCATATAGCGGCGAACCAGATGCCGCGCGGCACGGTCATGGCGGAAGTAAAAAGCGCCGTTTTCGCCAACCACCGCGGCGACCGGCCAAAAGCGGGCGATATGATCGCACCAACCGGCCGGCCGGCCGGTCACCGGCACGACGATCAGGCCCGAGGAGCTCAGGGATTCAAGCGCCGCATAGGCCGATGCCGTCAATTGTCCATCGGTTGAGAGGGTATCGTCGATATCGGTGAGCACGGCGCACACTCGCTGACGGTCGGCGGCAGCAAAGGCCGACAACGGCCGCATCGTTGCGTTATTGACGCAAGGCACCGCCGGTCGCCTTGGCCACGGCGGCGATCACCTTTTCGGCGATGGCGTCGATTTCCGCGTCGGTCAGCGTCCGTTCGGTGGGTTGCAGGGTGACCGCGATGGCAATCGACTTTCGCCCGGCACCCAGCGAGCCGCCGGCGAACACATCGAAAATGCGCACGTCGGCAATCAGCTTGCGATCCACCCCACGGGCGGCGCGGACAACCGCTTCCGCCGGTACCGTAGCATCGAGCACGAAGGCGAAATCGCGGCTTACCGGTTGGAAAGCGGAAAGCTGCAACGGCGGCTTCGCCGCACCCTTCCGGGCGCGCGGTGGCGGCAGGTTATCGAGCAGAATCTCGAAGGCGACCAGAGGACCCTTCACCTGCATGCCGGCCAGCACGCGGGGATGAACATCGCCGAAGAACGCCAGCGGCTTGCGTGGATCGAGGCGCAGCGCCCCCGAACGGCCAGGATGATACCAAGCCGGTGCATCCGTCGTGACCTGCAGATTCTCGACAGGCAGGCCGAGGGCGGCCAGCGCCGCGACCGCATCGCCCTTGGCATCGAAACTGTCGGCATCGCGGCCCGGTGCTTCCCAGGAGCGCCGCACGGCGCGCCCGGCACGCACGCCGGCGGCAACGATGGCCTGATCTTCCGGCCGGTCGCCGGCATATTGCGGTCCGACTTCGAACAAGGCGCCATCAGGCATGCCGCGGTCGGCATTGCGGCCCGTGGCGGCGATCAGATTGGGCAGAATCGACGGACGCATGACATCGAGGTCAGCACTGATCGGATTGACCAGACGCAAGCTTTCCGGCTGTTGGCCGAACAACGCCGCCTGGGCCGAGGGCATGAAGGAATAGGTCACCGCCTCGACCAAGCCCCGCGCGGCCAGGGCGCGGCGGACCAAGGCCCGGCGCCGCTGCGCCACGTTCAGCGCCGGCACGCTCAGCACCGTATCGCGCGACAAGGGTACAGCCGGAACCTTGGCGTAGCCGTGGATGCGCACGACCTCTTCGACCAGACAGGCTTCGCAGACGATGTCGTTGCGCCAGGTAGGGACCGTTGCCGTCCAACCGTCTGCGGTGGTGGCAAGGCCAAAGCCGAGATCGCCGAGAATGCGCGCGATGTCGCCATCCGCGACATCAACGCCGCCCAAGGTCGCCACCCGGCCACGGCGCAGGGAGATCGGCGCCTTCGGCGGCGGTGGGGAGCCGGCGATCACCAATTCGGAAGCCTGGCCGCCGCAGACCTCCAGGATCAGGCGGGTGGCGATCTCCGCCCCGTCGACCAGGAAGGCCGGATCGATGCCGCGTTCGAAGCGGTAGCGGGCGTCCGAGGTCAGGCCTAACTTGCGGCCGCTGACCGCTGTGCGCAGCGGATCGAACAGCGCCGATTCGAGCATGACGTTGACCGTTTCCGCCGTGCAGCCGCTAGGCTCACCACCCATGATACCGGCCAGCGCCTCGGCATGGGCATCATCGGCGATCACGGTCATCTCGGCATCGAGCGTGTAGTCGCGGCCGTTCAGCGCCTTGAACGTCTCGCCGGGGCGGGCCAAACGAACATGGATATCGCCCTGTATGTTGTCCGCATCGAAAACGTGCAACGGCCGGGCATGGCCCACGGTCAGCAAATTGGTGATGTCGACCAAGGCAGAAATCGGCCGCAAGCCGATGGCTAGCAGGCGGTCTTTCAGCCATCGCGGGCTATCGACATTCTTGACGCCGCGAATGTAGCGGCCGACGAAATAGGGGCAGGCGGCAGCGGTATCGGCGGTGAAATCGAGATGGACGGCGATAGGGCTCTTGAACGCGCCTTTGACCGGCGGCACCGCCAGAGGCTTCAAGCGGCCGAGGCCGGCGGCGGCCAGATCGCGGGCAATACCGCGCACGCCCAGGCAATCGCCACGGTTCGGCGTGATCGACACGTCGAAGACGACGTCGTCGAGGCCCATGACGGCGGCGGCCGGCGCGCCGACCTTGGCATCCGTCGGCAGATCGACGATGCCGTCGTGTTCGTCGCTGATCTTCATTTCCCGTTCGGACAGCAACATGCCGTTGCTTTCGACGCCGCGGATCATACTTTTCTTCAGCGTGATGCCGGCGCCAGGGATGAAGGTGCCGGAGGGAGCGAAGACGCCGAGCATGCCGGTACGCGCGTTCGGCGCGCCGCAGACCACCTGCACTTCGCCGCCAGCCGTTTCGACCCGGCAGACACGCAGACGATCGGCATCGGGATGCTGTTTGGCTTCGATGACACGGGCCACGGTGAAGGGCGCCAGATCCTTGGCCCGATCGATCACCGACTCAATTTCGAGCCCGATCATGGTCAGCGTTTCGGCGATGCTGGCCACCGGAACGTCGGTCTCCAGATGCTCCTTGAGCCAGTTCAGCGTGAACTTCATGGGATTGGTCCCGCTACCAGGGACGGCATGTCGAGGGCGGCAAAGCCATAATGGCGCAGCCAACGCAGATCGGATTCATAATAGGTGCGCAGGTCGGGAATGCCGTACTTCAGCATGGAAATACGTTCCAGCCCCATGCCGAAGGCGAAGCCCTGATAACGCGCCGGATCGAGGCCGCAGTTTTCGATGACTTTCGGATGGACCATGCCGGAGCCGAGAATTTCCAGCCAGTCGTTACCGTGCCCAATGCTCAGCCCGCCGCCTTCGCGCTTGCAGCCGATGTCGACCTCGGCCGAGGGTTCGGTGAAGGGGAAATAGCTGGCGCGGAAACGCACGGGCAGATCGTCCACCCCAAAATAAGCACGGCAGAATTCGATCAGACAGCCCTTGAGATGGCCGAAGTGCGTGGCTTCGTCGATGACCAGACCTTCGACCTGATGAAACATCGGCGAATGGGTGGCGTCGTAGTCGCAACGATAGGTGCGGCCCGGCACGATGATGCGCAGCGGCGGTTTGCGCCCGAGCATGGTGCGGATCTGTACCGGCGAGGTATGGGTGCGCAATACCATGCGGTGCCCATCCTTCTCGCCCGGCAAATAGAAAGTGTCCATCTCCTGGCGGGCGGGATGTTCGGGCGGAATATTGAGCGCCGTGAAGTTATGCCAGTCATCTTCGATGTCGGGGCCTTCGGCGACCGAAAAGCCCATCTCGCCGAAGATCGCCATCACCTCGTCGATAGTCTGACTGATCGGATGGATGCGGCCTTCGGATTCGGGACGGACGGGCAAGGAGACGTCGATGCGGTCGCGTTCCAGCCCGGCGTCCAACGCGCGCTCGGCCAGCACCGCCTTTTGCGCATCGAGGGCGGCGGCGACATCGTCCTTCAGCCGGTTGAGCGCGGCGCCGGCAGCGCGCCGGGCCTCGGGGTCGAGGCCGCCCAGCCCCTTCATCAGGCCGGTAACGCGCCCCTTGCGACCCAGTTCGGCGACGCGCAGCGCTTCGAGGGCATCGAGATCGGCGGCACGATGCACCGCCCCGATGATGTCTTCGCGCAAGTTATCGAAAGTCTCCATGATGCGACCGATCGTTGCGGCTCAGAATTTCCAACACGGCGGCGGGCAAACGAAAGGGAGCCGCCCGGGGGCCGGCTCCCTCGTCCACGCGGAAGCGTCCGTAGCGTTCAGGCAGGATTGGCGAGGGCGGCCCGGGCCTTTTCAACCAGGCTGGTAAACGATTCCGGTTCACGGGTGGCCAGGTCGGACAGCATCTTGCGATCGATCTCGATGCCCGCCCGGAGCAAGCCGTTGATGAACTGCGAATAGGTCATCCCATGCATGCGGACGCCGGCATTGATGCGCTGAATCCACAAGGCGCGAAACGTGCGCTTTTTGTTGCGTCGGTCGCGATAGGCGTACTGCAAGCCATGTTCGACCCGTTCGATGGCAATGCGGAAATTGTTTTTCGCCCGGCCGCGGTAACCCTTGGCCAGATCCAGCACTTTTTTGTGCGCGGCACGACGAGCGGGACTGTTGGTTGCGCGTGACATGTGACGAGGCTCCTAGGCGTAAGGCATATAAGATTTGACCAGACGCGAGTCACCCGGAGCCAGGATGAACGTCCCGCGCGCTTGGCGCTTCATCTTCTTGGGCTTGTTGCTCAACATGTGGTTTTTGAAAGCAACTTTGGCCCGAACCTTGCCCGTACCCGTCATCTTGAAGCGCTTTTTGGCGCCAGACTTGGTCTTCAGCTTGGGCATTTCCCGTTTTCCTTCTCTGTGGCATCGCAGACCGGCCAATGCCGGAGGATGCAGCGGTGATATCGGCATTGCGGACGGCTGGGCATGCCCACGCCGGACCGTCCGGTCCCCCTAGGGGCGTGCGTTATAGCGGTCGCCCCCTGGATCGGTCAAGCCGCAGCGGCGCAGAAGAAGGCCGAAGCAACGGTCAGCGCGGCGCGATAACCATGGTCATCATGCGGCCTTCCATGGTCGGGAACTGTTCGACCTTGGCCATTTCGTCCAATTCCCCGCGCACCCGGTCCAGCACTTTCATGCCCAGTTCCTGATGCGCCATTTCCCGGCCGCGGAAGCGGATGGTGACTTTCACCTTATCGCCTTCATCGAGGAACCGCTTGGCGCTGCGCATCTTGACCTCGTAGTCGTGGATATCGATGCCGGGACGCATCTTGATTTCCTTGACCTCGATGGTTTTTTGCTTCTTGCGCGCCTCGTTGGCCTTTTTCTGCTCGATATATTTGAACTTGCCGTAGTCCAGAATCTTGCAGACAGGCGGCGCCGCTTGCGGCGCCACCTCGACCAAGTCGAGACCGGCCGCAGTCGCGGCTTCCAGTCCTTGACCCAGGGAAACAACCCCGACCATTTCGCCGTTTTCGTCTACTAGGCGGATGTTCGGCGTCTCGATTTCTTCGTTGATGCGCGGCCCTTTTTTAGCAGGCGCATCAACCGTCCGTGGCCTCCGGATGTAACACTCTCCTCTGTTTGCGGGGGTCCCATAGGAAGACGGAGCCGCAAGGCCCGAATCCCGGGGACGAGCCCCGACGGCGCCGCCCCATGGGCGCGCGTAGGGTTTGTCAGCGCCTTTCTAGGGGACTTTTCGCCTCGTCCGCAAGTCTAACTATTGCTTCGTCGAGCGAAACCACATCCTGCGCGTTGCTGCCGAGCCGGCGGATGGCGACCTTGCCCTCGTCGGCTTCGCGCCGGCCGACCACCAGCAGGGCCGGTATTCGGGCGTTGCTATGCTCGCGAACCTTGTAGTTGATTTTTTCGTTGCGCAGGTCGGCTTCGGCCCGCAATCCGGCACTTTGCAGCGCTTCCAGGACGCGGTGGGCGTAATCGTCGGAATCGTTGGTGATGGTGGCCACCACGACCTGTAGCGGGGCCAGCCACAGCGGAAAGCGCCCGGCGTGATGTTCGATAAGGACGCCGATGAAGCGTTCGAAAGAACCGAGGATGGCCCGGTGCAACATAACCGGCCGGTGCTTTTGGCCGTCTTCGCCGATATAGGAGGCATCGAGGCGTTCGGGCAGCACGAAATCCACCTGCAATGTACCCAACTGCCAATCGCGGCCGATGGCATCGCGCAGCACGAATTCGAGCTTTGGCCCGTAAAAGGCACCCTCGCCCGGGTTGAGCACCGTTTCGATGCCGGCGGCGGCGGAGGCCGAACGCAATGCCGCTTCGGCTCGGTCCCAGACCGCATCGGCGCCGGCCCGCACGGCCGGACGGTCGGAGAACTTAATGACCACGTCGGCGAAACCGAAATCCTTGTAGATGGCCAGCAGCAGTTCGCAAAAGCGCGTGCTTTCGGCGTTGATCTGATCTTCGGTGCAGAAAATGTGAGCGTCGTCCTGGGTAAAGGCGCGGACCCGCATCAGGCCGTGCAGGGCGCCGGAAGGTTCGTTGCGATGACAGCCGCCGAATTCGGCCAGGCGCAGCGGCAGGTCGCGATAGCTTTTGATGCCTTGCTTGAAAATCTGCACATGGCCGGGACAGTTCATCGGCTTGAGCGCCAACATCCGTTCCTCTGATTCGGCGATGAACATGTTTTCGCGGAACTTCTCCCAATGGCCGGAGGATTCCCACAACACCCGGTCGAGCAGCTGTGGCGTGTTGACCTCGACATAGCCGCTCTGTTCCAGGCGGGCGCGCATATAGGCCTGGATGGTGCGATAGAGGGTCCAGCCCTTGGGATGCCAGAAGACGGCACCGGCGGCGATGTCCTGGAGGTGGAACAGGCCGAGTTCGCGCCCGACCCGGCGATGATCGCGCTTCTCCGCCTCCTCCAGCATATGGAGGTGATCTTTGAGCTGCTTGTCGGTGGCCCAGGCCGTGCCGTAGATGCGTTGCAGCATGGCGTTGCGATGATCGCCACGCCAATAGGCACCGGCGACGCTCATCAGCTTGAAAGCGGTGCCGAGCTTGCCCGTCGAGGGCAGGTGCGGGCCGCGGCAGAGATCGATGAAGGCGCCCTGGCGATAGAGCGTCACCGTCTGATCAGCCGGAATAGCCTCGATAATTTCGGCCTTATAGTGCTCGCCCAATCCCTGAAAGAAGCGAATAGCCTCGGCGCGATCCCATTCCTCGCGCACGATCGGCTCGTCGCGGGCGACGATGTCGCGCATGCGCGCTTCGATCTTCGCCAGGTCGTCAGGCGTGAAGGGTTCAGCGCGGGCGAAGTCGTAATAGAAGCCGTTCTCGATGGCGGGGCCGATGGTCACCTGGGTGTCGGGATACAGCTCCTTCACCGCCTCGGCCATCACATGGGCGGCGTCGTGACGGATCAATTCCAAGGCGTCGCTATCGCGGCCGGTGACGATTTCCAACCGGGCGCTGACGGCAATCGGCCGGCGCAGATCCCAGGCCTGACCGTCGACGCGCGCCGCCAGCGCCGCCTTGGCCAGGCCAGGGCCGATATCGGTGGCAACCCGTTCGGGGGTCACCGGGCCGTCGTAGGACCGCACACTGCCGTCGGGCAGCGTCAGTTTCACCTTACCATCGTCGTGTTCGCCGTCCGCCATGGGACCCATCCTCGGTCAAAAAACAGCAGCAAAAAACCCCCCCGGTGGTATCGGGAGGGTTGCGTGTGTCCAGCTTCAGTACGCGTTGGACCTCACGGACCCTCCCTGCCGGGAGTCCGGGTCGTTGTCGAGGTCGTCGTCGTGCAGAGTGTGAACATGGTGCGTTATATCCGCGTTCCGCCGGAAACTGTCAAGTTTCAGCGACGCCGACAGCCGCCGGCAGCGCCGCCAAGACAACCGCGAGCGGCAAGTCGGCCAAGCTGTCGCGGCGCAGGATGGTAACAGCCGGGCCGCGCTGCGCGCAGAGCGCCGGATCGGATTGCCCCGAATAGAGCACGACCGTCGGACAGCCGGCGGCAGCGGCCACATGCATCGGTCCAGTATCGTTGCCGATGGCCGCGGCGGCACCCCGGGCGAGGACGGCGAGGTCGAGCAGGCCAGTTTCACCCGCCAGATCGCGCACGCCTTCGAGGCCGAGGGCGATAAGGGCGGTCAGCGCCCGTTCGCCCGGCCCGCCGATCAGCACCGGCGTTGCACCGGCGGCCCGCAGCCGCGTGGCGAGCGCCCGATAGCGGTCGGCCGGCCAGCGTTTGGCCGGACGGTGGGCGGCGCCGCCGGGTACCAGCAGGACATAGGGTTCGGCAAGACCGAAGCGCCGCACGTCGGCCTGGGCCCAGCCGAGGTCTGGTGCCGGTACGGCAGCAATGCCCGCCTGGGCCAGTTGTTCGGCCTGACGCTCCAACGTGTGCATGGCATCGCGCCGGGGATTGGCGTGCGGGTAGGAGCAGCCCGGCGCAATGCCCGACCATTCCGGGCGACGACCGGGAAGCATCAAACGAAAATAGAGGCTGCTGCGGTCCGAGGTCTGCAGATCGTAGACCCGGTGAAATCGCCCGCCGCGCAGACGGCGGCGCAGATCGAGCCAGCCGCCGAGGTCGAGACCGCGCGGCCGGGCATCGACCCAAACATCGTCGAAACAACCGGTGGCGCGGGCGAAATCGACGAAGGGCAACGTGGTCAGGAGCGTGATGTGGGCACGGCCATGATGGCGGCGGATGGCTTGAAAGGGACCTTCGGCTTGCACCATGTCGCCCAACGCACCCAGTTTGATCACCAGGATACGGTCGTCGCGGTCCAGCACTTTCAGGAACGGGCCGCAGGGGCGAGGACCTCGTCATAGACATCGAGCGTCTTGCCGGCCATCACCTCGGTCGAGAAATTATTGCGCACATTGGCGATGGCGCTGGCGGCCATGGCTTGGCGAGCGGCGGCGGACAGCGCCAGGCAACGGGACAGGGCTTCGGCCAAGCTGTCGGCGCTGCCCGGTTCGACCAGCCAGCCGGTTTCGCCGGGAATAACCGTTTCGCGGGCGCCGCCGTGGTCGGTGGCGATCACCAGGCGGCCCAGCGCCTGACCTTCGGCGACCACCCGGCCGAATGCCTCGGGTTCGGTCGAGGCGGAGACCACTACGTCGGTCAGCTTGTAGGCCGCGGGCATATCGTCGCAGTGATCGACCAGTTGCACGACCTTGCCGAGGCCGAGACGCGCCACCTGGCGTTCCAATTCACGGCGATAGCCGGTGCGTCCCTGATCGGAACCGACCAGGATGCAGCGCAGGTCATCACGGCCGAGCTTGGCGATGGCGTCGATGAACACCGATTGTCCCTTCCAGCGGGTCAACCGGCCGGGCAGCATGACCACTGGCGCGCCATCGGGCAGGCGCCAGCGGGTGGAGAGTTGGATGACCCGTTCGGCACTGACCCGCGCCGGATCGAATTTGCCGAGATCGACGCCGCGATGGATCACCCGGATGCGGCGCACCGGCACGCCATAGACGCGGCGCATGTGGCCGGCGATGAATTGCGAGATGGCAATCACCCGTTCGCCCTTGACCATCACCGCGTTGTAGTGCCGCCTCAACCAGTTTTCACTGCCATAGGTGCCGTGAAAGGTGGTCACCAGCGGCCGGCCGGTTCGCTTCGCCGCCGCCAGCGCGCTCCACGCCGGGGCCCGCGAGCGGGCGTGCAGCAGGTCGACCTTTTCGGCAGCGACAAGATCGGCCAGCTTGCGGGCATTGTCGCGCATGGTTAGTGGATTCTTGCTGTCGAGCGGCAAGGCAACGTGTTCGGCGCCGCAACGCTTCAATTCGCGCTCGAGATGGCCACCGGCTGAGGCGACGATGGCGCGGCCGCCGGCGGCAACGATGGCAGCGGCTATTTCGACCGTACCGCGTTCGACACCGCCGCCCTGACCGAGAGCGGGCAGCACCTGTAGCACGGTCGCCTGGCGGCCTGCAGCCGTCTCTCCGCCGTCGCGCGGCGAACGTTCCGCCGCATCGCCGATACTGCTATTCTGCGCGCCCGTTTCCATCTTCCCGGCATCGATATGTCCGACGCGGCAGACACGACCGCGACTCAAGCGCGGATACTAGCACGCGACGATGGCGCGACAATCGCCTACCGACGCACGCCCGGACGAACGCCGGGAATCGTCTTCCTGACCGGATTCCGTTCGGACATGACCGGTAGCAAGGCGGTTTTCCTGGAGGATTTTTGCCGCCGCCAAGACAGAGCCTTCGTCCGTTTCGATTATTTTGCGCACGGCGCATCGTCGGGCGACTTCCTGCAAGCAACCGTCGGGCGATGGGCCGAGGATGCGGTGACCGTGCTCGACCGCCTGACCGAGGGACCGCAGGTGCTGATCGGTTCCAGCATCGGCGGGTGGATCATGACGCTGGCCGCGTTGGCCCGGCCCGAGCGGGTGGCCGGATTGATCGGCATCGCCGCCGCGCCTGACGGCACGGCAGAACGGCTGCCGGGGCGGATGACGGCGGCGCAACGCGGCGAACTGGAACGGGACGGCATCACCTATTTGCCCAGCACCTATGGCGAAGGCCCTTATCCGATCACGCGCCGGTTGCTGGAAGACGGCGAGCGCCACAGAGTGCTGCGGGGACCAATCGCGCTAAGCTGCCCGGTACGGCTGATCCATGGATTGGCCGACGAGCATGTGCCGTGGTCGTGTTCGCAACGGCTGGCCGAATGCCTGCAATCGACCGATGTCGAACTGATCCTGGTCAAGGGTGGCGACCATCGGCTGTCGGCGCCGGCCGACCTGGAGCGGTTGGGCGACGTGCTGACGGCATTGCTCCAGCGGATAGAGGGATAGTGGTTCAGCCGGCGGCGGCGAGGATGGCCTGGAGCCCTTCGCGGTAGGTCGGATAGGCCAATTGCACGCCGAGTTCGTCGCGGATGCACCGACTGACGACGAGGCGATTGTCCTGCCAAAAGGACAAGGCCATGGGCGACATACTTTTCGCGGCCTCGGCAAAGGGCACCAGCGGCGGCGGCGGCAGGCCGAGCAACGCCGCGGCGCAGGCGATGACCTTTTCCGGTTCGGCCGGTTCGTCGTCGGCGACGTTGTAGACGCCGCCGGCACGCGGCCGGGCGATGGAGGCGCGTAAGACCGTGGCGATGTCATCGACATGGATGCGCCCGAAACGATGACCGGGACGGTCGATGCGCTGCGCTTGCCCAGCGCGCAGCCGGTCGAGGGGGCTGCGGCCAGGGCCGTAGATGCCGGCCAGACGGAAGACCTGCACGGCGATGTTGCGTTCACCGCCGAAGGCCAACCAAGCCCGTTCGGCCGCCGCCCGCCAGCGGCTGCGCGCCGAGGTCGGCGCCAGGGGCGATGCTTCATCCACCGGCGCGCCACCGGTATCGCCATAGACGCCGGTGGTCGACAGATAACCGATCCAGACCGCACGGGACGTCAGCGCGATGGCTTCGGCGCAGCCGTCGAGGACCGGATCGCCGACGGCATCGGGCGGAATCGAGATCAGGATATGACTGGCCCGCGCCAGGGCGGCGGCGCCGGGGCCGTCGAGTGGCCGGTCGCGGGCGAAGGGAAAGAGCGGGATGGCATCGCCGCCGGGGGCGGACCTGCCCGGTCGCGAGGTTCCCGCCACGTCCCAGCCTTCGCCGCGCAGGCGGCGGGCCAAAGCGGTTGCGCTGTAGCCGAGGCCGAAACAGAACAGGAAGAGATCGGCGTTCGCCATGCAGCCTCCGGTGTCGCCCTTAGCGGTGGGGGCCTTGCGGTGGGGAGCTGGGGGATGCTATCGGGCAAATCGGTATCGCGACAAGGATTTGCAGCACCCATGGCCGCAGGAATGATGAAACGCCTCGTCATCGTTGCGTTGGCAGCCTGGCCGACAGGGGCCGCTGCTGGCGAGCCACCGATGAGTTATAGCCGCTGCATGGCGCTGACCCGCAGCGATCCTGACGCCGCCTTCGGTGCCGCCGTCAATTGGCGCGGCATGGGCGGCGGCGAGGCCGCCGAGCATTGCACCGGCGTCGCCCTGATCGGCATGGGCGAGCATGCAGAAGGCGCGCGCCGGCTGGAGGAACTGGCCCAACGGCTGCGCGCCGTGGCGCCGATCCGCGCCGAACTACTGGCCCAGGCGGCGCAAGGCTGGCTGCTGGCAAGCAATATAGCCCGCGCCGAAAGCGTATTGGACGCCGCCATCGGGTTATCCCCACACAATGGCACTCTGTTCGTCGACCGTGCTGCCGTGCGCGCCCAACGCCAGGACTATGAAGCGGCAGCCGACGACCTGGATCAGGCCATCGCGCTCGATCCTTACGACGTCGACGCCCTGGCGCTCCGCGCCAGCGCCAGACGGCGCCTGGGCGATGCCGAGGGTGCTCTGTGGGACGCCGAGGAGGCCTTGCGCATCGATGCGGACAGTACGGCAGCCCTGCTCGAGCGCGGTATGCTGCGGCGGGCCGCTGGGGATACCGGCGGGGCACGCCAGGATTGGCTGAGCATCCTGCGCATCGCCCCCACCGGTCCGGTCGGCGACGCGGCCCGCGCCGAGATCGAGAAGCTGGACGTGCGGCGGAACTGAGGGACGGCTCAGAAGTCCGGGTCGGCGTAATGCTTGGGCGGCGGCGCGCCGGGGATGCGGTCGGCGAGCAACGGACGGAAGCTGGGACGCGATTTGATGCGGGCGTACCAGTCCTTGGCCGCGTCGTGTTTTTCCCACGGCACATCGCCCAGGTAGTCGACCGCCGACAAGTGTGCCGCCGCGGCGAGATCGGCCAGCGACAGTGTTTCGCCCGCCAGCCAGTTGCGCCGTTCAACCAGCCAATCGATGTATTGAAGGTGCTGGCGAAGATTGGCATGGCCGGCGCGGATGGCGTCGGAGTCGGGCTGGCCGAGCCCAAGGAAGCGCTTCATCATCTTTTCGCCGACCAGATTTACCGTCACCTCGGCATCGAACTTGCGGTCGAACCAGGCGACCAGGCGGCGGATTTCCGCCCGTTGCAGCGGGTCGCCGCCGAGCAAGGGTGGCGCCGGTACGGTTTCTTCCAGGTATTCGCAAATCGCCGTGCTGTCGGCGATAACCGTGCCATCGGGCTCGACCAATACGGGCACGTCGCCGGCCGGATTGAGCGCCAGGAACGCCGGACGGCGATTCCATATAGGCTCAACCTTGTAATCGGCTTCGACGCCCTTTTCGGCCAGGGCGACGCGCACCTTGCGGCAAAAGGGAGATAGCCAGAGATGATAGAGAATTCGCATCGATGTCGGATTATAATCACAGGCGCCGTCGATGAACCAGCATCCCGACGCCGGGACGCCACGATGCCGAAGCTCGCGCTAACGTGACGCCGCGTGAAAGCCGCCGAAGTATGTTTCTCTTGCCCCGGCGGCGCGGCGGGACAAATTTAGGGTCGGACGTAACAGTGCCCGGCCGAACGCCGAAGGATAACCAAAGGCTAGACGGTAGCCGCGAACCTTGGACGAAGGGACGACCGCCATGTTGATCCGGAATGCCAACCCCACCGACGTCAAGGCGTCGGAGATCACGCCGCCGTCGCTTTACCTGGACCGCCGCGCCTTCATCGCCGCCGCCGGATTGGCCGCGGCCGGCGCCATCGGTGGAGCGCTAACCGGCGAGGCCGCCGTGTTGACCGACGGCAAACTGGAGGGCGTGCAGCCGGGGCCGTTCGGCACCGATGAGGAACTGACACCGCTCAACCAAGTCACTTCCTATAACAATTTTTACGAATTCGGCACCGACAAGGCTGACCCGCAACGCAACGCCCGCTTCTTCAAGACCAAGCCGTGGACCGTCGAGGTTGCCGGCGCGGTGGCCAAACCGGGCAGCATCGGCCTGGAAGACCTGATCAAGCCGCATGCGTTGGAGGAGCGGGTCTATCGCATGCGCTGCGTCGAGGCTTGGTCGATGGTCATCCCCTGGGTCGGCATTCCCTTAGCCGACGTGCTGAAGCGCTTCGAGCCGACGGGCAATGCCAAGTTCGTCGCCTTCGAGACCCTGCACGATCCCAAGCAGATGCCGGGACAGAGCCGTCGGGTGCTGGACTGGCCCTATGTGGAAGGCCTGCGCATGGACGAGGCCATGCATCCGCTGACCATCCTGGCCGTCGGCGTTTACGGCCAATCGATGCCCAACCAGAACGGCGCGCCGCTGCGCCTGGTGGTGCCGTGGAAGTACGGCTTCAAGGGCATCAAATCGATCGTGCGGATCAATTTCCAGGAACAGATGCCGGCGACCTCGTGGAACGAATCGGCGCCGGGGGAATACGGCTTCTATTCCAACGTCAATCCGAAGGTCGACCATCCGCGTTGGAGCCAGGCCACGGAACGGCGCATCGGCGAATTCTTTCGCCGCGAGACCTTGGCGTTCAACGGCTATGCCGAGCAGGTGGCGTCGCTGTATGCCGGCATGGATTTGAAGAAGTTCTACTGACGGGGCCTGGTGTGCGACGGAGCTGGGCGTGACCGCCGACCAACGCATGCGCTGGCTGATCAAGCCGGCCGTCTTTACCGCCTGCCTGCTGCCGGCGGCATGGTACGCCTATGCGGCGGTCACCGACGGGCTCGGCGCCAATCCCATCGAGGCGCTGAACCGGGGCTTGGGCGATTGGGCGTTGCGCTTTCTGCTGATCGCGCTGGCGGTGACGCCGGTGCGCCAGATTTCCGGCTGGAACGGCTTGGCGCGCTTGCGCCGCATGCTGGGGCTGTTCGCCTTCTTCTATGTGACGATGCACGTTTCCAGCTATGTCATACTCGACCATTTTTTCGCCTGGAAGACGATCTGGGAAGACATCCTCAAGCGCACATACATCACGGTTGGCATGCTGGGCGTGCTGCTGCTGCTGCCGCTCGCCGTCACCTCGACCCAGGGCTGGATCCGCCGCTTGGGCAAGCTCTGGCAGACGCTGCACCGGGCGGCCTATATCGCAGGCATCGCCGGGGTGGTGCATTTCTACATGATGGTGAAGGCCGACGTGCGCGAGCCGCTGATCTATGGCGGTATTCTGGCCATGCTGCTCGGCTGGCGCGCCGTGAGGGCGCTTCGGAGGCGCAACGGAAGGCGGGCGGCAAGGCCGCAGGCGGCTTTAACTCCCTTCTCCGCGCTTCCCCTTGGCGGGGCTTGTTACAGGGGATGTGGAGATGAGTTGGGGATAGGGGAGGGCTTTTTCATCGCACCCGCATCCCCAACTCATCGCTGCATCGCCTTTTCTCGAATGCTATGCCGGCGCGACCGCAGCGCCCGGATATGGTAATCTTCCTTCAAGGATTTAAAATCGGAGGGACGTAGTCGTGGCCAGCGCGCTTTTCCGCTGCGGCGTTGCAATGATCCTGAGTGCCATCCTGCTGGCATCGCCGGCCGACGCCGCTAGCCAGCGCGAAGCCGACGACTGCTACAAGGACAGCGATACAGACAGCACCATTGCGGGCTGCACAGCCGTCCTCCAGTTTGCAAAGCTGTCGCAAGAGCTTCGCGCGGCGGCGCATTACAACCGGGGCGGTGCCTACCAAACCAAGGGCGACTATGAGCGGGCTATCGCCGATTTCAGTGCGACCATCCAGATTGATCCAAAGTACATACTAGCCCACTTCAACCGCGGAACCGTCTACCACGCCACAGGCGGCTACGACCGGGCCATCGCCGATTACAGCGAGGCCATCCAGATCGATCCCAAGTATGCCGTCGGCTACAATAGCCGAGGCGTCGCTTACCGCGATACAGGCGATAACGACCGCGCCGTTGCAGACTACAGCGTCGCCATTCACCTCGATCCCAATTTCGCCATTGCCTACAACAATCGGGGTGTTAGCTACCGTGATAAAGGTGACAACAACCGCGCTATTGCCGACTTCGATGAAGCGATTCGCATCGATCCAAAGTACGCCGTCGCCTACAACAGTCGGGGCGCCACTTACGGCAACAATGGCGATCACGACCGGGCTATCTCCGACTTTAGCGAGGCCATCCAGATCAACCCAAAGTACGCCCTTGCCTATAGCAACAGGGGTAATTCATATCGCGCCATCGCCGATTTCAACGAAGCCATTCGGATCGACCCCAAGTACGCCTTCGCCTATAACAATCGGGGCAACGTCTACCGCATCAAAGGCAATTACGACCGAGCCATTACCGATTTCAACGACGCCATCCGGATCGACCCCAACTACGCCATGGCTTACAACAACCGAGGCCTCACCCACCAGGCGAAGGGCGACAACGACCGAGCCATGGCCGATTTCAACGAGGCCAAACGGCTCGGCTCCAAATAGGCCCTTACCGACTTCATCATTGCTGAGCTTGATATTTGTACGTCGGCGCGATAGATGGCCCGGCGCTCAACGCAGAAACCCCGCCCCTTTCGCCGCGATCATTGCTGTCGGCGTGTTGGTGTTGCCCGAGGTGATAGTCGGCATCACCGAGGCGTCGATGACGCGCAGGCGGTCGATGCCGCTGACGCGCAGGCGGTTGTCGACTACGGCCAGGGGGTCCGACTCCAGGCCCATCTTGGCCGTGCCGACGGGGTGGAAGATCGTCGTGCCGATGGCGCCGGCGGCCTTGGCCAGGGCTTCGTCGCTGTCGTCGACATCCGGTCCGGGCAGGAATTCATCGGGGCGGTAGGGGGCGAGTGCGGGCTGGCGCATCAGCCGGCGGGTGACGCGGATGGCGTCGGCGGCGACGCGGCGGTCTTCGGCGGTCGACAGATAGCAGGGCGCGATGGCCGGCGGGGCGGTGGGATCGGCGGTG
>CAMCUA010000044.1 GCA_945878455.1 Asaia bogorensis | reverse complement strand
CCTCCGGCGTCGGCGGCAACCGGCCGCCGCTTTCGATGCGCCACAGGGCAACGGACAGGGACAAGGCCGCGGCGATGGCCGCTATCATCGCCGCTGGTCCCTGGGCAGCGATCAGGCTGTCCGGGTCCTCGCCAACCGGCAATACGGCGAAGCGCAGGGTCACTTCGGGGCGCAACAGCGGCAGCGCGCGGGTGGCGGCGCGGGCGGCGGCGCGTTGGCCGGCGCGGTCGCCGTCGAAGCACAGCACTGCTTCGGGCGCCAGCCGCCAGAGCAGGGCGAACTGCTCCTCGGTCAGCGCGGTGCCGAGGGGCGCCACCGAATGATCGATTCCTGCCTTGGCTAGGGCGATGACGTCCATATAGCCTTCGGCGACGATGACCTGTTTGCGTTCGGCGGCCGACCGGGCGGCTTGATGCAGGCCGTAAAGCACGGCGCCTTTGTGGAACAGGGGCGTTTCCGGCGAATTCAGGTATTTGGGCTCGCCCTCGGCCAGAATGCGCCCGCCAAAGGCGATCGGTCGGCCGCGCCGGTCGGTGATCGGAAACATCACCCGGTGGCGGAAACGGTCATAGGGCTTGCGCGTCTCGTCCTCCGGGCTGATCAACAGGCCGGCCTCGATCAGGGCGCTTTCGTCCATGCCCTCGCGGGCCAGCGCGCCCTTGATCGCCGAATGGGAATCCGGGGCATAGCCCAGGCGGAAGCGGGCGATGGTGGCGTCGTCCAGGCCGCGGCGGTGCAGATAATCCAACGCCGCCTTGCCTTCCGGCATGCGCAGGCAGCGTTCGTAATGGCGCGCCGCTGCCTCGACCACATCGTACAAAGTCTTGCGCTTTTCGGCCTTTTCGCGCTCTTCCGGGGTGTCGATCGGCATCTCCATGCCGGCCTGCGCCGCCAGCCGTTCGACGGCGTCGGGGAAGCTCAGGCCTTCGACCTTCATGACGAAGTCGATGACGTCGCCGTGCTCACCGCTGGAAAAGCAGTGATAGAAGCCCTTTTCCGGCACCACGGTGAAGGATGGAGTCCGTTCCGTCTGAAAGGGGCTCAAGCCGACGAATTCGCGGCCGCGCCGGATCAGCTTGACGTGCCGCGCCACCACCTCGCCCAGGTCGACGCGGGCGCGCAGTTCTTCCAGGAACGAAGGTGGAAAGGCCATGGACGGCACCTGACCCCGGCATCGGCAGGGAAGCGATTCGGCCGGGGGAGCGATTCGCGAGAGGCAGTAGTTTACGCCGAATGGGCCGTCCTGGATCGCGCAAATATCGGCGGTTTATCCCCGTCTTGCCCGCAATTCACAGCAGCCGGGGGCAGGCTGTGGGCCGCTGCTTGGGCTTTCGGTTGGGTCAGCCGAACTGGGCTTTGACCAGGGCCCCGACCTTGGCGAAGTCCATGCGTCCGGCGTGGCGTTCGCGCAGCGCCGCCATGATGCGGCCCATGTCCTTCAGGCTGGTGGCGCCCAAGTCGGTGACCGCTTGGGCGATGGCGGCGCGCATCTCGTCTTCATCCATTTGCGCCGGCATGAAGCGGTGGATGACGCCGATTTCCTCAATTTCCTGCTGCGCCAGTTCCGGCCGGCCACCTTTTTCGTACAGTTCGGCGCTTTCCCGGCGCTGCTTGATCATGGCTTGCAGCAGGGTCAGGATTTCCGCTTCGCTGATGCCGTCCATGTTGCTCTTGGACCGGGCCGCTATGTCGCGGTCCTTCAAGGCGGCCAGGATCAGGCGGATGGTCGATACCGACCGCGGATCCTTGCCCTTCATGGCAATCCCGAGGGCGTCCTTAAGGTCGGAGCGGAGCATGGTTGTCTCCCTGTGCGGCCCGTGAGAGGCGGGACGTTAGCCAAAGCGGCCTTGAAAAGCAAATCCTAAGAATCTTCTAAATCATTGAAACAAAACACATCTTAACTTGGTATTGGCCTTGACGGCGGCACGGTATTTGCTTAAGAAGCGGCCCAGCCGGCGGCTCAGGCGTCGCTCCCGCCGGTTGGCGGCCCGCGACCGTGCTCCCTTGGTAAGGTACCTTGGGGGCGCCCCGGACACGAGGAACATCCATGCCGAGCACTGACGGACCGACTGGCCCCGCGGCTGCTGCCGCCGGGACGGCCGTTTCCGCAGCCGCGGTCGCCTCCCTGCCCGCCATCGCCCATCCCGCCGTTGCCAAACCGGTCTGGGCGAATGCCGCCCTGATCCTGGCCGATGGCAGCGTGCATTGGGGGCGTGGTGCCGGTGCCCGGGGCGAATCGGTGGGTGAGGTCTGTTTCAACACCTCGATCACCGGCTATCAGGAAATTCTCACCGATCCATCTTACGCCGGGCAGATCATTGCCTTCACCTTTCCCCATATCGGCAACGTCGGGACCAATGCCGAGGACGTCGAGACGACAACCCCGGCGGTGCGGGGCTGCGTGTTGCGCGCGCCCATCACCGAACCGGCCAGCTGGCGTGCCGCTCAGCACCTCGACGCTTGGTTGAAGGCCCAGGGGCTGATCGTGGTGACCGGCGTCGATACCCGCCGACTGACCCGGCGCATCCGCGACGGGGGGGCGCCCAACGGCGTCGTCTGTTATCCCGCCGATGGTCATTTCGACGTGGCCGCCTCGATTGCCCGCGCCGCGGCCTGGCCGGGCCTGGAAGGCATGGACCTGGCCCGCGACGTCACCTGCCGGCAGACCTATGCCTGGGACGAAACGACCTGGCAACTGGGGCAGGGCTACGGCCAGCAACGGGCGCCGCGCCATCACGTCGTCGCCATCGATTACGGCGCCAAGCGCAATATCCTGCGCTGCCTGGCTGCTGCCGGCTGTCGCGTTACTGTGCTGCCGGCCGGCGCTTCCGCCGCCGAGGTGCTGGCGCACAAGCCCAACGGCATATTCCTGTCGAACGGTCCGGGCGACCCGGCCGCCACCGGCATCTATGCGGTGCCGACTATCCGGGCATTGTTGGACTCCGGCTTGCCGATGTTCGGTATCTGCCTCGGCCATCAGATGCTGGCCCTGGCGCTCGGTGCGAAGACCCGCAAGATGCACTTGGGCCATCGCGGCGCCAACCATCCGGTCAAGGACCTGCTCACCGGCAAGGTCGAGATCACTTGCCAGAACCACGGCTTCGTCGTCGATCCGACGACCTTCCCGGCGGGTGTCGTCGAAACCCACAAATCCCTGTTCGACGGCAGCAACGCAGGCCTGCGCGTCGAAGGCAAACCGGTCTTCTCCGTCCAATACCACCCCGAAGCCTCGCCGGGTCCGCAGGACAGCCATTATCTGTTCGAACGTTTTGTGAAACAGATGGATGACCATCCGTGATACCTCATAGATGACCGCAGCGTCTCTGCAACGGCGTTCTATCGGTAAGGTTGGGCGATGACGGAACAGGATCTGCTGACCGACAGGATCGTCGATGCCGCCATCGAAGTGCATCGCCATCTCGGTCCCGGCCTGCTTGAATCGGCTTACGAGGAATGTCTGTGCCAGGAGTTGGCGGCCAGTGGGATGCAATATAAACGGCAGGTCACCTTGCCCATTCAGTACAAGGGCCATCCCGTCGAAACGGGGTTTCGCGCCGATATCATCGTCGAGGAGCAAGTGTTGATCGAACTAAAGGCGGTGGCGAATTTCCTGCCGGTGCACGAGGCGCAGATACTGACCTTTTTGAAGCTGAGCGGGCACCGGCGCGGCCTATTGATGAATTTCAATGTCATGTCGATGAAAAACGGCATCCGCCGGTTCGTGGTCTGAGCGATGCCGAAACGCACCGACCTCAAATCCATCCTGATCATCGGCGCCGGCCCCATTGTCATCGGCCAGGCCTGCGAATTCGATTATTCGGGCGTACAGGCGTGCAAGGCATTGCGGGCCGAAGGCTACCGGGTCGTGCTGATCAATTCCAACCCGGCGACGATCATGACCGACCCGGACATGGCGGACGCCACCTACATCGAACCGATCACGCCTGCGATGGTGACCAAGGTCATCGAACGCGAGCGGCCCGACGCCATCCTGCCGACCATGGGCGGACAGACGGCGCTCAACGTCGCCATGGCGCTGCATCGCGACGGGGTGCTCGAAAAGTACGGCGTCGAATTGATCGGCGCTAATGCCGAGGCCATCTCCAAGGCCGAGGATCGTTTGAAGTTCCGCGACGCGATGACCTCGATCGGCCTGGATTGCCCGAAAAGCCGGCTGGTCGCCTCGATGGCGGATGCCGCCCAGGCTCTGGACGAAATCGGCCTGCCGCTGATCATCCGCCCGTCCTTCACGCTCGGCGGCATCGGCGGCGGCATCGCTTACAACCGGCCTGAATACGAACAGATCGTCGCCTCCGGCCTTGCCGCTTCGCCGGTGCACGAAGTTCTGGTCGAGGAATCCGTGCTCGGCTGGAAGGAATTCGAGATGGAAGTGGTCCGCGACACGGCGGACAACTGCATCATCGTCTGCTCCATCGAGAACGTCGATCCGATGGGCGTGCATACCGGCGATTCGATCACGGTGGCCCCGGCGCTGACGCTGACCGATAAGGAATATCAGATCATGCGCAACGCCTCGATTGCGGTGTTGCGCGAAATCGGCGTCGATACGGGCGGTTCCAACGTGCAATTCGCCGTCAATCCGGAAGACGGCCGCCTGGTGGTCATCGAGATGAATCCGCGCGTATCGCGCTCCTCGGCGCTGGCCTCGAAGGCGACCGGCTTTCCCATCGCCAAAGTCGCCGCAAGGCTGGCTGTCGGCTATCGCCTCGACGAACTGACCAACGACATCACCGGGGTGACGCCGGCTTCCTTCGAACCGACCATCGATTATGTCGTGACCAAGATTCCGCGCTTCACGTTCGAAAAATTTCCCGGCGCCGATCCCTTGCTCACCACCTCGATGAAGTCGGTGGGCGAGGCGATGGCCATCGGCCGCTGCTTCGCCGAATCCCTGCAAAAGGGCCTGCGCTCGATGGAGACAGGCTATACCGGCCTCGACGAGGTGGCGATCGACGGTGCCGTCGGTTCCGACGCGCGTTCCGCCGTTTTGGCCGCCCTGGCCAAGCCGCGCGCCGACCGCCTGTTGGTCATTGCCCAGGCCTTCCGCCACGGCCTGACGGTGGCCGAGGTGCAGCGCGCCTGCCGTTACGACCCCTGGTTCCTCGAACAGATCCGCGCCATCGTCGCGACGGAGACAGACGTCCGTCGCGAGGGCCTGCCCGCCGACGCACACGGCCTGCTGGCGCTCAAGTCGATGGGCTTTTCCGACGAACGGCTGGCCCGGCTCACCGGCCTCAAACCGGCCGAGGTTACCGCCCATCGGGCCGCGCTCGGCATCGCCCCGGTCTACAAGCGGGTCGATACCTGCGCCGCCGAATTTCCGTCGCGCACGCCTTATATGTATTCGACCTACGAGACCGACGGCTTTGGCGCTGCTGAATGCGAATCCGATCCCAGCGACCGTACCAAGGTCGTGATTCTCGGCGGTGGCCCGAACCGCATCGGCCAGGGTATCGAATTCGATTATTGCTGCGTGCATGCTGCTTTCGCGCTGAAGGAAGCCGGCTTCGAGACCATTATGGTCAACTGCAATCCGGAAACGGTGTCGACCGACTACGACACCTCTGACCGGCTCTATTTCGAACCGCTGACCGCCGAAGACGTTATCGCGCTGATCCGCGTCGAACAGCGGCGCGGCACGGTGCTGGGCGTCATCGTTCAGTTCGGCGGCCAGACGCCGCTCAAGCTCGCCGCCGCGCTCGAGGCCGCCCGCATTCCGATTCTCGGCACGCCTCCCGATGCCATCGATCTGGCCGAAGATCGCGAGCGCTTCCAAAAGCTGCTGCGCCGCCTTAGCCTGCGCCAGCCGGCTAACGGACTGGCCACTTCCAGCGAAAGCGCCGTCGGGGTCGCCAACAAGGTCGGCTATCCGCTGGTCATCCGACCGTCCTACGTGCTGGGCGGGCGAGCCATGGAGATCGTCCACGACGAATCCCAGCTGCTGCGCTACATGACCCAGGCGGTACAGGTTTCGGGCGACAGTCCGGTGCTGCTCGATTCCTTCCTCACCGATGCTATCGAGATCGATGTCGATGCGCTGTGCGACGGCAAAGACGTCTATATCGCCGGCGTCATGCAGCACATCGAGGAAGCCGGCATCCATTCCGGCGATTCGGCCTGCTCGCTGCCGCCGTTTTCGCTTGACGAGGCGACGGTCACCGAACTTGAGCTACAGGCACAGCAGCTCGCCCTGGCGCTTGGCGTCGTCGGCTTGATGAACGTTCAGTTCGCCATCAAGAACGGCGATATCTACATCCTCGAAGTCAATCCGCGCGCCAGCCGCACGGTACCCTTCGTCGCCAAGGCGACCGGCGTACCGGTGGCCAAGATCGCCGCCCGGGTGATGGCTGGCGAGATGCTCGCCGCCTTCAACCTCGGTCGTCGTCCGACCACCGGTCACGTCGCGGTGAAGGAAGCGGTGTTTCCGTTCACCCGTTTCCCCGGTGTCGATATTCTGCTCGGCCCCGAGATGCGCTCGACTGGCGAAGTCATGGGCATCGATACCGACTTCCAACGCGCCTTCGCAAAATCGCAACTGGCTGCCGGCGTCGAACTGCCGGGGACGGGCACGGTGTTCATCTCGGTGCGCGAACACGACAAGGCGATTGCTTGTCGTATTGGCCGGCGTCTCAGTGACATGGGCTTCAAGCTGCTCGCCACCAGCGGCACCGCCGCGACGTTGCGCGAGGCCGGCCTTGCCGTCACCGCCGTGAACAAGGTGCAGGAAGGCCGGCCGCATTGCGTCGATGCCATCGTCAGCGGTCAAGTGCAGATGGTCATCAACACGACAGAAGGCGTACAAGCCATCGCCGACAGTGTCAGCATCCGCCGCTCGGCATTGACCTGTTCGGTCCCTTATTACACCACCATGACCGGTGCCGCCGCCGCCGCCGATGCCATCGATGCGATGCGTCGAGGCGCCCTTGAAGTGGCCCCGCTCCAGTCTTATTTTAGCACGACGCCATGACGGTCACGGCCCGCGGCCGGCCATCGCGGCAATCATGCCGGAGGCGGCATTAAGCCTCCGCGGGGGAAGCGCTGATGGACAAAATTCCGACGACGAAAGAAGGGCTCCACCGGCTCGAGGACGAACTCAAGCGCCTCAAGAGCGAGGAACGCCCGGCCATCATCCGCGCCATTGCCGAGGCCCGCGAGCACGGCGACATCTCGGAGAACGCCGAATACAACGCGGCGCGTGAACGCCAAAGTTTCGTCGAAGGCCGGGTGGCCGAACTCGAAGATATGGTCAGCCGGGCCGAGGTCATCGACACCTCGAAGCTGACCGGCAAGGTCATCCGCTTCGGCGCCAAGGTGAAGGTCTCCGACGAAGAGACTGATGAGGAGACCGACTACTTCATCGTCGGCAGTCACGAATCCGACATCGCCAGCGGCCGCCTGTCGATCACCTCGCCGCTGGCCCGCGCCCTGATCGGCAAGACCATCGGCGACGTTGTCGAGGTCACCACCCCGCGCGGCCATAAATTCTACGAAATCGTCCGCGTCTCCTACGGCTGACGCCCTTTTTTTGGATGCCTAGCATCCCCTGAGTCCTCATCCTGAGGAAGCCGCGCAGCGGCTGTCTCGAAGGATGGGCGACGGACACAGCACTTGCCCATGCTTCGAGTCGCACGCCTTTCAGGGCGTTCCTCGGCACGAGGCCATGATGTCGCTCAACCCACCGCGATCGGCACGCCGGGTTCGCTCTTCGAGGTGCGGATCGACAGCGCCGATTTGACGTGGCTGACGTTGGGTGCCGCCGTCAGCCGGGTGGTCAGGAAGTTCTGATAGGCGTCCCAGTCGCGGGCCACCACCTTCAACAGGAAATCGGTCTCGCCGGCCAGCATGTGGCACTCGCGCACCTCTGGCCACTGGCGAACCAGAGCCTCGAAGGCTTCCAGATCGGGTTCCGCCTGACTGCTCAGACCGACATGGGCGAAGACGTTGACGTTATAGCCCAATGCCTTCGGCTCGATGTCGGCGTGATAGCCGCGGATAAATCCAGCCGTTTCCAAGGCCCGCACCCGGCGCAGGCAGGGCGGTGCCGAAATGCCGGCGCGTTGCGCCAGTTCGACGTTGGTGATTCTCCCGTCGGCCTGCAGGTCATTCAGGATCTGCCGGTCGATCCGGTCGAGCTTGACCCGCTGCATGGAATTCTTTCCCCCCGGCCATCGGCCAAGGCCGACGATGCGATCGATGATGTGCGGCCAGCCGCTCTTTCCGGCAGGACGTTCGTCCACCCTGCGCCATAGTACGCGAAAGGAAATTACGCGAAAGGATATTTCAAGATGGCGTCCCGAAGCCCACACGGCGCCGCCCTTGAATTCCCCTTCGCCGCGTGCCTTCCTAAGGGCAGGCGCCAAACAGCGACGGGAATCCCCTCATGTCCGACCTCGCCACCTCCGATAAGCTGTTCTTTCACCGTGCTGGCATGGACTGCGGCCGCGTCGAGGCGACGTTGCGCGATGCGCTGCGCGATGCCGACGACGGCGAGCTGTTTCTCGAATTCAACCAGTCCGAAAGTCTGTCGTGGGACGACGGCAAGTTGAAGGCGGCCAGCTTCGATACCTCCCAAGGCTTCGGCCTGCGCGCCATCGCCGACGAGGCGACCGGTTACGCCCATGCCTCCGAACTATCCGAAGCGGCGATCGAGCGCGCCGCCGATACAGTCAAGGCCGTTACCCGCGGCCATTCGGGTGTTCAGGCGGCAGGGCCGTCGGGCACCAACCGGGCGCTTTATACAGAGGATAATCCGCTGTCGGGCACGGCCTTCGAATTGAAGGTGAAGCTGCTCGAAGAGATGGATACCTACGCCCGGTCGCGCGATGGGCGCGTTAAGCAGGTGATGGCCTCGCTGGCCGGCCAGTGGCAGGCGGTGCAGATCCTGCGCGCCGACGGCAGCCGCGCGGCTGACATCCGCCCGCTGGTGCGCCTCAACGTCTCGGTCATGGTCGAACACAACGGCCGTATGGAAACCGGCAGCTTCGGCACCGGCGGCCGCGTCCCCTTCGATGCTTACATGACGCCTGCCGCCTGGAAGGCGGCGGTCGATGAAGCCCTGCGCCAAGCCTTGGTCAATCTCGAATCGGTAGCCACCCCAGCTGGCGAGATGTCGGTCGTTCTCGGCCCCGGCTGGCCCGGCATTCTGTTGCACGAAGCCATTGGTCATGGTTTGGAGGGTGACTTCAACCGCAAGAAGACCTCGGCCTTCGCCGGCCTGATGGGTCAGCGGATCGCCGCCAAGGGCGTCACCGTCGTCGACGACGGCACCATTGCCGACCGGCGCGGTTCGCTGACCATCGATGATGAAGGCACGCCCAGCCAGCGCACCGTGCTGATCGACGACGGCATCCTGGTCGGCCATATGCACGACCGGCTGAACGCCCGCCTGATGGGCGTGCCCGCCACCGGCAACGGCCGGCGCCAAAGCTACGCCCATATGCCGCTGCCGCGCATGACCAACACCTGCATGCTGAATGGCGCGCACGATCCGGACGAGATTCTCCGGTCGGTGAAGAAGGGGCTTTACGCCGTCAATTTCGGCGGCGGTCAGGTCGATATCACCTCGGGCAAATTCGTCTTCACCTGCACCGAGGCCTATATGATCGAGAACGGCAAAAAGGGCGCGCCGGTCAAAGGTGCCACCCTGATCGGCAACGGTCCCGACGTGCTGACCAAGGTCGCCATGGTCGGCAACGACATGGCACTCGACCCCGGGGTCGGCACCTGTGGCAAGGATGGCCAAGGCGTGCCTGTCGGCGTCGGCCAGCCGACCCTGCGCATCGACGCCCTGACCGTCGGCGGCACGGCGGTCTGAGACAACAACGACAATGCATTGGATGTCGGCAGCATTACCCCTCTCCCTGTCCCTCCCCCTCACGGGGGGAGGGAACGATGTAACCGCCTCCCGTTTGCTTGACAACGAGTCGTCTTGCTGCAGCATGGTCCCCTCCCCCCGTGAGGGGGAGGGACAGGGAGAGGGGGAATCCCGGGCGCGGCAGGAGAGACACCGGCCATGGCCGACCTGACCCAACTCGGCCGGCCGGCGGTGCTGCCCGCTTCGCCGGACGCCGCCGTACTCGAAAGCGTGCCCAATCCGTATCCAGACGCGGCCTATGCGGTGCGGTTCACCTGTCCGGAATTCACCAGCCTGTGCCCGATCACCGGCCAACCGGACTTCGCCCATCTGGTCATCGATTACGTGCCCGATCGCCTGTTGGTCGAAAGCAAGTCGCTGAAGCTTTTCTTGGGCGCGTTCCGCAATCATGGTGCCTTCCACGAGGATTGCACCGTCGGCATCGCCCGTCGGTTGCAGGCGGTCCTGGCGCCGCGCTGGCTGCGCATCGGCGGCTATTGGTATCCACGCGGCGGCATGCCCATCGATGTCTATTATCAGACCGGCGAACCGCCTGCCGGCGTCTGGCTGCCGGAACCCGGCGTGGCGCCCTATCGCGGCCGCGGTTAAGGCTGCTCACTTCTGCTGCGTGCGTTCCTGGGCGGCGCGGATCTCGGTTGGCCACTGGCTCTTGATATAGGATAGCGCAGCCCAAATCTGCCGGTCCGACAGCAACGGGCCGAAGGCCGGCATGTTGCTGCGATAGTTGCCGCCGACCACCGCCGCCGTGCCGCGTTTGGTCAGGTCGAACAGGGCTGCGTTGGCATGATGCCAAGTGTGGCCCGTGGCGTCATGGGGTGGTGCCGGCAGCATGCCGTCCGGTCGCCTTATGCGCCAGTCGGGCTCGCCTTCCAGGTTGGCGCCGTGACAGCCGGCACAGTGCTGCGCATAGACCGTTTGTCCTTCCGCCACTAGACCGGCGTCGGTGGCATCCGCCCGCTCCGGCTCGGCCGGGTTGAGGGCGAACCAGATCAGCGCGGCGGCGAAGAGGGCGGCAACACCGCCAGGCAGGGCAAGGGACCTTCGCATCGACCGGGAACCTAGGGATGATGGCCACGATGGGCAGGGGCGCCACCCGCGCCGGCATAGCCGCGCAAGGAATCGTAGCGGGCGATCTGTTCGGCGTTGAGCACGGCCCGTTGGGCAATGTGGGCGTTAAGGTGAACCGCCCGCAGACGGGCCTGCAGTTCGCCGATGGCAGCGGTCAGGCGTTCGACTGTCGCTGGCTCGGCACTGCCAGCGGCGAACAGGTGGTCGAGTTCGGCCTCGCGTTCGATGGCTTCGGCACCGATGGCACGGGCGGTCTCGCGCATGGCGGTCTGGATCGCTTCGCTAGCGGTCTTTTGTCGGGCGTCGAGGCGGAGCGGTCCCGCCAGGTCCAGCACATGGCGCGGTCCGGGATAGCTGTTGAGTTCGGCAGCCTTGGCCAGGGCCATGCCGTCGCCGGCCCGCAACCCGGCGATGTCCTCGGGCGACAGCGCCTTGATGGCACGGTCTTGCTGTCCGGCGTAGGGGGCAGGGGTATCGGCCACGGCCGCGCTGGACAGCACCAGAAGAGCAAGGCTGACCGCGAAAGGTCGTTTCATGGCGTGTCTCCTTGGCAGCACAACATCAATAGGCGAATTCCTTGTAGATCGGATCGACCGATCCCTGCCACGGCCCGCGGTAGAGGTCGAGCAGCTCCTCGGCTGGCGTCTTGCCCGACTCGGCGATGTGCTTGAGCGGGTTGAGGAAGTGGGACTCGTCCTGGCCCATGGCATCGTGAATGGCGCGGGCCTTCAATCCGGCATCGGCGATGGCCACCACCCGTTGCGCGATGTCCTGCACGGTGCCGCCGCGGAAGGGTGTCCGCAACGCCTGCTTGGGCACCGTGGCGCGCAACGTGGCGTGCTCCTCGGCGGTCCAGTCCTTGACCAAATCCCAGGCGGCGTCCAGCGAAGGGCGGTCGTAGAGCAGCCCGACCCAAAGGGCTGGCAGGGCGCACAGCCGGCCCCACGGCCCGCCGTCGGCGCCGCGCATCTCCAGGTATTTCTTCAGCCGCACCTCGGGGAAGGCCACCGTCAGGTGATCGGCCAAATCCTTCATCGTCGGCCGCTCGCCCGGCAGGGCCGGCAGCTTGCCGGCCATGAAGTCGCGGAAGGATTGCCCGGCGGCGTCGATGTAGATGCCCTTGCGGTAAACGAAGTACATCGGCACATCGAGCAAGTAGTCGACATAGCGCTCGAAACCGAATCCGTCCTCGAAGATGAAGGGCAGGATGCCGCAACGGTCGGGATCGGTATCCTCCCAAATATGGCTGCGGTAGCTGAGATAGCCGTTCGGCTTGCCTGCCTTGAACGGCGAATTGGCGAACAGCGCCGTGGCGATGGGCTGCAAGGCCATCGAGACGCGGAACATGCGCACCATGTTGGCTTCGGATTCGAAGTCCAGGTTGACCTGCACCGTGCAGGTCGCCTGCATCATTTCGACGCCGCGCGCGCCGCGCTTGGGCATGTACTCGCGCATGATGGCGTATCGGCCCTTGGGCATCCACGGCAGGCTTTCGGACGACCACTTCGGGATGTAGCCAAGTCCGAGAAAACCGATCCCCAACTCGTCGCCGACCGCCTTCACTTGACGCAAATGGCCGTTCACTTCGGCGCAGGTTTGATGCAGACAGACCAGCGGCGCGCCCGACAGCTCCACTTGGCCGGCCGGCTCCAGGCTGATCGAGCTGTTGTCCGGCTTGAACAGGGCGATGGGATTGCCCTTTTCCAGGCCGGGCGTCCAGCCGAAGCGGGTCAGCCCGTCGAGCAGGGCGCGCACGCCCGATTTGCCTTCGTAGGCGATGGGTTTGAGGTCGGCCAGCGTAAAGCCGAACTTCTCGTGCTCGGTGCCGATGCGCCAATCGTCCGGCGGTTTGCAACCGGCGGCGATATAATCGACGAGCTGACGCTTGTTGGTGATCGCCTCCTCCGGTTGGGCGGCGATGGTGTCGGCTTCCATGATCGTCATGCGTCCTTGTTGCGTTCAGCGACGGCCGGAACGGGCCGCCGGTTCGTGTCGCCAGTCTCCCCGCCAGGCCTGCCAACAGGCCAGCGCCGAAAGGGCCGCCGTTTCCGCGCGCAGGATGCGGGGACCCAGACCGACAGGGACAGCAAAGGGAAGTTTGTGCAAGCCGTCAAGCTCCCCGGGCGCAAATCCGCCTTCCGGCCCGCACACAAATCCCACCGAACCGCCATCCGCCGGCCAATCTCCCAACACATCGGCCAAAGGCCGGCCGCCGCCGGTCTCGTCCAGTACCAACAGGGCCCGTCCTGCGGGCCAGTTATCGCCCAGGCGCGACAGGGCCAGGGGTGCGTCGACCGCGGGCACCGTCAGCCGGCCGCATTGTTCGGCGGCCTCGATGGCTTGGGCGGCCAGCCGCCCGATATTGACCCTGCCGCCCTGGGTGCGCTGGGTCAGCACCGGCATCAGCCGGCCGACCCCCAGTTCGGTGGCCTTTTCGATGAGGACGTCGAGCGCGTCTTTCTTCAACGGCGCGAAGGCCAGCCATGGCCCGCTGTCGGGCGTCTGTTCGGCGATGCGTTCGATGGGCGCCACGGCACAGCCGGCGCGCGTCTTATCCTCGATGCGTGCCAGCCATTCGCCGTCGCGGCCGTTGAACAGGCCGATGGTATCGCCGGGGCTCAGCCGCATGACGCGCAGCAGATAATGGCTCTGCCGTTCGTCCAGGCGCAATGCGTCGCCCGCCGCCAGTCCGGCGGCGATGTAGAGGCGGACGTCAGCCCGCCGCGCGGCCTTGGCATCCATTCGGGAATCCGTCATCGTTCGGCCGCATCATAGGCCCCCGCCCACTGCCGGCAACCGCTGTCAGTTCGCCACGCAGACCACGGAAGCTCGGACCCCATGACCCGCCCGACCCCCGCCGCCGCGCAAGGCGCCAGCGACATTCCGCGCGGTAACTGGATCGACCGGCTGGTGCCGCACGCGGTACGGCCCTATCTGCGCCTCGTTCGCCTCGACCGGCCGATCGGCACTTGGTTGTTGCTGTTGCCCAGTTGGTGGGGCCTGGCCTTGGCGGCTGTCGCTTGGCCCGACCCCTGGCTGCTGGTGATGTTCGCCATCGGTGCTGTGGTCATGCGCGGCGCCGGGTGCGTCTATAACGACATCGTCGACCGCGACTTCGACGCCCGCGTGGCGCGCACCGCCGACCGGCCGATCCCGTCGGGGGCCGTCAGCGTCCGCCAAGCCATCGTCTTCCTGATCGTGCTGTTGGCCATCGGTCTGGCGGTATTGCTGCAGCTCAACGGCTTCGCCATCGCACTCGGTGCCGCGTCGCTGCTGCTGGTCTTTACCTATCCCTTGGCCAAGCGGGTCACCTATTGGCCACAGGCGGTTCTGGGCCTGACCTTCAACTGGGGGGCGCTACTCGGCTGGGCGGCGGTGACAGGCGATCTGGCCGCCCCAGCGCTGGCGCTCTATGCGGCCGGCTTTTTCTGGACGCTCGGCTACGACACCATCTACGCCCATCAGGACAAGGACGACGATGCCCTGATCGGCGTTAAGTCCTCCGCCCTGCGCCTGGGCGCCGCCACCCGGCCGTGGCTGTTCGCCTTCTACGCGGCGACCGTCGCCTTGCTCGGGCTGGCCGGTTGGATCGCTGATCTCGGCTGGCTCTATTGGCTGGGCCTGGCCCTCGCCGCTGGCCACCTGGAATGGCAGGCGGCTCGTGTCGACATCGACGACCCCGCCGATTGCCTGGCCAAGTTCCGCGCCAATCGCATCGTCGGCTGGCTGGTGCTGGTCGGCATCGTCGCCGGGCAGGTCATCGGCTGAAAGGCTATTCCGCCGCCTTGTCGAGATAGGCGGCGATATCGACCTCGTCGACCTGTTCGGGCAACAGGAAGCGGTCGGCGTATTCCTTCCAGATGCCGGTGGTCAAGAATAGCTCGAACAAGTCCGGATCGATGTGTTTGTCCTTCTTCATGAAGTACATGATCTTCATGCTCTCGCTCAGGGTCTTGGCCTTCTTATACGGCCGGTCGGAGGCAGTCAGCGCCTCGAAGATATCGGCGATGGCCATGATGCGCGCCGGGATCGATATCTGCTCGCGGGCCAGCTTGCGCGGATAGCCGGTGCCGATCATCGTCTCGTGATGGCCGCCGGCGATTTCCGGCACTCGGCGCAGGTTCTTTGGGAAGGTCAGCGACTCAAGCATGATGATGGTCTGCACGATGTGGTCGTTGATCTTGTAACGCTCTTCCGTGGTCAGCGTGCCCCGCGCGATGCACAAGTTGTAGATTTCGCCCAGGTTGTACATGTGCTCCGGCACGTTGAGCTTAAAGCCGAGGCGCTCGTTGACCTCGGCCTCGTCGTTGTTTTCCCGATAGTGGATGTGCTCCTCGCGGTCGGCCAGCAGCGGTTCGCGCACCGGCAGCGGCTTGGCCGGCGTGCGTGCCTTGCGCTTTAGCTCGCCCTCGGCGACGCCTTTGCGGTCGTCCAGCGTGCGCATCCAGCTGCGCTCGGCGATGGCCTTGACCCGCGCGATGCGGTCCGGCGCCATGAACTCGCCGCCGATATTGCTGTCCGCCAGGAAATAGAACTCTTCGTCGAGGCGGGCCCATTCCGCTTCCAACCCAACCTTCAATGCCACCCGGTCGCCGCCCTCGGCGACCTGCTTCCAATAGGCGATCTCGGCATCGCGCTTCAGCACTTCGAAACGGGTGCGGATTTCATGGATGCGGTCGTAGTTGGCTTCCAGCTTGGTCGCCTTGTCGACGACGTATTCCGGCGTCGTCACCTTGCCGCAATCGTGCAGCCACGCGGCAATCTCGACCTCGTACCACTCGTCCTCGCTCAGATCGAAATTGGCGAAGGGTGGCGCTTTGGAATCGCAGGCGGCGCGGGCCAGCATCTTGGTCAGCTCCGGCACCCGCGTGCAGTGGCCGCCGGTATAAGGCGATTTTGCGTCGATGGCCGAGGCGATCAGCTCGATGAACGAATTGAGCAGCGCCTTCTGCGTATCGATCAGTTGTTGGTTGCTCAAGGCTACCGCCGCCTGGGAGGCCAGCGCCTCGATCAGCGGTTGAATCTCACCGGAAAAAGCAATGGTCTCGCCGCTCACCGGATCGGCGGCATTGATCAGCTGCAGCACACCGATGACGTCGCTCTCGTGGTTCTTCAGCGGCACCGTCAGGAATGACTTGGAGCGGAATCCGGTGCCCTCATCGAACTTCTTGGTGCCGGAAAAGTCGAAATCCTTGACCTCGTAGGCATCCGCGATGTTGATCGATTCCCCGGTTAGCGCCGCGGCGGTGGCGACGCTCTCGCGGTTGGGTTTGCCCGCATCGTTGTACATGCGCAGCGGCGGAAAGGTGATCTGCCTGCCGGTGGTACCGCCCAGCGCGACGCCCAGCGAATCGGTGCGCATGATCTCGAACTTCAGGGTATCTTCTGGTGTGCGCAGGTAGAGGGTGCCGCCGTCGGCGTTGCACAACCCCTTGGCCTCCAGCAGGATGCGTTCCATCAGCCGGTTGTGGTCGCGCTCCGCCGACAGCGCGATGCCGATCTCCACCAGCCGCAGGTAGCGCCGCGATGTGTCGACCTGGCCGGGCTGGGTGGATGTCGCGGTCATATGGGCATCGCTCCTCCAAGGTTTGGCGGCGCGCCGGTTCGACTCGCGCGGTAATGCCTTTCCCTCGTATCCGACCCGCTGGCCTGTGCCGAGCCGTTCGACATTTATCCCACCTCCTGGATCATCGCGCCTATCAAGCAGATGTCCTTCGGGCTGGTTGCCGACATTGTTATTACCGATAGCGTATCGGTCTTCGCCAATGGGTGCAACCCGGCGGCGTCTTGCGAAAAAAAGGTGTGGTATGAGTCAATAGGGCGCGGCACGCCATGGCCCTCTCCGGCCCTTGCCGATGGACCTGCACTTGACCCGCTGGCCGGCGGCGGCGATCAATGGACCGCCACCGCCACCGCCACCGCCACCGCCACCGCCACCGCCACCGCCACCGCCACCGCCACCGCCACCGACCGATGACTGCCGAGGACGCTTTC
>CAMCUA010000043.1 GCA_945878455.1 Asaia bogorensis | reverse complement strand
TGCATGGTGCAACGGTTGTCCCAGATCACCAGGTCACCGACCGACCAACGGTGGGTAAAGACGAAACGCGGCTGGGTGGCGTGGTCGATCAGGTCATAGAGCAGGATGCAGGCCTCGGGCAACGGCAGGCCGATGATGTCGCGGGCGTGGGAGGCGAGATACAGCGTCTTGCGCCCGGAACCGGGATGGGTGCGGACGAGAACTTGCGGCACCGGCGCTTCCTTTTCCCGTTCCTCCGGCAGGTAATCGGTGAAGCCGATCTTGGTGCGGGAATAGATCAGCGAGTGCATGGCGACGAGATCTTCGATCTCCTGCTTCTTCTTTTCCGAGAGCGCATCGTAAGCGGCGCGCAGGTCGGCGAATTGGGTTTCGGTGCCGGACGCCGGGATAGTTCGCGCCGAAAGCAGCGAATACTTAGCCGGCGTCCGCTTGAACGACGAATCCGTATGCCACATGCGGTTACCGAGATCGCCCGCGCGGCGCCAATCGTCGCGTGCCATGATGCGATCGTTCTCATCCAGATTCGAAATATTGGAGACGCGCAGGTCGAGGCGCGGCTTGAAGCCGGGACGGTTAGCCTTGCGTGTCGTCTCCAGCGGCCCGAAACGCGACGAGAAGGCGATCTGCTGTTCATCCGTCAGCGGCTGACGTGGGAAGACGCAGACGGCGTAAAGATCCATCGCGGCGGCGATCTCGGCGACGGCGGCGTCGGTGAGCGGCTGGCTTAAGTCGATGCCGGTGACTTCGGCAGCGAAGACGGGGTGCAATGGCTTGACGGTGAGCGGCATGGTGTGGGCCTCCCTGGCCGATCTGGCAGCATGGCATCAGGTTAATCCCGATCCGAAACCAGGTCAAATACCACGCCGGGCTGTCATCACCCATGGCGACACACATTCCTTCAAGGTCGACAAGCCGCTGGCCGCGGCGACAGCGATGCTTGCCCACCCCGCGCCGCGCGCCTATTTTCTGCGGAATCAGGAGAACTATCGTGACTGTCACGCCGTTGAAACCGCCATCCTCCGACGCCCCGGCAACGGTCGACCGACTGTTCGACACGGCCGAAACGCCGGTCGGCGATTTCCGTTTCGACGCCAAGACTGCCGGCGTCTTCGGCGACATGGTTGGCCGCTCGGTTCCTTATTACGCCGAGATGCAGCGCATGGTAGGCGAGCTCGCCGGAGATTTCGCTACGCCAGGCAGCAGTCTTTTCGACCTCGGCTGTTCGACAGGGGCGACTTTTCTATCGATCGACCCGTCGGTGAACCCGGATGTGCGCTTCATCGGCGTCGACAATTCGGCCGAGATGCTGGACAAGGCGCGCGCCAAGCTGACCGATTCCAAGGTGAAGCGGCCATTCACGCTGATCGAAGCCGACCTACACAACTTTAACGGCGTCGAGAACGCGTCGGTCGTCACCCTGGTGCTGACCCTGATGTTCATCCGGCCGCTGTATCGTCAGCGCTTCCTAGAGACCATCTATCGTGGGCTAAATCCGGGTGGCTGTTTGATCCTGATCGAAAAACTGACCGTAACGCATTCGCCGCTCAACCGCCTGTTCATCGATCACTACTATGGATACAAGCGGCGCATGGGCTACAGCGAGATGGAAATCAGCCGCAAACGTGAGGCGTTAGAGAACGTCCTGATCCCCTACCGCCAGGAAGAAAACCGCGAGATGCTGCATGCAGCCGGCTTCGCTGTGACCGAAGAATTTTTCCGCTGGTACAACTTCGCCGGCCTGATAGCCATCAAGCAGCCGGACGGAATCGACCGGTGAGGAATGTAGGAATCATGAACATTTTTTCCTACCGCCATCCGCTGCTCGTCGCCTATGGAAATTTCATCTTTCGCTATCGCGGCAGGATTTTTCCTATTGCCCTGGTACTTGCCCTATTGGCCTTTCCCAATGATCCTTTCCGGGGCGACATTTGGCAGGACCTTATGCGGGACGCCGTCGCCTTGAGCATTGCATTGGCCGGACAGGTCTTGCGTATCCTGACTGTCGGGCTCGACTACATCAAACGCGGCGGGCTCAACAAACAAGTCTATGCCGATCATCTGGTAACCGGCGGCATTTTTGCCCATTGCCGCAATCCTTTGTACCTCGGCAACGTGATGATCGCGCTCGGCCTTCTCGTGATGATTGACGATCCATTGAACTTTGCCATCGGCGCGGCGCTGGTCATGATCACCTACCGGGCGATCGTCGCCGCCGAGGAAACTTACCTCAGCACTAAGTTTGCCGGCGAGTACGAAACTTATTGCCGCGCCGTCAATCGTTGGCTGCCCAATCCGCGGGGCATCGGCGCCACATTGCGGGGTGCCAGCTTCAACTGGCACCGCGTGTTGCTCAAGGAAACTACCAGCTTCTATGCCTGGCTGGCCGCCGCCTTTGTGCTCAACGGCAAAGAACACATCGGAACATCGAACCTGTTCGGTCAACTGGACTTTCTCCTGTATGCAGCGTTGCTTACCGCGGCAAGCCTTGGCTTTGCAGCGATCCGCCTGTTGAAACACAGCGGCCGTTTGCAACTGCCGGCTTGACCACGCCTGGGACCCTTGGAGGACCGTGGCCTCACGCCAGGCGGCACAGCCGTCGTCGATGTCAGAACCCGCCCCGTGTGCATCGTTGTCAGGCCGTGGCACCGGGTATAAAGTTCGGTTACGTACTGAGTTTCAATCAGCAATAAGCCCCTTAATCCGCTGCCAACGTCCGCCCTGACACGGGCGCACGGATGGGGAGAACAACGTCCTTGAGCGAATCGAACGCGCCGCAGCGCAAAGTCGGCGGCTTGCGCACGATCCTGACCTGGCTTGCCGTCAGTGTCGTCACCGGTATCTTGTGCTGGTACTTGAAGGGGCCGGCCGCGCTGGAGACGGCGCTGCTCAACTACGAACAGATGATCATCGATCTGGTGCCGCGCATGTCATCGGCCCTGATCATTGCCGGTTTCGTACAAGTGTTGGTGCCGCGCAGCCTGGTCGCCAAATGGTTGGGCGACGGGTCGGGCATACGCGGAATCTTCCTCGCCCACGGCGTCGGCGCGTTGACACCGGGCGGACCGATCCTGGCCTTTCCGCTGGTCGCCGTATTGCGCAATTCCGGCGCCTCGATGGCATCGGTCATCACCTTCACCACGTCATGGGCAACCCTGGGCACGCACCGCATTATTCTTTGGGAGCTGCCATTTCTCGGCCCCGAGTTCGCGCTGGTGCGCTATCTGTCCTCTATCCCGCTCGGGCTGATTGCCGGATTCACCGTGCTGCTCTGGATCAAGTTCCTTGAGCGGAACAAAGACGAAAAACTATGAGATTCGACTCCAGCATCATCGCGCTATGGGTTATTGCCCTGATCCTGGGCGCGATCGTCTGGCGCAAGAAGGGAACGGAAGGCGTTCGGGCCGGCCTTAAGGGCGCCTGGCAGCTTGCCGCCGTCATGGTCCGCATCGCACCCTTTGCACTGCTTGCCGCCATGCTGATGGCGCAGATCATCCCCAATCAGATTATCGCCAGCTACATCGGCCCGGACACCGGCATGCAAGGCATGGCCATCGCCTCGGTGGCCGGGGGTTTTCTGCCGAGCGGACCATTCCTGTCGTTCCCAATCGCGTTGACGCTGTACCATACGGGGGCCGGGGCGGCACAATTGGTGTCGTTCATCACCGGCTGGTCGGTCTATGCGCTGTTTCGCGTCCTGGTTTGGGAGATCCCCATGATGGGGCCGCGCTTCGTCATCATCCGCCTCGGCGCCTCGCTGGTCCTGCCGATGACAGCCGGCATCCTGGCCGGGATGCTGTTTCAACTGTTCTGAACACGCCCACGCAGCGCTGCTGCCACGTCCAACACGGCCCGTGCCCGTTCGACGACAGGAATATCGATCATCTTGCCTTTATAGCTGACGGCGCCGAGACCTTCGGACAGCGCCGCTTCAAAGGTTGAGATAATCTCGCGGGCGTCCTCGATCTCCGCCGGCGTCGGCGAAAATTCTTCGTTGAGCACGGCCACCTGAGCGGGATGGATGCAAAATCCGCCGCGCAGGCCAAGGCGGCGGGCCTGACGGATGATGCCGCGAAAGCCCTCGACATCGGTAAAATCCGCAATGGAGCCAACGAAACCCAGCGGCAGGATGCCGGCCGCCGCACAGGCCAGGGCAACCTGCATGGTGGGCTGAAACAGCCCTTCAGGCGTCGGCAACATACCGGATGCAAGTGCGAAGTCCTCAGGCCCTAACGTGAGCGCCAGCAGCCGCGAATGGGCACCGGCGATAGCGCGCACGTCGAACAATGCATCGGGCGTTTCGATCAGCCCAACAATGCCGGTACTACCCGGCGCCATACCGCGTGCGGCCTCAAGCTCGTCGAGCACTTCGGCGACGAAACGAACGTGCGAAGCATCGGCGACCTTGGGCAGCACCACGGCTGAGACGGCTGGGCCGACGCAGGCCTCCAGATCCGCCATGCACATCCGCCAGGAACGGTTGAGGCGAACCAAAACATCGGTGCCATGGCCGGCCACCTTTTCGGCCGCATCGGCGATCAGCGTGCGGGCCCTAGGCTTTTCCGCCGGTGGAATCGAATCTTCCAGATCGAGGACGATGGCATCAGCGCCGCGTTGATGCGCCTTTTTGACAAATCGTTCAACGATCACCGGTACATAAAGGGCTGACCGCCAGAGCGGCAGGGTGCGTGTCACGCGATGGTTCCTTCCGCGCGAAGGGCGGCCAGATCGGCAGCCGTGAGGCCGAGACCGCCCAGAATCTGGTCGGTGTGCTCTCCAAGCGTCGGGGCCGGCCGGCGCAAGGTCCCGGGAGTTACCGACAGACGCGGCGTGATGTTGTGCATGGGGACCGAACCGAGGTCGGCGTCCGGCACTTCGACCACCACTTCGCGCTCACGGACATAATCGTCGTCGGCCAAATCGGAAACATCATGCACCGGACCCACAGTGACCCCCGCCGCATCGAACAGATAGAGGACTTCCGGCCGGTCGCGGGCGCCAATGAAGTCGGCAATGATCCCATCGAGGATATCGTTGTGGGCAACCCGATCCGTGTTGGTGCGAAAGCGTGGGTCGGCGATCAGCTCCGGCCGGCCGATGGTGGACATGACGCGTTCGGCCATCGCCTGGGTGGAACCGGACATGGCGACATACTTGCCGTCGCGGCAACAATAGACGTTGCGTGGCGCCGAAACGTTCGATTGGCTGCCGTAGCGTTGCGGCACATTGTGCGATAGGCGATAGGCCAAAGCCTGGGGACCCAACGTCGCATGCAGCGGTTCGAGCAGGGATAGGTCGATGACCTGACCGGCTCCGCCACCGGTCTCGATCGAGCGTAGGGCAACCATGGTGGCATAGGCGCCCTGGATGCCAGCCACCATATCGGCCAGGGCCAACGGTGGCAGCACGGGCGGGCGATCGGGAAAGCCATTGCGCGCAGCGAAGCCGGAATAGGCTTCGATCAGGCTGCCGAAGCCAGGCTTCTCGCGAAACGGTCCGGTTTGCCCCCAACCGGAAACCCGCAACACGATGAGCCGCGGATTGCGGGCGTGCAGCACATCGGGGCCAAGACCCATTTCCTCCAGTCGGCCCGGGGTATAGTTCTCGACCAGAACGTGGGCCGTCGCCACCAAATCGAGCAGCAGTTCCCGGCCACGCGCCTGGCGCAAGTTGAGGACGACACTTTTCTTGTTGCGGGCATATACCTTCCAATGGGCCGAGATACCCTTGACCCGCCAATTGCGCAGATCATCGCCACCCGCAGTGCGTTCGATCTTGATAACCTCAGCGCCGAAATCGGCCAGGTGGTGGGTAGCGACATTACCGGCGACAAGACGCGACAGATCGAGCACGCGCACGCCGTCGAGCGGTGCTGGGGCTTCGGGCTGGAACGGCTTGGCATGCAGTGGCCGGACTTCAGGAGAGCTGGGGGGCATGGTTGCGGGCTCGACAGATCATGAAAGGGTCCGCAGCATGCATTGGCCGTCGCCCAAGGGCAAGATTCCACCCACCCTTGACAACAGACCGCATGAACGGCACATGCCGAAGGCGGACACGAGCAGCAAGAAAGGCAGAGACCCGGCGATGCAGTTGCTTCGGTTTTTTATTCTTCCGGCAGCGGTAGCCTTCGCCTGTGGCGCTGCCCAGGCCGCCGATGCCGAACAGGGCGCCAAGAATTTTCGCCAGTGCGAGACCTGCCACGATCTGGGCGCAGGCAAGGCCAAGGTCGGCCCATCCTTGCGTCGGATCATGGGTCGCACAGCCGGTACAGGCGAGGGCTTCGCCTATTCCGAGGACCTAGTGGCGGCCGGTCGAAAGGGCTTGAAGTGGGACGAGGCCAGCTTGATGGCCTATCTCGCCGATCCATCGGCTTTCCTGAAGGCATACCTGGGCAAGGAACAGGTGACCAATAAGATGCAAAACAAGTACGCCAAGGAAGACTTCCGCGCCGACGTCATTGCCTATTTGAAGCAAGCGGCCAAGTGAGGCGAGATTCCTCGGCATGAGCACCGACCATCCCTTCGCGCCTTTCTTGCGTATCGTCGGCCGTGGACCCCGCCTGTCGCGGCCGCTGAACCGCGACGAAGCGCGCCGGGCGATGGCTATGGTCCTGGAAGGTGCCGTCGATCCGACCCAGATCGGCGCCCTGTTGCTGCTGCTGCGCTTTCGCGGCGAGACGCCCGAGGAAATGGCCGGCTTCGTCGAGGCGGCGCGCCACGGTATTGCCGCACCAGCCGGTGCCGCGCCCGATCTGGACTGGCCATCTTACGCCGACCGGCACAAGCAGCAGCCATGGTTCGTGCTGTCAGCCCTTCTGCTCGCTGAAAACGGCGTCAAGATTCTGATGCACGGCATCGAAGGTTTCGCCGAGGGTTATGCTCCAACTCGGCCCGTGCTGGCGGCGTTAGGCGTTCGCCCCGTCACCAGCCTGACCGAAGCGTCCCAAGCGTTGGCACAACGTAATATCGCCTATATCGGGTTGGAGCGCTTCTGCCCAGCGCTGGACAAGCTGTTCCAGCTTCGCTCCTTGCTCGGCGTGCGTACCGTGGTCAACAGCATGGGCCGGGCACTGAACCCACTGGCCGCCCGCTGTCAGGTACAGGGCGTTTTTCATCCGCCCTACCGAACCGCACAGCAAGGGGTGGCTGTCTTACTCGGCCAGCCACGAGCCATGATCTTCAAGGGCGGTGGCGGCGAGGTGCTGCGCAATCCCTTGAAGCCCTGCCGCGCCGCCTGGGTCCGCAACGGCGAGGTCGGCGAGGAAAACTGGCCGGCGATCCTGCCCGAAGAAACCTATGCCTGGCGCGAGGAACCGTTGAGCCCAGATGTCGTCGCCGCCCTGTGGCAGGGCAGGATCGACCTGCCGGTACCGGAAGCCGCCGTCGTCGGCACGACAGCCATGGCGTTGCACGCCTTAGGCCGGGCGGCCTCCATAGAGGATGCCGAGGCTCAGGCCCGCCGGATGTGGACGAAGCGTCGGGCAGCCCATTCGCCGGCAGCCAAGTAGGCAGCCGCTACGTTCAGCCGCCACCGATGCGTGGGATAAAGTGGACTTCGGTATCGGCCCCGACGGCTTCGAGATAGGCATCGTGATAGATGCTGCCGTTCATAGCGATGGCCATTTCATCTTCAAGAACATCGGCAATGCCGGGGTAGCGCAGGTCCAGCGCCTTCATCAGGCCGCGCACGTTCTTGGCGTCGACCTCGACCTCGGCCACACCTTTCGTGAAGCGGTCGACGATGACTTGGGGAAGCACAACGCGGGCCACGATGGTCACTCCTCGCCGTCAACGAAAACAACACGGCGGCGCCCGGGTTGCTTTCCCTGGCGCCGCCGCTGTTCCTTACCGACGCCAAGGCGTCGGAGATCTATTCTCAGTCATCGCCGTCGATGGCTGCACGCACCTTCGGCGGCGACATGGGGAGCGACGTCAGCCGCTTATTGATGGCACTGTGGATGGCATTGGCCACCGCCGCCATCGGCGGCACGATCGGCACTTCACCGACGCCACGCACGCCGAACGGATGACTCGGCACCGGTTTTTCGATCATGATCGTATCGATGAACGGCAAGTCGGAGCAGACCGGCATGCGATAGTCGAGGAAGCCGGGATTCTCCAAGCGGCCCTTCTTGTCGTATATATATTCCTCGTTGAGTGCCCAGCCGATGCCCTGGGCAACGCCGCCCTGCATCTGGCCCTCGACGTAGCTGGGATGGATGGCGCGGCCAACATCCTGCGCTGCCGTATAGCGCAGGATTTTGACATGGCCAGTTTCGGGATCGACTTCGACATCGACCATGTGGCTGCCAAGGCCAGGCCCAGGAGCCTGGGCGTTCAGCGAGGCATGGCCGCAAATCGGACCGCCGGTCTTCGATGCCTGGCCCGCGATCTGCTTCAAGGACAGCGGCGCGTGCTTACCGGCGTTGTCGCCGGCCGGACGGGCGAAGCCGTCCTCCCACGAGACCGCGTCGGGGCTGATGTCCCAGAGCATGGCAGCACGCTCCTTCATCTCGCGCACCGCGTCCTCGGCGGCACGAACCACCGCCATGCCGGTGGCGAACGTGACGCGGCTGCCGCCGGTGACATGGTTGAATCCGAGCGAGGCCGTGTCGCCAACAATCGGGCGAACCTTGTCGTAGTCGATGCCTAAGACCTCAGCCGCCATGATCGCCATCGAGGCACGCGAACCGCCGATATCCGGGTTGCCTTCGATGACCGAAGCGGTACCGTCGTCGTTGATGTTGACAGTAGCGCAAGACTCGCCGCCCCCGTTGAACCAGAAGCCCGAAGCGAAACCGCGGCCCTGATTGGGACCAAGCGGAATGTTGTAGTTCGGGTGCTGCTTGAGCGCCTCAAGCGTTTCGACGAAGCCGATGGAACCGAACTTCGGCCCGAAGTAGGCTTGGGTCCCTTCGACAGCGGCGTTTTTCAAGCGCAACTCGATGGGGTGAATATTGAGCTTCTTAGCCAATTCATCGAGCGCCGACTCAACGGCAAATGCCGCAATGGGCGACCCCGGGGCACGGTAGGCGGCCGCCTTCGGCCGGTTGGTCACGACGTCGTAACCCCAGGTCTTGACGTTTGGAATGTCGTAGGGTGCATAGGAGCACATCAAGCCGTTCATGAACGGCGAGCCGGGATAAGCGCCAGCCTGATAAATGAACTCGCCCTCCGCGGCGGTAATCTTGCCGTCCTTGGTGGCACCAATCTTGACCTTCATCGCAGCACCCGACGTCGGGCCGGTGGCGCGGAAAACGTCCTCGCGCGACATGGTGATTTTCACTGGGCGAGCGGCCATCTGCGACATCTTGACCGCCAGCGGCTCCAAATAAGGGATCAACTTGCCGCCGAAACCGCCACCGATTTCGGCGGGGATAACACGGATGCTGGACAGCGGCAGGCCAACGATCTTGGATATCCAGTTGCGCACCTGATACTGGCCCTGGCTGGAACACCAGACCACAGTCTGTCCATCGGCGCCCGTGCTGGCCGATACCGCATGCGGCTCGATATAGCCCTGATGCACCGCCGCGGTGGTGAACGAACGTTCGACGATGACATCGGCTTTCTTGAAGCCCTCAGCAGTATCGCCCTTAACGAACTCGGCCCACTTGGCGACGTTCGAGGGTTTGGCCGGCGGCGTTTTCATGCCACGGGTTATCATCTTTTCATGCAGCAGCGGCGCATTCGGCTTCATCGCCTCAACTGGATCAATGACGTGCGGCAGAACTTCGTAGACGACCTTAATCAACGACAGGGCCTCTTCGGCAATCGATGCCGAAACGGCAGCCACGGCGGCGACCGTGTGGCCTTCGTAGAGCACCTTGTCGCGGGCAATGATATTTTCCGAAAGGAACTTGAAGTTGCCTTCGACCCGGCCGGCACCGACCCATTCGTCAGGCAGCGCGGGAAAATCGGCACCGGTGATCACCGCTTGAACGCCGGCCAAGGCCTTCGCTTTAGTCGTATTGATGGACTTGATGCGGGCATGGGCATGCGGGCTGCGCAAGACCTTGCCGATGAGCTGGCCGGGCATGTTGAAGTCGGCGCTGAACTGGGCGCGCCCGGTCACTTTCTCGACCCCGTCGGGACGGACCGGACGTTTGCCGATCCAACGGAATTCCTTGCGTTCGGCGGTCATCAGCGAGCTCCTCTCATTTCTGCGGCCGCATCCATCACGGCGCGCACGATTTTGTCATATCCGGTGCAACGGCAGAGATTGCCGGCAAGCCAATAGCGGATCTCGGTTTCAGTCGGATCGGGGGTACGTTCCAGCAACGCGCGGGCGGCGATCAGGAATCCCGGCGTGCAGATTCCGCATTGCAGGGCGGCGCTTTCCAGAAAGTGACGCTGTAGCGGATGCAGTTCGCCGCCGAGCGCCATGCCTTCGATGGTATCCACCTTGCAGCCAGCGGCCTCGACACCCAACACCAAGCAGGAACAGACCAACCGTCCGTCGAGCATGACGCTGCAGGCGCCACAATCGCCGGACGTGCAACCTTCCTTGCTGCCGGTCAGCTCAAGTTCGTCGCGCAGCACATCGAGCAGGCTCTGGTGCGTCTCGCACAGGAACTCGGTCGAATTGCCGTTGATGGTGGCGGTAATATGATGCTTGGACATATCTCAAATGCTCCCTGGAACGGTATCAGGCGCGCTTCTTCCGGGCGCGCTCGTAGGCAATGAGCGCCGCCCGGCGCGCTAGGACACCGGCGATCTTGGTACGATAGACGACGGTACCGCGCTTGTCGTCGATGGGTTTGCACGCAGCACTGGCGGCGGCGGCGAGTTTGTCCAACGCGGCGGGTTCCAGCTTCGTGCCGATCAACGCCTTGGCGGCGGCCGGCACCTTGATCACCGTCGGAGCCACCGCGCCGAGAACGACGCTGGCCGCCGTGCAGGTACCACGGGCATCGAGCGTCAGATTGACCGCACAACCGACAACGGCGATGTCCATTTCCGTACGCGGGATCAGCCGTAAGTAGGCATCCGAGCTACGCGGCGGACGTTTCGGGAGATGAAAGAAGGTAACGATTTCGCCTTTGGCGAGCGAGGTCCGGCCCGGACCGACCGGGATCGCCTCGACCGGAACCTTGCGCGTTCCCTTCGGTCCGACAACCGTCACCTTCGCCCCGGCGGCGACCAGCGCGGGAACCCCATCGGCCGCCGGCGAAGCGTTGCAGAGGTTACCGGCCAATGTGGCACGCCCTTGGATCTGCGTCGATCCGATCAAATCCCAGCCTTCGACGATACCGGGCCAAGCCTTGACCAACTGGGCGTGTTCGTTGGCTTCGGCACCGGTGACGGCAGCACCGATTTTGAAGCCGCCGCTGGTCTCACGGGTGATCTTGCGCAGTGCGGGAATGCGCTTGATGTCGACCACGGTATCGGCTGACACCCGGCCAACCCGCATCTGGATCAAGAGGTCGGTACCTCCTGCCAGAACCCGCGCTTGACCTTTGACCGCCTTCAGCAAGGCAACTGCCTTGGCGACGGTTTCCGGAGCTTCGTACTGCTGTGCCTTCATCGTTTCCCCCCCTTGGGATTCGTCAGGGTCCGAGTTAAACGCCGCGCCGCCCGCGTTACCGGTCGCGCACCACGGGCGGCAAACGCAACGCCTGCCACCGGATTCATCCTTGAACGCCGGGATCGCCAAGGCGAACCCCGTCGGAATATGACCCGACGGCAACGCCCAAGGGCATGCCGACGCCGCCACAGATTGGCGGATACGCCGCAAGAAAGCAACGTCCGGCGCACGCTGCCGGCCGATCGGCGATTGGGCTTTGGCGAGAGCCAGTTCGAATCACCCCCGACCAACGGATGCCCCTCGCGAATGGCAAGCGACTTGACTATATGAAACGGATGCACTCCTGCCCCGTTGGCCCTCAATTGGGTGGGTTACCGAGTATCGTCCGCGATGGGGCCGAACATGCCTGGGACTTCAAAGATAGTAGGTCGAGCTGGCCGTGGCACGGTGCGCCATCAGATTATTGTGGCGACCCTAAGCATCGGACTTGGCGCCTGTGCCGGCGACATCGATAGCTCGCCCGGCTTGGACAATGCCGACTTGATCATCATCGCATCGGCGACCCAGCATGCCCTTGAAGTCGGCAAAGTCGATGAAAGCGCCAATTGGAACAATCCCGCCAATGGCCACCTCGGTACAATTACCCCAACGCGCACCTTCGAGCGCCGCGGCAAGCAGCCATGCCGCGACTTCCAGCAAACCGCGACTATCGATGGGCGCACCCGCTTTGCCTTCGATACCGCCTGCCGCAAGGCCGATGGCGCTTGGCACAGTGACAATAACCCGTCGCTATCCGATGCCATCCGTCATGGCGGCACGCAGATTCGACCCTACGATCCCTATCACGATCGATTCCACCGGGATCCGTTCAACGATCCTTGGTGCCGCTTTCCTTACCGGGATCGCTGGTGCGGGCCGCGGAGTGGCTTTTCGCTTGGAGTCGGTTCGCGATTCTGAAGCGAAGCCTTGGATCCTCCGGCCACGACAGCAGCCCGTGTCAAAATAGTGTCCGAATTCAGGACGTTGCCTCGAAATGCACACAAGTAAGAACGGCCCTGACGGCCTAGGCTACGTACATCGAAACCGGCAACTAGGCTAAATTCATGCTCAGAGTTCCCAACGCCACTGCACTGATCGCCATCGGCCTGCTGACGTTGACCGGCTGCGGCCAGACCGTCGGTGACCGGGCGCTTACCGGCGGCGCCATCGGTGCCGGAGCCGGAGCCATCGGCGGCCTATTGTTGGGTTCCCCGGCAACGGGAGCGGCGGTCGGCGGTGCCATTGGCGCAGCCGCCGGCGCAATGACCAATGACAGCGAAATCAATCTCGGCAAACCGGCTTGGCGGCCCTAACCGCGCCTAGCCTCCTATGGAAGACAGAATTCAAAGGCGGCACTGACACCTACGTCTAACCACGACCCACGTTGCGTGACGCCTTTAACCGACGTTCCCTACCCTCAAGACCAGACTCAAACCGGGCCGCGTCGCTGCCCGGTTTTTTTGCCTACCGTTCAAAGAAGTGCACAACCGCGTTCGGTTAGCCGGCGAGAAGACACGGCATTTGCGCTGCATGGCGGCGGCGTTATAGCTTGTCCCGCCAACCGCCTGCCGGCCGCATCCCCAGGAGATCCACGTGAGCAGCAAACCCCAAGACCCGATGGCCCCCCTGACCGCGCCCGCCAATACCATTTCCGGGCGCAGCGCTTTTCTCGCCCTGATGCGATCCGAGGGCGTAACCACCATGTTCGGAAATCCCGGCACTACGGAATTGCCGATCATGCATGCCCTGACCGACCAGAGCGATATCGGTTATGTGCTGGCCCTGCAGGAAGCCATCGTCGTCGCTATGGCCGACGGTTTCGCCCGCGCCTCGGGCCAGTTGGTGGCCTGCAACGTTCATGTGGCACCAGGCTTGGGTAATGCCATCGGTTCGCTCTACACCGCCATGAAATCGGGCACGCCCATGATCATCACCGCCGGGCAACAGGAGCAAGGGCACGGTCTGACCGAACCACTGCTCTATGCACCGTTGGTGCCGATTGCCCAGCCCGTGGTGAAGTGGGCCACCGAAGTGCATCGCATCGAGGACCTGCCGCGGATTCTGCATCGCGCCGCCAAGATCGCGAAAACGGAGCCGACCGGCCCGGTCTTCATCTCGTTGCCCGGCGATATACTGAACGCCGAAGCAGCCATCGACATGGGCGAGGCCACAGAGGTGCAGACCCGCACCCGCCCGACCGACGAGACCCTCGAAGCCTTGGCCCGCCGCATCCTCACCGCCAAACGCCCGATGATCCTGGCCGGCAGCGAGCTGGTCAGCTCCGACGCCTTGGGCGAAGCCGCGCGGCTGGCCGAAATTCTCGGCTGCCCCGCCTATCAGCAATCGGTGCAGCATGGGGCCCATTTTCTGTCCGAACACCCGGCTTTCATGGGCGCGCTGAGCCGCAGCCAGCCACAGGTCCGCCAGGTGCTGGAACCCTACGACCTGATGATCTGCTTGGGCGCCGAGGTGCTGACCATGTCGGTCTATAGTCCCATTGATCCGCTACCACCCCATACCAAGCTGGTACAGATCGGCCAGCGCGATTGGGAGATGGGCAAGAACTGGCCAGCAGACATGGCGGTACGTGCCGACGTCAAGGAAACACTGATGGCGCTCATTCCGCTGTTGGCGACGTTGGGCGGTGCCGCGCGCGCCGAAAAGGCCCGCCAATCCCTGGCCGCTCTGGCGGCCACGAACTGGTCGGCGCAACGCGAGGTCAAATGCAAGGCGGCCGCCGCCAAGGCCAGCCAGACGCCGATCTCCTGCGATTGGCTAATGATGCGCCTGTGCGACAGCTTGCCGCAGGATGCTATCGTCGTCGACGAAGGGTTGACCACAACGATGACCCTGCTTTCCTTCTTTCCCTACCGTGACCGCTACAGCTTTTTCGGAAACGTTACCGGCGGCATCGGTTGGGGCATCGCGGCGGCGGTGGGCATTCAAAAGGCCCAACCGAAGCGCCGCGTCGTGGCGGTGATCGGCGACGGCAGCGCCATGTACAGCGTGCAGGCGCTATGGAGCGCCGCCCACTACAAGCTGCCTGTCACCTATATCATCGCCAATAACGGCGGCTATCGCATCATCAAGCAGCGGCTGAAATCCTTCCATGGCAACGAACGCTTCATCGGCATGGATTTCCGCGATCCACCCATCGATATGACGGCGCTGGCCCGCTCGTTGGGCGTGCGCGCCGAACGGGTCAGCACCGGCGATCAGTTCGATGCGGCGCTGAAGACCGCCCTAGCCGGCAGCGGCCCGACGGTCATCGAAGTCATGGTCGAGGCGACGGTTTAAAGCTCGAAACGCATGAGGTCTTCGCCCCACACCAGCCGGCCTTGAAAAGTCTGGGCAATCTCGGCGATCACCCGTTCGCGCACGCCATCTGAATCGATGTAGGGACCGTGGTGCGAGGTCACCAGAGTCTTCACGCCCGCATCCCGAGCGAGAGCCGCCACCAACCTGGGCCCGGCGAAGCCGCCAGGTTGCTTGGCCTCGAACGGAAAGGCGTTCAAGTAGTGCACCAACAGGTCGGCGTCGCGGGCAAGGTCGTAAAGCGTCGGCGCCGGTTCGGGCAGCGCCAGGTTTACGTCGCTGGTATAGGCAAAGATGCGGCCTTCGGCCTCGACGCGGAAGCCGAAACTATCCAAATGCGGCTGAAAGTGCGGCACGGCCCGGCGCTCGATCCGCCAGCCGTCGAAGTCGAGGGCACCCGGCCCGGACATTTCGATGACTCGGGTATCAGGCCAGGGACGTGGCGGCGTGCCGCCACGGGTCTTGTAGATCGCCATGCTAAGGGGATGTTGCGTACGGGAGACTAGATCGCGGCTGAAGGCACCCTCGGGCCCGAACAGACGGTCGACAAATTCCTGGGTGCCATGGGGCCCAAAGATCTGCATCGGTGCCACCCCGTCGCCGCTGCCATCCCAGCGATGATGGAACAAGCGGATGAAATCGGCACAGTGATCGAAGTGCAGATGGCTGAAGAAGACGTGGGTAACGTCGCTGGCTTTGCGTCCGGCCTGCATCAGGCGCGAGAATGCACCAGGACCGTGGTCAATCAGGATGACCGCCGAACCGGTTTCGACCAGATAGCTCGCCGAGGCGCGCTTCAGCGAAGGCACTGGGCTTCCAGTGCCGAGCAGCGTGACTTTCATCGGCCGACCTGTGCTCCGGTGACTAGGGCGACTGTCCACGATTCTCTCAAATTATTGATTTGATGGAGAAAATGGTGCCCAGGGACGGAATTGAACCGCCGACACGCGGATTTTCAGTCCGCTGCTCTACCAACTGAGCTACCTGGGCCCGGCGCCGGGAAACCATGGGCCGTGGGCCGTTCCCTTGGGATCGGCCAAGTTCGGGCTTATAGTGAAATTACTTGCGGCTGTCCAGCGCACCCAGCCTCAGGATTCTGTGTCATCCTCGTCGCTGGGAGTCTCGTCGCTGGCCACCCGATAATCGCCGTTCAGCCAGCGCCCGAGGTCCAGATCAGCACAGCGCGGCGAGCAGAACGGACGATGTCGGACAATGGCCGGACGGCTGCATAGGGGGCAGCGCTTGCCGGTCAGGCGCACTACTTTGCCGTCGTCGGGGGGTGGAGTGTCTGCGTTCATCGGCGCTGACCTTCCAGGCGGAAGCCGTCCAGTCCCAAGGCCGCATCGACGTCTACCGCAATGGCGGCACCGACCACGGCTTCGGCCCGGGCCCGCGCCGTGGCGGCAGGACCGGTCAAAGACTGGGCAACAGGCGGAGCGACCACTAGGCGGGGCGGCAAACCCGGTTCCCGGCGGACGGCGACGAGCACGGCACGCAGGGCTGCGAAGGCCACTGCCAGGGGCGCTCGCACAGGTCGGCCGGCCGTCGGCAACAGCAGCCGTTCGGCAAGCGGCGCGCGATGGCGGTCGCGCACCAGTTCAACCAGCCCCAGACGGGTAAATCCGGCGACCCGCACCGGCACCCTATCGTCCGCCGCCGCTGCTTCGAAGGCGGCGAGTACCTGTGCACCCTGTCGGCGGTCGGGCATGGGCAACATGTCGCAAAGGATCACCCCGGCAATGTTGCGCAGACGCAGTTGTTGGGCGATGGCCGCCACAGCTTCCAGATTCACAGCCAATGCCAGGTGTTTGCGGCCCTTGGCACCGCCGAGGCCAGTTGCCTGCGCGGCATTGACGTCGATGGCCGTCAAAGCCGCCGTGGATTCAATGACGATCTCCCCACCCGAGGGCAAGACGACGCAGGGATCGAGGGCGGCCTCGATCAGTACCTCGATACCCGCCGTCTCGAACAGGTCGCCGGTTTCTGCATGAAGCTCGAGGACGGCGCCAAATTCAGGCACCGTTTCGGCACAGAAGGCGCGCAGACTGGCAAGCCTGTCAGCATCGTCGGCCATCAACCGTGCCAGGGAACCTGTAATATCGTCGCGCAGGGCGGCGCGGGCAGCATCCAGGGCAGGAAGCAGACAGGCCGGGGTGCGGACAGCAGAGCGACGGGCTTCGAGATCGTGCCATTGGCGGCGCAGACCATCGAGTTCCCGGTGCAGCCGAGCAGGATCGATACCGACGGCAGCCGTGCGCACAACGATGCCTTCCCCTGGCTCGACCCGCTCTTT
>CAMCUA010000042.1 GCA_945878455.1 Asaia bogorensis | reverse complement strand
CGCCATCCACCGACGGAGAGGTTATTCTGCCGCCGCCCGGAAAAATCCATGCCGGCCAGGTGGAGGCCGGCCAAGGCCTCGCCCAACGCACCGCATTGCACCGGGTTAGGGCGGCGCGGCCACATGCCGGGCAGAAAGCTGACGAGGGCGGCGGGCCGGCCGCACAGCGTCGCCAACATGGCCCCCTGACGGTCGGCGACCGGCGTCGGGCAGGGAATGCCGGCTTTGGACAGGTGGTGCATCAGGTCGAGGAAGAACGGTAGTTCTTCCGGCTTCACCCGCTTTTCATAGAGGGTCAGGATGAAGGGCCCGCGATCCGTGGTCAGCAGGTAGTTGGAATTCTCGATACCTTCGGCGATGCCCTTACACGACAACACGGCACCGATGTCGTAGCGGGCAACGAAGGCATCGACCTCGATGTCGGAGACCTCGGTATAAACGGCCATGCAACCTCCCTGCGGCCCGGCTTCATACGGGAGGCTATACCCGCTTGGCAAGCGGCGGCAGGGGGTGGCCACCCTTGTCACGGCTGGAGCGAAGTCCGATATTGCGACATCGGGACGGAGCCTCCATGCGCCCATCGACCTCATTCGCCATGCTGATAGCCCTGGCCGCGCTGCTCAGTACTGCCGGTCCGACCTGTGCCCAAAGCAGCGAAATCGCGGCCATCGACCGTTATGTGCCGGGCGTCGAAACCCTCAATTCCAAAATTGCCGACACCGTCGTCGAGCGGGTTCAGCGCGGCTTGGCTTCCATCGGTCTCTACACGGGTCCCGTCAACGGGCGGATGAACGAACAGACCGAACAGGCCATCGCCATCTATCAGCGGCGCAACGATATGCCCGAAGACGGCCTGGCCAGCGAAAAATTGGCTATCCACCTGGAAACCGGCTTCAACGTCAAAGCGCTGCTCAATCGCCTGGAGCAAAGCCGCGAACAAAATATCGAACGGGCACGCCAAGCCCTGCGCGAGAACCCGGCCACCCGCCACTTGGTCGAGGAAGGACGCCCCACCGACATCGCCGACGCGGCGCGCAACGCCGCGCCCTGTTTCCGCAATCCGACGGCCCGCTGCCTGCTCGACGAAGCGGCGGAAAGCGCCAAGGCCATCCCTAAGGATAACATGCGCGATTGGGCCTTGGGCGAACTGCTGGCGGCCCAAGCCAGGGCGGGAATGGTCGAGGGCGCCATGGACACCGTCGGCCGCATCGAGGATCCACGCCTGATCATGGTGGCGTTGCGCGAAATCGCCGAAGCGCAAGCGTCGGCCGGACGGGCCGACGATGCCTTGGCCGCCACTGCCATCATCCCCGACGCCGAGAAACGGATCGAGGCGCTGGCCGCCATCGCCGCCATTCACGCGCGGCGGCACGACAGCCAAGCTACCACGCGGGCCATTGCCGAACTGCTGGAAGCCCTGGGCCCGAATGCCGCCCCCGTGCAACGGGTGGCATATCTGGCCCGTCTCGCGATCATCCTGGCGGAGACGGGCGAAGCGGCGGCAGCAGACCGGATGTTAAACGAGGCCACGCTGCTGGCCCGCCGTATCCCTACACCCACCGAACGCACCGCCGCGCTGCGCCATATCGTTTCGGCGGAGGCTGAAATGGGGCACCCGGCGCAGGCGCTGGCGATCCTGGAGGAGATCGAACCGAACGGCGACCGCACGCCGGTATTGATCGCCGCCGCCAAGGCCCAGGCCCGCGATGGCGATCCGCAGCGCGCCCTGGAAACGGCCGAAGGCATCAGCGCGTCGCGGTATCTGGCCGTGGTGCTCTGTGCGATCGCATCGGTCCATGCCGGAAGCGGAGCAGGTGCTGCGGCGCGCGATCTGGTGCGGCGCGCCGAGGCGCTGACCCAATCCATCGAATTCCCCTACGCGCGTGCCTTTGCGCTGAGCCGCATCGCACTGGTTCTGACCGAAATCGGCAGGCTGGGCGGCGCGGCGGATTTTCAGGAGGCCGCCACGACGGCGCAGAGCATTTCCGACGTCCAACTCCGCGCCCAGGTTCTGTGGTCGCTGGCGGCCGCGCGGCGCCGTGCCGGCGATGCCACCGGGGCCACCGAGACCGAGGCCCTGGCGGAAGCCGCCTCGGAGGAGATCAAGAGCGCCTTGAGCCGGGTTTGGCTGTTCAGCGATGTCGCGCGCAACCATCTCGACATCGGCGAACACGATTCTGCGTGGTCGGCTTTCCGCCGGGCACTGTATACGTCGGAGGGCATCGACAATGCCTGGGCGCGCGCCCGCGCCCTCAGCAAGGTGGCCGGCATCCTGATCCAACTCACCGACGATGCCGCGACGCGGCCTTGAGCCATCTCTTCGCCTCCACTAAGCTCCGAATCAGTGCCCACGGGCGCTATCCGTCCGATCGCCAGAAACCCAACCACGGAGATTCCCATGGCAGAACCCACCATCGCCCAACGCAAGCCCTATACGGTCGATATCGAAGCCGGACAGCGCTATGCTTGGTGTAGCTGCGGCCTTAGTTCCAAGCAGCCATTCTGCGACGGCACCCATAAGACGACCGAGTTCAAGCCGATGGTGATGGTCGCCGAGCGCAGCGAAACCGTGAAGTTCTGCGGCTGCAAACATTCGGCGACGAAGCCGTTCTGCGACGGCGCGCACAAAAACCTCCCTTGAGCCGCCTGGCGCGCCATCACGCCCGAAACCATCGATTCAGCCAGCGATGATGGCGCTCCACCTCGGCCGTTCACGTCTCCCTTCCCTCTGTCCTGCACAGCAGGCGCTGAGCCTGCCCGCGGCGTTAAGCCGGTCGCTGGCCATGGTCGGCCTGCTGGCCCTGGCGGGATGCGGCTCTTGGGCATCGTTGACGGGAGCGCCGCCGCCACCGCCCTGTCCATCCGTATCGGTGCTCAAGGATGCCGCCACGGTGACCCGCTTCGTGCCCGGCGGCGGACAGGATTTGATCGATGTCGTCAACGAAGGCGAAATCACCGGTTACGATCTGACCTGCGAATACGACACCGACAAGAAGACCAAGACCGGCGAAGTCGCTATCACGCTGGGGCTGCATATCCTGGCGACGCGCGGACCCGCCGACCGCCAACGCCTGGCCCCATTCCGTTATTTCATCGCGATCACCGATCCGGACCGCAACGTGCTCGGCAAGCAGGTCTTCGATATCGCTGTCTCGTTCACGGGAAATGCCACCGCCATCCCTGTGCGCGATGAACCGGTGCCGATGAAAATTCCCCTGGCCGTTGGCAAAACCGGTCGCGACTTCGAAATCTTCACCGGCTTCCAGCTGACCCCGGAAGAGGTGAACTACAATCGTCTCCGCCCCGGCGCGCCCCGCTAGAATATCCGGCTGGCCGTTGACCTTGACCCGACAGCCGGTAGACTGGCTGGCGATTCATGTATCCGGGCAATCCAGGGCCGACATGCATGCTCCTGGCTCGGTCGGGAAAGTTTTCACGTTACGAGACAGAGGCAACATCCGTCGTTCGCGCAGGATTGTGGACATGCCGTCTGCGTGTGTGGAGAAATCGGTGACCGATTCAACAACCGCCCCGGATACCGAAACGGCAAAGCGCACACCGCTCTACGAGCTGCACCGGGAATTGGGCGGACGCATGGTCCCCTTTGCCGGCTACCTGCTACCCGTTCAGTACCAAGGTATCCTTGCCGAACATCGCCATACCCGCGAGGCCGCCGGCCTGTTCGATGTTTCCCACATGGGGCAAGCCATCCTGCGTGGCGATGACGTGGCATCCGCCCTGGAATCGTTGGTGCCGGCCGACATCCAGGGTCTGACCACCGGGCGCATGCGCTATACGGTGTTGACCAACGATGCAGGCGGTATCGTCGACGATCTGATCGTCACCGCCGGCGGCAGTCACATCGCCCTGGTGGTCAACGCCGCCCGCAAGGCCGTGGATTTCGCCCATTTGCGCGAACGGCTGGCCGGCCGTTGCGAGATTACCGTGCGCGATGACCGCGCCTTGCTGGCGCTACAGGGACCGGCGGCGCGCGACGTCTTGATCCGCCTGGCGCCGGCCGCCCGGCACATTCTGTTCATGCACCGCGAGACCCTGATGCTGGGCAACGTGACCTGCGTCGTCACCCGGTCGGGTTACACTGGCGAGGACGGCTACGAGATATCCCTTCCCGCCGAGGCTGCGACGGAGGTGGCGCGCCTTCTGCTCGACGAACCCGAGGTCAAACCGATCGGCCTTGGCGCCCGCGATTCCTTACGGCTGGAGGCTGGCCTCTGTTTGTATGGCAGCGATATCGACGAGACGACAACACCCGTGGAAGCGGCACTGGCCTGGACCATTGGCAAGCGGCGGCGCGAGACCGGGAATTTTCCGGGTGCCGCGGTCATCTTGCGGCAGTTAGCCGAGGGCCCTCCACGAATGCGCGTCGGGCTGCAACCCGAAGGCAGGGTGCCAGCGCGGGCGCACACGCCGGTGCTGGACGCGGCAGGCAAGCACATCGGCGAGGTGACGAGCGGCGGCTTCGGACCGACGGTCGGCCATGCCATTGCCATGGGCTATGTCGATACCGTCCACGCCGTGCCCGGCACGCCGGTCGGCTTTGAGATCCGCGGCCAGGTCGTTCCCGGCCAGGTCGTAGCCTTGCCATTCGTTCCCCATCGCTACGCCAAAAAGTAAGTCAACTCAAACGAGCCATTCCTGCAGGAGACGTCCATGGCCGCCGTCAGGTTTACCCGAGATCACGAGTGGATACGCCTGGAAGGCGGTATCGCCGTGGTCGGCATTACCAACTACGCCCAAGAGCAATTGGGCGATGTGGTCTTCGTCGAATTGCCGGAAGTGGGCCGCAAGGCAGAAGCCGGCGATCAGATCGCCGTGGTCGAATCGGTGAAGGCGGCCAGCGAGATTTACGCCCCCCTCGCCGGCAAGGTGGTCGAGATCAATGGCGACCTGCCTAACACGCCCGAGGCGGTCAATGCCGACCCCATGGGCAAGGGATGGTTCTTCAAGATGGCCGTGGACGATCCCGCCACCGTCGATGGACTGATGGACTCCCAGGCTTACGACAGCTTTATCGCCAGCCTTGGCTGATCCTTCCCTGCCGCCGGAGCTTGCCATGGCCGATGCCCGCCCCGCCCTTGACGAACTCGAACAGAAAGACGGCTTCATCCGCCGCCATATCGGTCCGGCGGACGCCGATGTGGCGGCGATGCTGGGCGTCTTGGGGATCGAATCCCTCGACGCTTTAATCGACAAGGCGGTGCCGGCCGCCATCCGCTCCGCCCCCGAACGGATGCCGGCGCCACGCACCGAGGCGGATGTGTTGGCCGATGCCCGCGCCTTGGCCGACCGCAACCGGGTGCTACGCTCGATGATCGGGCTTGGGTACCACGACTGCTTCACGCCGCCGGTGATTTTGCGCAACGTGCTGGAAAATCCCGCTTGGTACACGGCCTATACGCCCTATCAGGCGGAAATTTCGCAAGGCCGGCTTGAAGCCCTGCTCGCCTTTCAACAATTGATCGTCGACCTCAGCGGCATGGACATCGCCAATGCCTCGTTGCTCGACGAGGGCACGGCGGCGGCAGAAGCCATGACGCTGATGAAGCGGTCGAGCAAGAACGACCGCAGTGCCTTGTTCGTCGCTGCCGATTGCCATCCGCAGACCATCGCCGTGGTCCGCACCCGGGCCAAACCTCTGGGCATTGAGGTCGTCGTCGGCGATACCGAGCGCGATCTGCGGCCCGCCGAGGTCTTTGGCGTCATCGTCCAATACCCGGGAACCGAAGGCCACGTGCGCGACCGCAGGCAACTGGCCGAGCGCATCCATGCAGCAGGCGGGCTGCTGACAGTCGCCGCCGATCCCCTGGCCCTGGTCTTGCTGGCCTCGCCTGGATCGTGGGGCGCCGACATCGTCGTCGGCAGCGCCCAGCGTTTCGGCGTGCCGATGGGATATGGCGGCCCGCACGCCGCGTTTTTCGCGACACGCGACGCTTTCAAGCGTTCGATGCCAGGCCGGTTGATCGGCGTGTCCGTCGACGCCCAGGGCCGGCCGGCCCTGCGCATGGCGTTGCAGACGCGCGAACAGCATATCCGCCGCGAGAAGGCGACCAGCAACATTTGTACCGCCCAGGTCCTGCTCGCCAACATCGCCGCTTTCTACGCCATGTACCATGGCGCCGATGGCCTTCGTGCCATCGCCCAACGGGTTCACCGGTTGACCGCCATTTTGGCTGAGGGGTTGCGGCGGCTGGGCATCGGCATCGTCAACGACAGCTTCTTCGATACGCTGACCGTCGCCGTCGCGGATGCCGAAGCCGTCCATCGCCGGGCTGTCGATGCGGGCATCAACCTGCGCCGCTGCGATAGCGAACAGCGCGTCGGCATCGCCTTCGACGAAACCACGACGCGCGACGACGTCGTCGCGGTTTGGTCCGTCGTATCGGGCAAGTCCGCTCCCGGACTGAATATCGCCGAACTCGATGCCAATGCCGCCGACGTTTTTCCGGCCGGATTGCGCCGTACCGACGCCATCCTTAGCCATCCGGTGTTCCAGGGCCATCAATCGGAGACCGGCATGCTGCGCTACCTACGCAAGCTGTCGGATCGCGATTTGGCGCTCGACCGAGCGATGATCCCGCTCGGTTCGTGCACCATGAAGCTGAATGCCACGACCGAGATGATCCCTGTCACCTGGCCGGAATTCGGGCGCCTGCATCCATTCGCACCGCTCGATCAGGCGATGGGCTATCGGGCCCTGATCGACGATCTTGCCGATAAGCTGGCGCGCCTGACCGGCTTTGCCGCCGTGTCGTTGCAGCCCAATGCCGGATCGCAGGGGGAATATGCTGGCCTGCTGACCATCCGCGCCTATCACGAAAGCCGCGGTGAAGCACATCGCAACATCTGCCTGATTCCATCCTCGGCCCATGGCACCAATCCGGCCAGTGCCGTGCTCGCCAATTTCCAGGTGGTCATTGTCGATTGCGATCAGAGCGGCAATATCGACATCGCCGACCTTGAGGCCAAGGCCCGGGCTCATGCCGCCGATCTCGGCGCCTTGATGGTCACCTATCCTTCAACGCACGGGGTTTTCGAACCTGGCATCCGCGATATCTGCCGCATCGTGCACGACCAGGGCGGGCAGGTTTATCTCGACGGCGCGAACTTCAACGCCATGGTCGGCATCTGTCGGCCGGGCGCGTTCGGCGCCGACGTCTGCCATCTCAATCTGCATAAGACCTTCTGCATTCCCCACGGCGGCGGCGGCCCGGGTGTTGGGCCGATCGGCGTGGCGCCCCATCTCGTGGCGTTCCTACCCAACCATCCTCTGGTCACCGCGGCGGGACCGGACACCGGCTACGGTCCCATCTCCGCGGCGCCTTGGGGTTCGGCCAGCATTCTGCCGATTTCCTGGGCCTACATCGCTTTGATGGGTGGCGCGGGATTGAAGCGGGCGACCCAGGTTGCCATCCTCAATGCCAACTACGTCGCACGGCGACTGTCGAGCCACTACAAGGTGCTCTATACCGGCGCCGGCGGCCTGGTGGCGCACGAGTGCATCATCGATACCCGCCCATTGAAGGACGAGTGCGATATCGGCGTCGAGGATATCGCCAAGCGCCTGATTGACTATGGCTTCCACGCCCCGACCATGTCGTGGCCGGTGGCCGGCACCTTGATGATCGAACCGACGGAATCGGAAAGCCGGGAAGAGTTGGACCGCTTTTGCGATGCCATGATCGCCATCCGCGAGGAAGCCCGCAAGGTCGCCCGGGGCGAATGGCCGCGCGACGACAATCCCTTGCGCAACGCGCCGCACACGGCCGCCGTGGTCACCGCCGACGATTGGTCCCATCCCTATTCCCGAACGGTGGCCGCCTATCCGGTGGCTTCCTTGCGTGAGGCCAAATACTGGTCGCCCGTCGGCCGCGTCGATAACGTTTTCGGTGACCGACACCTGGTTTGCACCTGTCCACCGGTCGAGGCTTATCGCAACGCCGCGGAATAACGAGGCAAGCCGCTTACGTCGATCGCGGTCCTGTATCTTCCCACCACAGCTTGGGCACGCCGCGCGGGGCCAGCGAATCGATCAAACGTTCCGCATGGGCCAGATTGCGCGCGGTGACGGAGACCATGCGACCCGCACCCTGCCCGGCATAGACGTCGCCGGCACCGCGAAAGGCGGCGGCCGAGGCTTCAAGATGTCCGACGTCGCGCGTCAGCTTGCCCAAGAGAAATAGCGCCGAGCCCAGACTGTTTTGGCTCGCCGCCCATAACAGCGGCACCTGATCACGGGTCCGCACCTCGATCGCCGCCTTACAGGACTCGACCGCGCGCTCCAGCGCTTCGACACTACGCGCTTCGCCGCCCAGCATCTGCAGGGATTGGCCGATGTTGTTCATCACCTCGGCCCAGCGCAGCGGCGTCTCGGCGCGGGTATAGACCTGCAATGCCGCCTGAAAGGCGGAGAGGGCGTGCTTGACCAGTTCGACATCGCCCGACTTCAGGTCCAGCCGGTTAAGCGCCATGCCCAATCGATTCTGCATGCCCGCCCACAGCCGGGGAAAGGCTTCGCGCGAGAAGACCTGAAGCGCCGCCCGATAGCCGTCGATGGCACCGTCCAACGCTTCCGACAGGCCTTCACGCTCTCCCAGTTGATGCAATGCCATGGCCCGGTTGCGCTGAACGATGGCCCAATCGAAGGGTGTATCCTTGCGCGTCAGGCCGTCGAGCGCCGCCTTGTAATGATCCGCCGCCGTGCGCAAGGCATCGTTGCCCGTGCGTAGCGCGGCGGCGGCGGCGACGTTGCCGAGGCAGGCATGCAGCGAAGCGCGTTCCGTTCGAGTCAGGTCGGCGCCGGCCTCAGCCGGCAGGGCCATCACCGCTTCCAAGGCCGACGGCTGAGCCAGACGCAGGGTCATCGCCTTGCCCTCGCTCATGGGCAGCACGGCAGCCACAGCCGTCGCCGCCGGAACGATATCCAGCAGAGTTGAAAAGTCGCCTGGCAGGGTGAGGCGCAGCATGTTGCCGAACCAGCCGATGCGGTCTTCGTCCTCTGCCTGGCGGCTGAGGAAACGTAGCGAATAGAAACCACCTGACTCATCGAATTCGCCCCAGATCAACAAGTCGGCGTTGCGCTCGACCAACAGCCGCCGCCCGGCGGCGGCCGTATGCAGGCTCTGTTGGATGACATCAGCGGAGGCATCCGGCAAAACGGTCTCGCGCAGCGCCCGTGCCTTCACTCCCGATATGCCGGAAAAAGCGGCCAGCAGGCGTTTGCCGCGACGGCCATCCGCATCGCCAGGCAATGCGGCAAGGCGAATCTGCAGCGTCTCGCGGCGCGGTTCCTTTGACAGCGCCACCAAACGATCGATGACGCCCTGTGGGCGCGCCTTGGCGGCACCGGCACCACCAGCTAGGTCGGCGCGCTCGATGTCCCGCCCTTGGCCACCTTGGACAAGCAGGTTATTGGCGCCGCGCAGGCGTTCGATCAGATAGCCAACAACGGATAGCGCTGCCTCGGGCTCCTCGTGCAGCGTGCGCAGGAATTCCCGCGCCGGAATGACCCGCACGGTGACTTCACCGATGGCTCGGGCCGTGGCGCTGCGGGCACTGCCGTCGATGATCCCCATTTCGCCGAACATCTCGCCAGGGCGTAGAATCGCCAGGATCACAGGCCCGGCGGGGCCCATTTTAATCAGTTCGACATTACCGTCGATCAGCGCATAGGCGGCATCGCACAGGTCTTCCTCGCGAAAGATGGTCTCGCCGTCGGCGAATTTCCGTTCGCCGCGCTTCGCCATGCCGCGCGAAGTTTCTGCCAACCGCTGCGACTCCCTTGCCCTGCCCCGCAATTGAATCTTGCTCTGCACCAGCGCCTCAGGTCAATGCCGGCGGCCACCGCGGCTGACTGGACAAGCGCCGTCGGCGGCCGCTACAAGCAAGCTAAGGATGTCGTACAACATCTGGGGAAGGGGACCGTCATGGCGTCAATCGACCTGTGGCCCAGTGTGGCCATTTCCATTCTTGCCCTAAGCGTCACCCAAGAATCGCGGTCCGCCTCTGCCGCGACCAGCGGCGCCAGTTACGACATGAGCCGATTTCTGAGCGAACCCCACCCGTTCGATCGCCCCTTCCAGCCCAGCGCCACACCGCCGCCGCCATCGCTGGCCAGGCCAGCAGCGCCGTCGCCTGCCGTTTCCCAGCCCGATCCACCACGACCGCCCATCGTGGCGGCAACAGCGCCGCCCGGCCTGCCAACGGGGCCAACAGCCGTCCGTCCGCCATCATCCGTAGCGCAGGCAACGTCGCGCCCGGCCGTGCCAGCGCGAGCCACACCTGACGCCAAGGACGCGGAGCGTTGGCACATCTTCTCCGAGCTGCGCGGCGGCCTGCTGGCCCACGACGTCGGCCCCTTCAGCCGTCAGAAGGAGGACGGCGTCGACGTTAATGTGGAAATTCTCTTTGGCTCCCCGCGTTTCATGGAATTGATCTGGTCGCCCCGCCCGACCGTCGGCGCCACAATCAATACCTCGGGCGATACCAGCCAGGGCTATCTTGGCCTGACTTGGGAATGGGATTTTTGGGAACAAGCTTACGTCAGTTTCTTTTGGGGAGCGTCGGCCCACAACGGCGAGAAGACCGTCAATCTAACGGACAAGAAGGACTTGGGTTGCAGCGTCTTGTTCCGCGAGGGCCTCGATCTCGGCTGGCGATTTACCGAGCAGCATTCGGTGATGGCCCACTTCTCCCACATCTCCAACGCGAAGTTGTGCGACCCAAACGAAGGGCTGGAAACGATCGGCGTGAGGTACGGTTATCGATTCTGATGGCCGACGATTCTGATGGACGGTCGGGACCGTCAACTCGCCTTGCGATGCGACGCGGTTACCCGGCGGGCCTCATCGAGGGCTTCTCGGATGCGGGCGAAGGTGCTGTCCCAGTCGCCATGACGTTCCTGGCGGAATAGGCACATGGATGGATACCAGGGACTATCCTCGCGTTCGGTCATCCAGCGCCAGTCGCTGACGAAGGGCAAGAGAACCCACACCGGCCGCCCCAGCGCCCCGGCCAGATGCGCCACGGTCGAATCGACCGAGATCACCAGATCCATCTCGCTGACGACGGCGGCCAAGTCGGCGAAATCGCCGTCGGTGCCGCCGACATCGTGGATCAAGGCATCGCAGGCGCGGCTGCGCCGCTCGCCGGATGCCCGTCCGGACTGCAGGCTGTAAAAGCTGACACCGCGCCATTCGGTGAGGTCAACGAACTGCTGAAGCGGGCAGGTTGCCGACGGGCTATCCAGATGTGCCGCATTGCCCGACCAGGCGATGCCCACCTTTAGGTTGCCGGTGTCGTCCCGCGTCAGGCCGTGTTTCGGCAATTGCGGTACCGACATATAGGGGATGCGGTCCGGGATCGTATCCAAACGGGTGCCGAACAACACCGGCAAGGTCGCCAATGGTGCCTGTACATCGAAATCCGGCAATGTCTGTCCGGTCGTCACCACCGAATCGACGCCCGGTACTGTCGAAAACAGACGGTATAAATCATCCGGACATTCGACAATGACCGAGCCACCGCGCGCTGCCGCCAAGGGCAGATAGCGCGCGAACTGCACCATGTCGGCATAGCCTTGGTCGAGGTGAATCAACAGGCGGCGGCCAGCCAGGTCGTCGCCCTCCCAGACCGGTTGCTCAAGCGGTCTGCGCAGGCTGCAGCGCAAAGCGCTGCGCCAGGCATAGTCCTGAAATCCGCGCTGGAAGTCGCCCTTCTGTAAAAAAGTCAGTGCCCGTTCCCAGCGGCAATCGACATAGTCGGGGCGAATAGCCAGCGCCCGTTCGAAACAGCCGATGGCCTCGTCGAGATGACCGAGGTCGCGCAGTACCAGACCTAGATTGAAGACAGCCACCGGCGATTGCGGTGCCAGGGTCACAGCCTGCTGATGGGAAACGGCGGCCCGGCTATAGCGCCCGAGTTCGCGCAGCGCATTGCCCAGATTGGAATGGATACCGGCATCGTCGGGACGAATGGCCAACGAGCGGCGGTAGCATGCCACTGCCGCCTCGAGCCGCCCCAAGCTGCGCATGGCAACGCCCAGATTGTTATAGGCGTCGGCATGCCGGGGCGAGACGGACAGGGTGCGAGTATAGCCGGCGACCGCGGCTTCCAACTGGCCACGGCGGTGCAGGCGGGAGGCTTCGATGAAGGTTCGCAGGGCTTCCCGTTCGCCAGCATCGCCGTCATCGCGCAGCGCCACTACGGGAGCCAGGGGGGCATCGGCCAGCGTATCCACGTCCGTCCGATTGCCCGTCACAATGTCACTCACCGAGCGCCTCTTTTCCTTAAGCACACGCCCTGCATATTGCGGGTAGGCCCTATGGACTGCAAGCCCAGCGCGGCGATCGATAGCGGCAGCGGATGGGATGGCTCACATAGGAACTCTCTCCGCCCATATTAGGCAGGGCTTATGACGAGAGAATGTCGAGCACAGCCTCCGGCGGTCTGCCCAGCGCCGCCTTGTTGCCCGACACGACGATGGGGCGTTCGATGACAATCGGGTTTGCGACAATCTTCGCGATCAGGGCTGCGTCGTTCATGCCGGTCGGATCGATCCCGGCTTCCTTGGCATCCTTGGCGCGCAGGATATCGGCCGGCTTGCAGCCCATCTTTTTCAGGATGGCGGTCAGTTCTTGCACTGTCGGCGGGGTCTTCAGGTATTCGACAATCCGGGGCGTAATGCCGCGTCCCTCGATCAGCGCCAGAGCCTGGCGCGATTTGCTGCAACGCGGGTTGTGATAAATGGTGACGGTCATGGTTGCGGTTCCTTCCCTCTTGGGTCTCGTCCTTTTTAGTCTCGCAGGGCCGAGGCGCCGCGATGGCGTCGATCATCTTCCTGGCCCGGCCTTGGTTGCAAGGGTCTCGACGAGCCGGCGCTAGCCGTCGTCGGCAACCATAGCATCGAGGGATTCAGGGCTATTAGCCTCCACCACGGTGCGGGCCAGGGCATAACCGAAACCGGCGCGCGCCATCGCAGCAAGGTCGCGATCCCGATGTATCGCTTGTTGGGCGGCCGGGCGGAAAGGCCCGAGGTGGCGGCGGCGCGCATAGGCCGCGGCAGCGGCTAGCTCCGCGTTACCGGTGGCACGGCTATCGACATCGCCGAGGGCAGCTTCGGCGATGTCAGCGGCGACGCCTTTTTGACGCAAGCGCAGCTGGATGGTGCGGCCGGCCAGGCCCCGTTCACGCAGGCTGCTGGCCCGGCCCGCGGCATAAACCGCATCGTCTATCAATCCGGAGCGAACGAAGCGGTCGAGCAAGGCATCGACGTGGCGCGCGCCCTCTTCGGCATCCGTCCCATGCAGGCGGGCGGAACGCAGCACGGCGCGCATCAGTACCCGGTGCAGATTGGCGCGCGAACTGGCAAAGCGCGCCAGATAGTGCAGCGCCTTGTTTTCCAAGTATTTGGCCGTCGCCTTGCGCGGCTTCGGCGGCGTCTTCGGTGCTTTCTCCATGTGCCGATCATGGCACGGTTGCGGCCATGGCGTCGCCCGATCATCCCTATCGGGGACATGGCGCGGTGCCTTCGGACCCCGCGCAAGACCGCCACATCGGGCGCCGGGGCCTTGATTTCTCCCGTTGCTGGCGTTGACAAGGTCGGCGCGGGCGCGGATATTCCTCCGCTTCGGTGAACCGGGGTGGCGCCTTGCGCCACCCCTATTCCTTTTGCCGCTCGAAATGACGACGATGTGGAGGCGCCGGAAGCGCCTGAGGAGGAAGATGTGGCTGCACTGATGTCCAATTACGGCCGTTATGACGTCGCCTTCGAGCGCGGCGAGGGAGCTTACCTTTTCACCGCCGAGGGCGAACGCTATTTGGATTTCGGCGGCGGCATCGCCGTGGTGTCGCTCGGCCACTGCCACCCGCATTTGGTCACCGAGCTGAAGGCCCAGGTCGAGCGCCTTTGGCACACCTCCAATCTCTACAACACGCGGATTGGCGAGCGCATGGCGCAGCGGCTGATCGATGCGACCTTCGCCGACCAGGTGTTGTTCTGCAATTCGGGTGCCGAGGCCATCGAATGCGGCCTGAAGATGATCCGCAAGTATATGGACGACACCGGCAAGCCCGATCGCTATCGGGTGATCACCTGCCTCGGTTCCTTTCATGGCCGGACGTTGGGCACCATCTCCGCCGGTGGACAGGAGAAACCGAAGGTCGGATTTGCACCCGTCGTCGACGGCTTCGATTACATCGCTTACGGCAACCTCAATGAGGCCCGCGCCGCGGTTGGCAATCAAACCGCCGGCATCCTGGTCGAGCCGATCCTCGGCGAAGGCGGCATCATTCCCGCCGATCCGGCATTCCTGCGCGGCCTGCGCGCGCTTGCCGACGAATTCGGCCTGTTGTTGATGTTCGACGAGATCCAGACCGGCGTCGGGCGCACCGGCAAGTTCCTCGGCTGCGAGTGGGCCGGCGTTGAGCCCGATATCGCCGCGCTGGCCAAGGGCCTGGGCGGCGGTTTCCCAATTGGTGCCTGCATCGCCAAGGCGCACGCCGCCGCTGCCCTGACCCCGGGCAGTCACGGCACCACCTTCGGCGGCAACTTTCTCGCCATGGCGGCGGGCAATGCGGTGCTCGACATCGTGCTGGCCAAGGGCTTCCTCGACAGCGTGCGGTCCATCGCCGACACGCTTTGGAAGCAGCTTGGCAGTCTGCGCAAGGCTTACCCCAGCGTCATCGAGGACGTGCGCGGCGCCGGCCTGATGATCGGACTGAAGTGCGTCGGGCCGAACAGCGATTTCGTCAACGCGCTGATGAAGCGGCGCATGCTGGCCGTACCGGCGGCCGACAACGTCGTGCGCCTGCTGCCGCCCCTGACCATCGATAAGACCCACGTCGACGAAGCGATGGGCCACCTCAACGCCGTCTGTGAGGAGCTTGCCAAGGGCAAGAGCTAGGCAATGAGCGCCCCCCGGCACTTTCTCGACCTTAACCGCTTCGACAGGGCAACTCTACGCCGCATCCTGGCCATGGGCGTCGCCTTCAAAGCCGGGCGGGCGGACAATCCACAACCGCTGTCTGGCAAGTCGCTGGCGATGATCTTCGAGAAGCCGTCCACCCGCACCCGCGTTTCCTTCGAAGTCGGCATGCGGCAGCTGGGCGGCCATGTGGTCGTGCTTGGCGAGGCTGACTCGCAGCTCGGACGGGGCGAGACCATCGCCGACACCGCGCGGGTTTTGTCGCGTTATGTCGATGCCATCATGATCCGCACCAAGGACGTCGGGCGCATGAACGAATTGGCAGCAGCGGCCACCGTGCCGGTGATCAATGGGCTGACCGACGAAACCCATCCGTGTCAGCTGATGGCTGATGTCATGACCTACGAGGAGCATCGTGGTTGCATCGAAGGCCGCACGGTGGCCTGGATCGGCGATGGCAACAATGTTGCGACCACCTGGATTCACGCCGCTGCCCGATTTGGCTTCCGGTTGCGTCTGGCCTGTCCCGAACCCTTGCGTCCCCGCCCGGCCGCGCTCGATTGGGCCCGCCACGAAGGCGCCGACGTCGCGGTGATCGCCAACCCCGCGGCAGCTGTTGTCGATGCCGATCTGGTGGTGACCGATACCTGGGTTTCTATGGGACAGGACAAAGGCAACCGGCACAATCTGCTCGGCCCCTATCGGGTGGATGCCGGCCTGATGGCGCGCGCCAAGGCCGATGCCGTGTTCATGCACTGTCTGCCGGCCCATCGCGGCGACGAAGTCAGCGCCGAGGTGATCGACGGCCCGCAGTCGGTCGTCTGGGACGAGGCGGAAAACCGCCTACATGCGCAGAAAGGCATCCTCGCCTGGTGCGTGGGCTGAACCGGCAGGGGTTGGTTCCGCTGGTTCCGTCCCTTACCATTGCGGCGGCAGGGTCCCGTCACCGCACGTCCCGATCAGAGAATTAAGCATGTCACCCATAGATCCTTCAGCGCCCCGCACGGCAGGCCCGGGACCGCTCGCCGTCGTGCGTGACGATGTCGTGCAGCCCTTTCAGTTGGAAACGGCGCGCGTTCGCGGCCGCTTTGTGCGCCTGGGCGGCGTGCTCGATTCCATCCTTGCCCCACATGGCTATCCGGCCGAGGTCGCAGCCTTGCTCGCCGAAAGCATCACGATGGCTTCGGCACTGGCCAGCGGGCTGAAATACGATGGCATCTTTACCTTGCAGACCCGTGGTGACGGACCGGTGCCAACCATGGTCACCGATGTCACCAGCGGCGGCGGCCTGCGCGGATATGCGCGTTTCGACGCAACCAAACTGAACAACGCCACCCGCGCTTCGCATAGTCCGGTGCCGCGCCTTCTCGGCGCCGGTCACATGGCCTTTACCGTCGATCAGGGACCGGATACGGAGCGCTACCAGGGCATCACCGAACTCACTGGCGCGACATTGGCCGATTGCGCCCACAACTATTTTCGCCGCTCGGAACAGCTGGAAACCGCCTTCATGCTGTTCGCCGAGGCACGCGCCGATGCATCCGGCGTCGCCACCGGTGCGCGCGGTGGCGCGCTCATGCTGCAACATCTGCCGACCGACAGTCCTTCAGGCTCGGCTGAATCGCATGGCCGTGATGAAGACGAGGACGAGGCCTGGCGGCGTGCCGTCATCCTGATGAGCACTTTGTCGACCGGCGAAATGCTCGATCCCAGTCTGGCGCCAACCGATATCCTTTACCGGTTATTCCATCAGGAAGGCTTGCGCGTACACCCGCCCAAACGCCTTGTCCGCGAGTGCCGTTGCTCGCGTCAGAAGGTCACGGATACGCTGCGTATGATCCCACGCCGGGAGATCGCTGAGATGTCGGACGACGGCCTAGTCACGGTCACCTGCGAGTTCTGCAAGTCGGACTATGTCTTCAACGACGCTCAAATGGATGCCGTATACGCCGAATCCCCCTAAAGGGTGGATAGTTTAGCGCCGGCTGGCCGCACGGTGGCTTGAAATGCCGCTCTGCAGCATGACATGATGCCACCATGCAGCCGATTCGTTCTGTCTTCATTGCCATCGTCATGATTTGCGCTGGAGCTCTTGCCGGTTGCGAGACACAGCCGCAACGGCAGTCCTTGCTCGAACTGACCTTTACCCACTTGCCAGCCTTCAAGCTCGATGGGGCGCGGATCGAGGTGACGTCCGAATATGCCCCGCCGATGATCGCACCCCATATCGAGCATCAGGTTCCGGCCGCACCGGACACGGCGCTGCGGCGCTGGGCCCGGGATCGCCTGACCGCCGGCGGCATGACCGGCATCGTCCGCTTCACCATCATCGAAGCTTCCGT
>CAMCUA010000041.1 GCA_945878455.1 Asaia bogorensis | reverse complement strand
AACACTCGGCTCGGTAGGGCGCCGACCACTCACGCACGTCGTCTAAGCATAAATATGCGACCCAGGCGATCGCCATCGGCAGCGTCCAATGCGACTGGTCTTCGGCGCGGAACTCATCGGAACCGGGTTCGCGCGACAATCGCCCAAGCCCAAGCCTCTCAGCCTCTGCATCGGCTTGGACGTCGCTTAAGTCTCCGATGCTGGCACGGTGAAGCAGTTGGTCTTTGAGGTCCTGCGCCTCGCGCCACGATCGCAGTGATTGATTGTCCCGGTCCACGGTTGCTCACAAACGAAACGACGTGCAAGTCTTGGCTGCGATTCGAATCGGTTGTCAGAGTATGCGCCCTGTGTCGTGGCGGGAAGGATCACGATTGAAGCGGTTGCGCCTTTCCAATCGCTGACGTTTTTCGAACTATCGGATAACGCCCAGGACCAGTAATTTGGAAACGTTTTCGCCATTGTGCCCGAGCATGAGACATGTGCGATGTTACTTGTGTTTCGGCATGCAAAAAGGGCTCTGACTCAATCTTGATGCATTTCGACGCTAGATGTTGCGCTTTATGAGGGAGGTGCAACCAGATGTCGAAGTACTTGCGTGCCACCGCCATCGTGCCTGCGGGGCTGGTGATGGAGCGACTTGAGGCGGGGACCAAGGAGATCCTGGTGATTGCCCGGGCGCCCGCGGCGGCGGCGGCGTGCCCGCGCTGCGGCAGTCATTCGAGGTCCGTTCACAGCCGCTACGAGCGCGTTCTCAGTGATTTGCCGGCCCATGGCCTTCGGGTTCGTCTTCGCGTTCAAGTCCGGCGGTTCCGCTGCACTTGGACAGACTGTGCACAGAATATCTTCGCCGAGCGTCTCGATCGGCGCATCAGCCGACCGTTCGCGCGCCGCACCGAGCGGCTGGATAGGATTGTGTACCACATTGGCATCGCGCTTGGCGGCCGGCCAGGTCAGAGAACGGCAGCACGCCTGCTCCTGCCCGTGAGCAACGACACGCTGCTGCGCGTCGTGCGCGGGCGCGTGGTACCAAAACAGGCAGCACCGAGGGTGATCGGCATTGATGACTGGGCCTGGCGCAAGGGTCAGCGCTACGGCACCGTGGTGTGCGACCTGGAACGGCGGCGGATCATCGACCTTCTGCCCGACCGCGAGGTGGCGACGGTGCAGGCCTGGCTGAGCGCTCGGCCGTCAATCGAATACGTCGCCCGCGACCGTGGCGCCGGCTACGGCGCGGCGGCGACGAACGGCCTGCCCGGGGCGCGCCAAGTGGCGGATCGATGGCACCTGATGGAGAATGCTAGCGCGGCCTTCCTTACCGTGGTGCGACAGTCGATGAGCGAAGTCCGCAAGGCGCTTGGCCAGGGCCCGGTCGACCCGGCGCTGCTGACCGCGGCGGAGCGCCTTCAATATGAAGGTTGGCGCCAGCGGGCCGAAGCCGATGCTGCCGTGCTGCAGCTATTCGGCGAAGGCATCCCGATCAAGGAGATCGTCCGGCGCACCGGTCGCGCACGCAATGTGGTGCGATGTGTCGTCCGTGGCGGCCGGACCGAGTCGTTCCGGCCTCGGGCCAACTCGCTGTAGCCGCATCTCGGCTGGCTTAGCGCGGCATGGGAGGCCGGCTGCCACAACGGCACGGAGCTGTGGCGCCGGCTGCGGGCACACGGCTTTTCAGGTTCGCTTCGGGTGGTCAGCGAGTGGGCGACACGGCGCCGGCGAGATGACGCGGCCGTTGCGCCGCGCCGAGCGCCGAGTGCGCGAGCTCTGGCCCGGATGTTGACCTTTGCACGCGATCGCCTGTCGCGCGGCGACCTTGCCATCGTCGCCGCTGCCGAGAACGTCGTCCCTGCACTGGTGCGCGCGCGAGGTCTCATCGACCGTTTCCATCGTATGATGCGCCAAGGCGACGTGGCCGATCTGGACGGGTGGATCGATGACGCGCTGCGAAGCCCGATAGGCAGCTTCGGCAGAGGCGTCGCCGCCGACAAAAAAGCTATTGCTGCCGCTATCGAAGAGCCCTGGTCCAACGGCCAAACGGAAGGCCAGATCACCAAGCTCAAACTCGTCAAGCGGCAGATGTACGGCCGAGCACACCTCGACCTGCTTCGCGCTCGCCTTCTCGGCGCGGACTGAGCGAGGTGCACCGAGATTGCGTCAGAGCCCAAAAAGGACCACCTAATGGGGGCCGATCAGGAGTGGTTTACTTCAGCACAGGTGCCGACGTCGCGACTTCGCAGGTCCCGCGAAGGAAGATGAGCGGATGATTTCGCAATGTGTCCGTGGTCCTCGACCACCTCGCCGCCAGCGGTAGTTGGGCGCAGCATGACAGTCAACTCGATGGCCTCGAGGATGCCTCCCGCGGTTGCCGCGAACAAGGGCAACGGGGGAGGCGTTGACGCAGACCGGCCGGACCTCGACGCCATGATGCTGGGCATCGTGAACGATCTAGACCAGCGCGTAGTCGAGGGGTTGGCAGCCAAGCTCTTCGCAGTAAATTACTGTAGCCTGGCTTTCAGCGGTGAACCTGGTAATGTCTGCCGCAACGCATCAGTTACCTCAAATTACATCGAATGCAGAAACGCAACCCAAGATCCACTTCATACGATCGTGGTCCGGAGCAGCAGAACGCCCCGGTCCTTACCGCCAAACTAAATCGGATCCGGGCTGGCGGATCGCCGAGGGTTCTCGATTTATTCTCAGGCTGTGGCGGTTTCTCGCTGGGTTTTCAGACGGCTGCCTGCACAATCTCTGCCGCGGTGGAACTTGACCCTCTGGCTGCCGCCAGCCATGCAGCGAATTTTCACGAGAGTGACCCAAAGCATGCTCGCCCGCGTGACATCACCGCGACAGATCCAAAAGACCTTGCCAAAGAATTGGGGCTCGGAAAGGTCGCGAGCGCATTTGACATATTGATTGGCGGACCACCGTGCCAAGCATTCACCCGCGTTGGCCGCTCAAAGCTCCGAGAGGTCCACGCCGATCATCAGGCTTTTCGCAATGACCCGCGAGCAGGTCTCTATCTGCACTACCTCGATTTCGTCGAGGCCTGCCTGCCACTAGCAGTGGTTCTGGAAAATGTCCCCGACATGCTGAACTACGGTGGACGCAACATCGCCGACGAAATGTGCGAGGTGTTAACCGACAGAGGATATGTCTGCGGATACACATTGCTAAACGCCGTTCACTACGGCGTGCCGCAGTATCGAGATCGGGTCATCCTTATAGCTCTTCATCGCGCAGTCGGAGCGGCAGTCCAGTTTCCAGAACCGATTCGGTTTGCTGAGCCCCCTGGTGGCTACCTAAGTTCGCGTTCGGTGGCGTTGAAGCTGATCAACAACCGCGATCTGTTTGATGGACCGGATTTCTGGCACCCTCCCGCGGATGCCGACCCTGGGTTGCCGCCTGCTGTCACCGCTATTGAGGCCTTGGCCGATTTTCCAATCATTGATGCGCGCGCTGAAATGATCTCCGGGCTGTTGAGGCGCGGAGCAAGACGCATGAACCAACCGTTGCCCTCCCCCCCACCGGCGAAACTATCGGCATATGCCACGTTGATGCGTTCGTGGCCCGACTTCGAATCAAATGGGACTGTATTGGATCATGTTATTCGCTTTCTCCCACGTGACTATAAGCTGTTCGCTGAACTGACCCCTGGTGACCAGTATCCGCAGGCGCGCGCAAAGGCTGAGGCCATGTTCGAACGCGCTTTGAATGAGGCCCAAGCCTCGGGAGGGGCTTTCGACCGCGATAGTCCTGCTTGGCACGAACTCCGCGTAAAGTATGTACCGCCGTACGACCCAAATAAATTCCCCAATAAATGGCGAAAGATGGAAGCAGACCAGCCATCGCGTACTCTGCTGGCGCATCTGGGAAAGGACAGCTACACACACATCCATTACGATAGCAGCCAAGCGCGAACAATTAGCGTCCGAGAAGCGGCGCGCCTTCAATCCTTCCCGGACGGGTTCTTGTTTGCGGGCGCTATGAACAGCGTGTTCCGGCAGATCGGAAATGCGATCCCTCCCCTTTTGGCCCGAGCAGTGGCTGAAGTGATTGTCACACCCCTCACGCGTGTCACCCGATCGATTCCTAAGGCCGACGCTACTGAGTCTGCCTGGCCCCTGCTTCCTCCTGGCAGATGATGTTAGAAGCGGATGACGAAATCCCGGCGCATCGTCGACGGACTATGTCGCGTATTCGCAGCAGGAACACTAAGCCTGAGCAACTGGTACGGAAGGGGCTGCATGCCCGCGGCCTCAGGTTTCGCCTTCACCGACGGGACTTGCCGGGCACGCCTGACCTCGTGCTGCCGCGCTATAGGGTGGCACTCTTTGTCCATGGTTGCTTCTGGCACGGACACGGCGCAGAGGACTCAGAGGCCTGTCAACTCTTCAGATGGCCTAAAACCAGGTCAGAGTTCTGGCGTCAAAAAATAGTTGGCAACCGTGCGCGTGACGCTCGGGTACAGGCGAAGCTTCAGGCAAGTGGATGGCGGGTAGCTGTGATTTGGGAATGTCAGCTTCGCTGTAATCCTGATCCGGCACTTACTCTGGACAAGATTTGTTCTACTATTAAAAAGCAATCTACTAACAATTATATCGGTGAGTTTTGAGATTTGGCCGAGTTCTTGATTTCGGAAATTTTTCTGTCGGGCTCACAAAAATCCGCCGATCGCACCTTCGCCCATGTGTCGATGCGCTTGGCCACCTCTGAAAACTGCTGTCCCGGGGCGATCCTATTGAACTCGGAATTCACAACAACTGCCCAGCCCCAGAACAGATCACGCAGTCCGGCAGAAATCCCTTGTGTCGTCCAGATTTGTTCCAGATCCAATCTTTCACCAATCCGGTCCGATACCACCGAGACGACATATGTGGCGATGTTGACCCAACCCTGGCGGAAGATCTCCTTCGCCTCCTTTGTTTTGATCATGCTCTCGATTGCCTTAAACAGGATTACTTTAGCAATCATCGCGCGATACCAGCGCGCATCAAGGGGGTTCGGGATGATAGTCGGATCCGCATCGAGCGCATCCATGAACCTGGCGAAGTTTTTCTCGCCCGCCATTGCCACTTGGGTTGGTTTACCTCGCCACGCTTCATGATACTTCGCGATGTCGTTCTTGGTGAGCTTCCGTTTTGGCGGAATCATCTCCTTGAGCTTGCGGCGCTTCGCAGGAGTGGTGCCTTCCCTTAGCAACATCACGTTGTAGGACCCGGCTGCGCGCTCATAGAACCATCGCGTGACGCCGTCAGAGCACCAAGTCTCATTGGCCAGCTTTTCAAGCTGGATATGGAAGGGGCGGTTTGCCGACAGATCAGACATCTTCACCGCGGTTTGGCTGTTCGCATAACGGGAAACATTGCTGATCAACCGTTCACGCGCCTCGTCCTGCGATCCTTTGAGAATAATAATCTTTGCAGGGACCATCACATGGCTGAGGTCGATGACTCGATCGTCCCGCGAGGCGAAGTATATTGTCGAGGTGGTCTGACCACCGTTGACGATCTGAAGCCCTCTAAGGAATGCAAGACCCAAACTGCCTTCGTCGGTTCGTTCAAAAACCGCCTCGTCGCAGACGAGGACAAGGCCGTTGTTGAAAGCGAGAAAGTGTTCCGGTTCCTTTCGTAGCGTTTCAACGATGCCCTTGTTAACGGCCCGTTTAGTGCCAAGGAAAGTTCGAACGTTAGCTTCGAGTAGACGACTTCCAAAGCGTAGATACATGTCCCGAATTAGCTGCCCTGGAATTGCGGTCAAGGCATATTCATAATCTGAGTCCGGGTCGGGAACATGGACGCATGGCAAGGGGCGTCCGATGCTTTGAACAAAACTTACTGCGAGTTCATCCCGCGGCTTGCCTTCGGTGTGACGGAATAGGCGCTCCATGTCCATCGCTTCAACAGCCACCATCTTCTGGTGAACTTCCTTGTTCGCAAAGCGCTTGGTCTTGGTACGCCCATCAGTAATTACAAATACTCGAAGACGATCGAGCTCGCCCCACCGAGAACGAATTGTCGCGACGAGGTCTCGAACAGGGTGTGTTGGGTCTATACGCGCCTCAAGATTTCCCGTCGCCGCCCGAAAGAGAAACCGAACACCTTCACTGGCGGTTGCAATGGCATCTACATCTCTGAGATCGGTTAGTTCCTCGGTTCCGAAGTAATGTGTAAGAAACATATCAAGCGCCGTTTCGTCGGCACTGAGCGAATAGCCTGTGATGCGGAGTTTCGCGTTGCCGATTTTACCGTTCCAATGGCAAACGATGGGAGGATCGCAGAGACCTGACGCAGCGACATGCTCCATGACCATTTCTGCAAATACGAGCTGTTCTGAAGGGAATGGCCCCTCATCAGCTTCAACCCGCTCGGCAATTATAGTGTGAAGATCCGAGCGAAAATTCCGGTGAAACTCTTCAAGGCTCATGTCAATTCAGTCCATATGCATCGAGAATGTCAGGAAGCCCGAAAGACGGCACTTGTAGGGCGTCCAGATCTAGAACATACGTTGCTGACCGCACAGCGGGCGGCAGCAGGGCGCGGGTAAGACGCGGCATGTCGCCTTCCGAGAGGAAGGCTCTCGCTTCCTTCAGCGTCAGGGTGCCACCGTAGAGTGGCGCGTGTTCGTCGAGATAACCCATCACCATCAGAAGGGCATCGAAACCGCGCTGAATTCCCGCCTGCGCGAATCTCTTGCGAAGCGTACTCACCAGCTGGACGAGCGAGTCTCCGTCCGTATTTTCCTCGAAGCGAAGTGCACAGAGAAAGAGCGGCGACGGATCCCCGTCAAGCTGATCGATGCTGTTGATGCGCGCAAGAAAGGACCCCGTTCGCATTGTGCTCTTCACTTCGATGGCGCCGCCAAGAAGATGGAAGTCTTGCGCCGCTCGCAATGGCCCGCGCCAGCAGTCCAGAGCACCAGCTCCCATCGAAGAGTCCGCCAGCAGTCTGAGCATCCACAGCTCGCCGAACAGCCCGATCTGCGCATCGGGCGACAGCGGGCGGTGGGTCCGAGCCATGAAGTCCTGCCACTCCCGAACCCTTTCAAGGAAGGCCTCCATTATGTCGCGGTTTGCCGCGCTTGCCACAACCTCGAGCATCCGGAGTATATCGACGACCATGACCGCAAAGATGTCCGGTGATCCCTCTTGCCGTCGAACAAGGGCGATGGCTTTTCGCCCGGCCAGGACGGCTAGGCCATCTATGCAGATGACATCGAAGCCCTTGCCTTCTGGCAGCCGCGCGGGACTGACCGGCAATGACCCGGGAAACGAAACAATCAGCGCTTCCCGACCCCAAGGAAACTGGCAGCCCGCCTCGACGGAGACTGTACTCATTCGAGTAAGGTGAACGAACCGCCAATCCTCCGTTGCCTCCTGGCGAGCGAGTGCCCGCCAAGCTCGGGCAAGCCCTTCTTCAGTCCACCCACTCATTAAGGCCTCCCCAAAGAACGCTGTTGGCGATGTACCTCGAGTTGGAGACCCGCCTCTCGGAGGTACTCGACGGGAAGCTGATCGCCCAGGCGACGACGGGATAGGCATCCGCAAGCTCCGGAACCCCAGCTCCGACTGGATCGAGCAGATAGAGCATCAACAGACCGCGGTCACGACGATGCGGAATATCGGCTTCGGCAATCCCTTCTCCGAGGATATGGCGTATCTGCGGACCCCGGGGTTCGGTCGGCGGATCCTTAGTCTCGTTCCGTTCTGTGTCGTTGCGCCAAGTCTTTCGGCTGAGCTCGAGGGCAGCCTTCCACTCTGCTTCGGTCAAATCGATGGTTTGGTCGCGAGGCGATATCAGCGTCTTGATCGAATAGCGATCTGCATGCTCAGTCGTACGCTTGCGCTGGAGCATGTTCACGGAACAGCCGCCAACCGTCCGATGCTGGTCATCGGGGCCACTGTCCTTTCCTATGAGCGCCACCGTGTCCTTTCCTATGAGCGCCACCGTCCAGTTGGTGAGCTCACCATCATAGTTCATTTCTTCGATGAAATCGGCGATCAGCGGACTCATGATCCGGAAACTGGCTGGATGGGTCCGGTACTCTCGAAGGAACGAGATGACGCTCAACGCGGGCACAATTCTCCAGAGGTGGCCGTTCCACCTTTGGCTTCCGGATACGTGGTGTTGCTGGTTCAGATCCAACGATGGACCTAGTCCGTTGATGAAGCGATCGGTGGCCTGAAAGTTGGCCGATATGTCATCCTTGCGGTTCGGAAACACAATGGTCTGCAGCAGATCGCCTGAGTAGGTCAGTTGCATTGCACGTGCATTCCGCATCTTCGCCCGCGAGGTGACGGTGAGCACGGAATGGGATTTCACGCGAAGACCGAACTGCTTAGGCGTGGCACCGGCCGCAACCATATTGTCGAATTCCTGGCGCAGTTCTTCGGCGGCATCGGCGATGTGGCCAAACCACTCCACCATTTCCTTCGAGGTGTACAATCGACAGACATCAAGGTAGCCGTCGCGATATCCGAACCAGCGCCCCATCTGCATCAAGGTGTCATACATGCGCGCGGTTCGGAGGAAGTAGCTCGTGCACAAACCTTCAAGTGTTAGTCCACGCGCCAGCTTGTCGCCGCCGATAGCAATCACCTTGAGACCGGTGCCGTCATTCTCGGCATAGTCGAGCGCATCTTTCGCCGTGCCGTTTATTTCCCGCACGCGAATGTCGGAGAGAACGTCAGGCAAGATGGCTCGAAGGTCGCTCCAGGCGAAGTCCTCCAGCGTTTCCCCCTCAACGAGGGCCGTGCGAATCTTCTGCATGCCAGGCAGGAACACCGTTTCGTATTCGGTCCGCATAGCGGCTTCGAGAGCGGCAAGGTCAATGCCTCGCGTGTAGCGCCCCTTCAGGTCCCGCAGGTACTCTGAGACCTGGTTGACAACCACCTTCTGGACCGAGGTGAAACGAGTGACGTGAATTAGCATCGAAGAGTGCTTTGCGCCCTGCCGACGGAGCTTCCGCACCGCACAAGCGTAGACAAAAGAACGAATCGCTTCGGCGAGCGAGTCCGGCACAAGCTCTTCTCCCTCCCAATGTGGCCGGTATCCATTCTTGTGGCGCGGAGGCATCCATGGCTGGAACTCCTCATCAGATAATGGGCGTACAAGCGGAAGGTCACCTGGGGTGCTTGAAGCCGAACCGAAGACGCGCCCCGGTCCGACGTAGTTCGAGGGTGCGGCCAAGTTGGTAATGAACGCCGCCGGGAACAGGTCGGGGCCGTGTTCCTGAGTCGCCCCGCGATCATGGATGAAGATGTTCGCAAATGGTGTCGCCGTGTAGCCTACATAAGCCTTCGATGAGAAATGATGCAGGACAGAACGGATGAGCCTATTGATGGTCTTTGGTTGATGCTCGAGGTCCGGATTGCCGAACTCGTCCACGATGTCCTCACCTGTGTCCACCGATCCATGATCGGATTCGTCATCAATGACGAGCAGCGGCAGATTGGTGACCAGCTTCCGACCAGTCGCCGGATCTACATGATTGGCGACCCGATTTCGGATCCAGTGAAGCAGACGCTCGAGGACTGTCTTGTTTTTCTTGACTACGAATAGCCAAGGCCGCTGTTCGGGGCTGATATTCATCTTGGCAGCGACGGCTGTATTAAAGTCGCCCTTTTCGCTTCGGTTGGTTGCCGCGTTCGGGCGAACGGATGTGTCTTTATCGATCAGACCTACCCCGACTGCCGGAAGCTCTTCGGCATCGGCGATGGTCGCAAAACCCAGAAATCCCTCATCAAGTCGGATTTGTGTCTGCGCCCTCAGATTGTTGTGCAGACCCGCGAGAACGATAATAATTTTGTACCCGGCGTCTGCAGCTTTGCAGATCAGGCCGGTATAATTCCCTGTCTTCCCTGACTGGACATGACCGACGACCAAGCCGCGGCGATCCCATGCACCTTCGCGGGTCGGGTCCTCGAGCTGGGAAAGAATCTCATCGGTCGCAACATCGAGCGCGTCGAGGGCGGTCCACGGGATAAGAGTCTCCATGTACTCGGAATAGCGCCGCCAATAGGTCCAGCCTTTTTTTCGCTCGGCATCTAGCCAGGGAACATGGTCCTCTCCACTTGAGAGGGTGGCATTTTCGCCGACGGTGCGGCTTGAGCGACGAATCAATTCATCAAGGAGTGCTTCCCGATCGATGAGGGCGAAGTCCTCCTCCATTAGGATGGCGAGCTTTTTCAGTTCCTTTTCAATCATTTCTGGCGTGACCGCGCTCTGTACACGCTCCGAGGCAAGGCGGAGCATATTCTGCGCCATTGAAAGGATTGAATCGAAAGCCTTTTGGTTGGAGCGCATCATTCTGTATCTTTCACTTCTAGAGCAGAAATCAGGTCGACGTGCAGGGCGAATGGCGGGGTGCGGCCGAGCCTTTCCCGGGCTTCGGCCGGATCGAGGCCGCGGAATTTTACGAGCGCTTCGAAAATTGAGGTCAGCGTGTCCCGAATTTCATCTTCAGAAGCCCCGGCGAAGCCTGTTCTTGGCGTTTCCTTGTCCTCAGCCGTGTCCAGCCAGATCCGCTGGACCGGCACGGTTTCTTCGATGAGCCTCAGGAGGGCGAGAATGTCCGACTTCAGGGGGCCGGCACGCTGAAGGATAGAGGCGACAAGGTCGTGGTCCCGGGCTATCCGATAGGACGTGCCGTGGGCAGAGCGCCGAACCTGCCACGCGTCGGCTACAGCGTTCGATCGATTACTCGTGACTGGCGTAATGTGACCGCGGTGGGCGAAGACGCGTCTTGCGGTTTCCCTCGTCTCTGACGCGAGCCGGTGAAGCTGTGGTCGCAGCCGAACTGGGGGACTAGCGGATGACTTAAGGACATTGATCTTCCACTCGGCGTCGGCGCTGTTCGGGATATCTAGTCTGACGCGCGCGAGCCTGTGGGCTTCGTCACGGAGCCAAGGTTTCCCGCCATCCCCAAGGCCCAGCCAGCCTCCAGCCAGCAAGAGCCGTCTGTTTCGGTACACATAAAACCCTTCCTGCTGTAACCAACCTCCCGGCCCCGCGGCAGTCTCCTGTTCGGCTAGCTTGAGCATATCGCGATGCGGCAGGACATGGCACTGCACCGTCACGCCCATCGTATGGAGTATGCGATACTCCGGACTTTCCAGAGCTTTGCCGGCGTGCCCAACAAGGAACGGATCCCAATGCTTCACGGCTCTGCCGTTGAGAAGGAGCCGGAGTTGTGGTTCGGGACCGTCGATAAGGCGATGGAAGGTCATGGCAAGATGCGCCTCCACATGACCCGCCAGCTCGATCATGTCGGTGGCTGTAAATCCATCAGTCACGATGCGGTCGAGCTTTTCCCAGAGAACGACGGTGCCGTGTTCAATGTGTTCTAGGGGTGCGAGCAAATATTCCGATCCCGGTGCGGAACCTTCTAGCAGTGGCCATTCAGCGTTGGGTTCCTGACCGATCAGATCGAGATCCCAACGCAGGCAGACAATTGGTCCTCCGTTGTGTCGGCTGGCAACTGTCAATCGCCGCGCCTGCGAAAGGCTCGCTGTCTTTAGGCCCAGGCCGAACCGACCCAGATCTTGCGCTGCGCGATCGGCCCTTGGATCACGAGCACCGAGGCGCATCCCCGCCTCGAGCGCAGCATCATCCATGCCGTCCCCGTCATCGACGATTCTTACCCAGCTTTCAGCGCCTGCCCACTCGAGTTGAATGGTGACCTCGCCTGAATTGACGGCAATAGAATTGTCGACGAGATCGGCAAGTGCGGTCGCAGGAGCGTAGCCGAGGCCTCGAAGAGACTCGAACATTGGGCCGGCGTGCGGAGGAGCATTTCGTACACCCACGCTGTCACATCCCCAGCAATGCCTGCAAACGACGCTTTCGCCCCGGATGCGAAAGGTGGTCGAGAGCTTTGGCCTCAATCTGCCGAATGCGCTCGCGTGTAACCCCAAATCGCTGGCCAATTTCCTCGAGGGTCATCTCGTCATCACGCCCGATTCCGAAGCGCATTCGGATCACGTCTGCCTGACGCTCCGGCAGTTCTGCAAGGGCGTCGGCGACAATCTGTTCCGTTTCCGCCTGATCGAAGGAACTCTTGCTCTCTGGTTCGAAAAGCAGTTCATCCCACCCGTCAGCACTCTCAGGGTACACTTCCTGGCGGGGAATCCGACGAAACTGCCGCACTTCTTCGCTGGTCCAATTCAGTTCAACAGCGAGTTCATCATCCGTGACGATGTGGTCAGTTCTGACGTCCAGTATTTCAATCGCCCGTTCAAGCTTGGTGAGCTGTTCCTGCCGATGTACGGGAACACGGATTGCCGCGCCTTCATCAGCGCGCCATTGCGTCAGGGCCTGCTTCATCCAAAGAGTGCAGTAGACGACCAACCGGATTCGGCGCTCGGGGTCAAAGCGACGGGTCGACCGCTGCAAACCCGTGAACGCCACCTGAAAGACATCTTCAGGATCTTCTCCGTCCTCCACGTTTCGAGCGGCAAAACGACGCGCATAGGGAAGGTGTTCGAGGATCAAGCGCTCAGTGGCGGCTTCAAAGATTGAGATCATTCCGTCCAGCTTAGTAGCGTCCTCGAGACTGCTTTCGAATTGCTTAAGGGTTTTCACAATGTCCCTGTGGAACGTCAGGGACAGATCGAGTGCCTCGAGTGCTTCAAGTGCTTCTCTGCGGCGCTTACCGTCCATGATGCGGCCCTCAGCGTGCCAGAGCTTCAGCGCATCCGCGGCGTCGAAGAAGGCGACAGTATCAGCGTGATCAGGCCGACCCGGTACTATGGATGCCAGGGTAAAAGACCCGGGACTCAAGAAGCCATGGCGAAGCTGATCGATAGTATCGAGGATGACTTCGACTGCAGGCTCACACGCTAGAATGATCAGTTGTATTTCCGTTTTGGCTCGCAACATCGGCTCAAGAAGCTGCGCCTCGAGGGACTTATCCATATTGAAACGCCGTGTACCTGGTAGCCGCGTGGCCCGAGTGAATGTCGCTGCGATGGCTTCAGCCAGCTCATTAGGCGACACATCTGATCTGGCGTCCCAGAGCACAACTCCATCTTCAATGGATTGCTCGACAAATTCGAGGCCCGCTGCTTCGACGGTTCGCTGGAGGTTAAAGGCCAATTCTCCCGGATCGCCGTTGCCCTCGCAAAGCACGATCAACGTCTCCATGTCGTCGCGACCGAACCAACCCTTTTCGATAATGTCTGCAGCCCATGCTTCGCAAATCTCGGGGTCTATCGACAGTCGTGTGCCCGACTGCACGACGGTACGCCTGACCGAACGTGGGCCACGGTTCTGAACCTTGAGATAGTCATGCTCTCCGGCCCGATCGGGAACGACCATCGCTTCGGAGCTGAGGCCCTCTCCAGCAATCTGCGCTGGTAAGAAGTCGAACTCCCAATCTGCGTCACTGTCAGTCGACAGCGTCAAAGAGGGTTTCACAAGCGGAACAAATGTGCCTGATGCCGTTTCTATTGCTGACCGGTCGAAGAAGTCCACGGGATCTTCCTCGGCTTCAAAACTCAAAAGGTCATCGAGTTTGTCCGAGCTCTCAATTCGTTCGGGCGCGAGCGTCTCGTCAATCAAAGCCTCGGGAATCGCCTCGCTCTTGTCTTCTAGGCCTTCGGTCTCGGGGAAAGCTGCAAACGATTCGTCTGATGTCGCGGCCACCGGTTTCTCGATAAGCGATGATAGCAGTTGTGCCGTGAGTTGATGTCTTTCGGCGGAAGCAATGTCGGCCGGTGTCTGACGCTCGTGGTTGACGGCTCCAGGATCGGCACCGGCTCGAATGAACAGATTGCATATCGCAAGATTTCCCATGCGAGCCGCAAAATGCAGCGGCGTGCTCCCGTTGGGATCGACTGCATGCAAACGCGCTGAGGCGGCAAAGTGGGCAAGAGTTTCGGCAGAGCCTTCCGCGATCAAACGGATCTCAGTCGGGTTAAGAATAGGGCTTTGAGGCTCACTGACAGATTGCGGCCGACTGCCAAGAAGCCGGGAGAGTGTATCTATGATCTTCATAGATATACTCGCTGTTCAGAAGCACGATTTGCTGATCTTGCAGATTCCCGGCACCGGGATCGGCGCAGGGCCCGAGGCGCCTTAGGCCTTATCAGAAAAGCACCTACCGAACCTCGATTCCGACCTTGCCGCCGCGCATTCCGCAGACGAGTACAATTACTTTCTGTTTGTATGTGGGACAGCTCTGGGCGCGGCCCGATTTCCAGTGCTACGTATTCGTTCCAATCGGCATTTTCTTCATCCCGAACCTCGCTTGGCTCGGTCCTGCAGATCTCGATGGCCCGTGAGACCAAGAAGTCCTTAGAGCTGCTGTCGGGAAGGTATAGCTCCCGGGTGGTCCCGTGGAACCCGTCGAATCGGATCGCGTATCTTGAAGTCCAGCGCCAGTACTGCTCAGGCCAAGAGAGCGACTGTTGCTTGAACTCAATCACCTCAGACCCTTGAAGTAGTCCGGCAGCACCAGCGTCTGGGACGGCGGCGTCAGGCTTTTCTAGGTCCATCAGCATTTCCCTGGCGCCACGGGTTGGGGACTCGTTGATCCCGGACGAACAGCACACCCGTATTTCGCAATATCCTAACAATCGCTTCGGGCTGTCGTTTAAGGCGTGATTGACCTCAATTAGAGCAATCGAAGTGTTGAGTTTGTAGAAAAGAATATAGTCCGCGCGTTTGTCTTCACCGCCGCAGACCAGCTGGCCGCGCCCTATGATCCGACCCTCGCTAAATGATATCTCACGGCATATTTGCGCGACCTCATCACCCGACCGCAGAAGTGCAGGTGTGATCAACTTCGCGCAGATATCCGCTTTGCTGAGCGCCATATTGGCCATGGCGATACGGCCCCCTTCACCACGCCACTATCGGGCGTTCCCCCGTCCAATTTGGAGTTTGATCCCGATGCCTCACATATGCAACCAATGGCGGCGTGTTTCTTAAGCCGGTCTATCGCGGAAACAGCCCGTTTTACGCATCATGGCTGCCAGCATGTCTCTCCCCGACATCGACGAAGCTTGTAGTTCGAATTTCGCATACCGCGATTTCATTCAATGCAGCGAAACGTGGTGGCGTACCCGAGTTGACAATGTTCCCCGGCAGGCAGCCACCTACGCTGCCATGCGGCAGATGGCTGACTCGATCCTCGAGCCACTGAGCTGTCAGTTCGTCAAGCCGAGGCTTACCTACGCTTTCTCATCTTCAGCTCTGGTTCGCTTGTTGCGACGGCAGTCTTTTCCCAACGTCACCCCAACCGGGGATCAGCACGCAAGCTGTGAGCTAAATCGGAACGGAAGTCCGATCTGCGATCGCCTGGGGATCGCCGTAGACCTTTACGTACCAGGTGTGGGCTCCTTGGAGATCGCTCGATGGCTGATGCAACATACCCCATTCGATCGGCGGTACTTTTACAGTGACCACCGTCCGTTCCATGTCAGCATCGGACCTCAAAACAACCGGAGCATCGTAGAAATGCGCGGATACAAGGGCGGCCGGCATCAGCCCCATAACACATCCATTGAAAAATTCCCGATGCGCTAGCTTGGCGCAGCGGCTTTCTAACCGAGGTGCGTCCGTGGTCTCGAACGCCAGACGCTTTTCTTTCGCCACACGATTAGCCTTCCGTCATGAAAATATCGGCCAGTTTCAGAATATCGCTGTCGCCGCCATATACGAATGTCCCGTAACGAATCCTGGCGTCAATTCACCTCGACGCACCACGCAAGTTCTACATACCTCAGGCAGGCCAGGCGGGTGTCTTTATCAGAAGGTCCGGCTGACGCATCGTTTGCGTCGAAAGCTCAATCAGTTTCGGCCTGGATGGGACCCATTCCGCTTAATGCGATACCCTCCGCGACTATTCGCGTTTCATGCGCCTGAGTGTCAACGCCGGACTAAAAATGCATCAGGCGGCCAGAGTAAAGATGCATCAGTGAGGCGAGCAGGAAGGCCCCCCGCGGGGGGCCTTCCTGCGTTTCGCGATCAGGCTTGGGTGGCGTCGCCTGGCTGATTGTCGACGGGGGCGTGGCAAGAGCTCCGCTTGCTCTGCTTGAGCCTGTAGCTGTCGCCATTCATTTCCAAGATATGGACGTGGTGGGTCAGCCGATCGAGCAAGGCGCCAGTCAGACGCTCGGAGGCGAATACGCCGGTCCATTCGTCGAACGGCAGATTGCTGGTAACGATGGTAGAGCCACGCTCGTAGCGCTGGGAGAACACCTCGAACAGCAACTCGGCACCGGTCTGGAAGAATGGCACGTAGCCGAGTTCGTCGATGATCAGCAGCTTGTAGGTGGCGAGCTGCCGTTGCAGACGCAACAGTCGCTTCTCGTCTCGAGCCTCGATCAACTCGTGAACCAAGGCCGCGGCGGTGGTAAAGCCGACCGATAGGCCCTTCTGGCAGGCGACCAGTCCCAATCCCAGGACAATGTGCGTCTTGCCGGCGCCGGAGTTGCCGACAGCGATGATGTTCTCACGGCGGCTGACGTACTCGGATCGGGCAAGCTCCAGCACCAGGGCCTTGTTGAGAGACGGGAGCGCCAGGAAGTCGAAGCTGTCGAGGCTTTTGACGGCCGGGAACTTGGCATACTTGATCCGCCGTTCGACCATCCGCCGCTCCCGCTCGATCAGCTCGAGTTCGGCAAGGCGCAGCAGGTAACGAGTGTGGTCAACACCCTCGGCGGCGCACTGGCGCGCAAGCTTGTCATACTCGCGCAGGAAGGTCGGTAGCTTGAGCGCCTTGAGGTGGTGAGCGAGCAGCAGTTCGGGGGTATCGGTCATGATGCCACCCCGGTGAGCAGCCCCATGTAGGTTCTGGCCGAGGTGGTCGCCACGGTGGCGCGCGGCAGGTAGGGAGAAACCGTCAGGCCGAGGCGTGGCGGCCGCCGCTCGATCCGGAACAGCATCAGGTGCTTCAGTACCTCACGGTGGCCATAGGCGGTCGGCACTGAATAATCGGTCCCTCGGTAGCGCACCAGAGACAGCGAGCTGACCCGGCCGCCCTTCTTCTCGCAAGCGTCATAGGGTGGCGTCGGCAACGCTTGGAACGCCGCCAGGTCGCGTACCAGCCGTTCGCTGATCGTCTCAGCGTGACCGCGTAGGCGGGCACCCAGACGGGCGCGGCAGCCGTCGAGCAGCTTCGCATTCAGCGCATCGACGCTCGCCGCCTGGGGCATCGGCACCAGATGGTTCCGCCGGATCCAACCGACCAGCCCCTCGACCTTGCCTTTGTCGTTGCCCGGCCGGCCGAAGCGGTCGAGGAACAGGTAGTGGGATTGCAACTCACTGAACACGCGCGTCCACTGTCGCTTGCCATCCCCCAGGATACGCGCGACCGCAATCTTGGTGTTGTCGTACAGGATCGACCGCGGCACCTTGCCGAAGAAGTCAAACGCGGCACGTGGGCCGAGCACCGCCCATGCCTCGCCAAAATCCGCCTGCGCATGGCCAGGCTCGTGGCGCAGCGGCACGAATACCTCGCGCTGCCGCTGACGGCGCTCGTGAACATAGTCCTTCACGATCGTCATCCCGCCGCCGTAACCATACTCGTCGCGCAGCCGCTCGAAGATCCGCTTCGACGTATGATG
>CAMCUA010000040.1 GCA_945878455.1 Asaia bogorensis | reverse complement strand
ATCACCTGGCACCGTTGGCGCCCTTTGCCATGGACCTGACGCTGCGGTTGATCGGGCGCGACTGTCCGGGCCGGCGCGGCCCGGCCCTGGCCGCGACGGCGATATTGGTCGGCCTGGCGCTGACCCTGCCCAGCACCCAGCGGCGGCTGCAGCGCGGTTGGGCCGACCTGGAACAGGCGGCGCGGGCGGCCGACGATGTGCGCCGGGCCCTGCGCCAGGCAGCGCGGCCGATCGAGATGGGTTATGGCGCCGACAACAACGCGGTGAGCTATCGGCTATCCTTCGTGGCGCCGATTTTGGCCTTTGCCGGCGACATGCCGTCCATAGCAGGCGATTTCGCCATGGAGGCGACGGCGACAGGCGCCCCGCTATCGCCGGCCAAGCTCGAACACCTCAGCCGCTGCGCGACGCGAACCTGGCTGATCCCCAAGGACCATGCGCCGTTCAGCATGAACAATTTCATGATCGCCGGTCCCGCCTTTTGGCCGGAATGGCGCGAGACCTTCGCCGCCACCTATCGCAAGACCGGCAGCATCGGCGTCTTCGACCTGTGGACCTGTGATGCGGGTCAGGACTGACCTGGAAGGATCACGTTCCGGGCGTCTGCCGTGATGTCCCCCGGATAGCTTGCCAGACCCGCCAAGGTGTGGCCGGCATGTCGAGGCCTTCGACCTTATCCGGCCCGATGGCATGGAGGATGGCATTGACGATGGCCGGCGGCGCGCCGGTGGGCCCGGTCTCGCCGATCGGCCGCACGCCCAGGGGATTTCCGCGCGACGGGTTTTCATAAACGACGGTTGCGAAGCCTGGCAGGTCATCGGCACGCGGCATGGCGTAGTCCATGAACGAACCGGCAAGAACCTGCCCGGTAGCAGGATCGAGCACGAGATGCTCGAGGACGGCCTGGCCGATGCCCTGGGCCAGGCCGCCATGCAGTTGGCCGTCGACAATCGCCGGATTGAGGGCGCGGCCGACATCCTGCACGAGGACATATGAGAGAATTTTGCAAGCGCCGGTCTGCGGGTCGACCTCTACCTCGGCAACGTGGCAGCCATAAGGAAATGCGAAATTCGCCGGCATCCATTCCGCATCGCCGACCAGAGGCGATGCCACTGCCAGGGCAGTGAGCGTTACGCTTCGGTCGGTGCCGATGACACGGCAAACACCCCCTTCGCACACGATGTCGGCAACGGCAGCCTCCAGGCGGTTGGCAGCCCTTTCCCGGGCCTGTTCGATCAGCGCGTCGGCGGCAAGCGCGATCGCCGAACCGCCGATGGTCAGCGACCGGCTGGCCGCCGTCCCACCACCCTTGGCGATGCGGTCGGTATCGCCCTGCACCAAAGTGACCATCGTAAGTGGAATACCGAAGCGGTCCGCGACCAGGCGGGCGTATGCCGTCTCGTGCCCCTGGCCGCTGGAGATCGTACCAACCGCGACCACGGCGCGGCCGTCGCCATCCAGGCTGACGGCGGCCGTTTCCTCGCGGTCCATCGCCTTGGCTTCCAGGCACAGCGCCAGACCCATGCCCCGCCATTGGCCGCGGCGGCGGGACTGCTCCGCTCTGGCCGCGAAGCCGGACCAGTCGGCCTTGGCCACGGCGGCGTCGAGTACGGCGCCGTAGTCGCCTTCCTCATAGCGGATGCCGCAGGGCGTTTCGTAAGGTAGGTCAACGGGGCGCAACAGATTGCGGCGGCGCAGATCGACGCGGTCCATGCCGGTCGCCCAGGCGGCACGATCGACGATGCGCTCCAATAGGTAAACCTGTTCGGGTTGACCAGCACCGCGATAGGGCGCCGTTGGAACGGTGTTGGTGTGGACACCGCGCACCTCGAGATCGATGGCCGGAATGCGGTAACAGCCCGACACCACCCTGGCGGCATTGGTCGGCGAGATGACGCCGCGTCCACCGAGAAAGGCACCCAGATTGGCTAGGGTGCGAACGCGCAGAGCGACGAACCGGCCGTCGGTATCGAGACCGAGCGTGATGTCGCTGAGCTGATCACGACCGGCCATGTCGCTCAGCAGGCATTCGCCACGCTCGCCAATCCAGCGGACAGGACGGCCGACGCGCGCCGCGCCGATCAGAACCAAAGCTTCCTCGGCATAGACGGCGTTTTTCATGCCGAAACCGCCACCAACATCGTTGACGACGACACGCAACCGATCGGGCGGCACGCGAAGCACATGGCGGGCCAGGGTACGCTTCACGGTGTGCGGGCTGCCGGATTGGGTCAGCAGGGTATAGCGGCCGGACGGCGCGTCGAAGACGCCGAGATAGCTGCGCGGCTCGATGGGATTGGCGGTCAGGCGATTGTTGCGCAGGCGCAAATGGACGACATGGCGGGCGGCAGCGAGGGCGGCATCCACCCCTGCAGCACTGCCCTTGCGCAGGGTGAAGCAGACGTTGCCGGGCGCCTGCGGCCACAAAGCGGGCGCGCCTTCGGCAACGGCGTCGGCCAGATCGACGATTGCTGGCAACTTCTGCCAGTTCACGGCCACAGTCTCGCCCGCCTCCAACGCCTGATACGCCGTCTCGGCGATCACCATGGCGACGATCTGCCCGGTGTAAACGACACGACCGTCCGCCAACAGCGGGTGGGGCTCGGCGATTTCCGGCGCGCCGTCGGGCAGACTGTCGGCCCCGGCAACGGGACTGCCCGGAGGCCGTACATCCCAAGGCAGGCCGCCGACGCCCAGGGCCACGAGATCGGCAGCCGTCAGAACCGATAGCACACCGGGCATGGCCAAGGCCGCAGCCACATCGATGCCGCCGATACGGGCATGAGCGTGAGGCGAACGGACGAAAACAGCGTGCGTTTCGTCCTGTCGGCGTTCATCGGCGACGAAGCGACCCTTGCCCGTTAACAGTCGCAAGTCTTCCAAGCGGGCCCCGTGGGCCGGTGGCATTGAGGCATCCGTCATCTCTGAGCCGCTTTCCGGATGGCTTGCCACACCGCCTGGGGCGTCGCCGGCATCTCGACGTGGGTGACGCCCAGCGGGGCCAGTGCGTCGAGAAGGGCGTTGATGACAGCGGGGGGCGCGGCGGTCGGACCGGCTTCACCCACCGAGCGGGCGCCGAGCGGATTGACGGTGCTGGGAATGCCGTTCAGTTCGAGTTGGAAGATGGGCAGGTTGTCGGCCCGCGGCAGGGCGTAGTCGAGCAGGGTCGCGGTTACGACCTGTCCGGCTGCGTCGTAGCGCAGATGTTCCAGCAAGGCCTGGCCGATGCCCTGGGCGACGCCGCCGTGCAGCTGCCCGGCGACGATGGCCGGGTTCACGGCGCGGCCGACGTCGTGAACCATGGTGTAGGCGAGCAACTGAACGGCGCCGGTAGCGGCATCGACCTCGACCTCGGCGACATGGCAGCCGTTGGGGAAGGTATAGTTGGCCGGGTTGAAGCCATGCGTCGCGGCAAGGCCGCCGCGGTGGGCGGCGATGGCCTGCCACGTCGCCGGCCGGCCGGTGCCGGCAACCCGGAAACCGCCGGGACAGGTCTCGATCCCTTCGCTGCCGGCTTGCAGCAGTTCGGCACCGACCGCCCTGCCCGCTGCCGCCAGGTCGCGGCAGGCGAGCAGCAGGGCCGTGCCGCCGACGGTCAACGACCGCGAGGCACCGGTGCCGTTGCCCTTGGCAACGCGGTCGGTGTCGCCCTGCACGACGTTCACCTCGTCCACCGCGCAGCCAAGGGCTTCGGCGACGATCTGGGCATAGACGGTTTCGTGTCCCTGACCATTGGACATGGTGCCGATCAGCACCTCGGGACGGCCGGCGGGATCGAGGCGCACCGTCGCCTCTTCGTCGACATGCATGCCACAGGCCTCGACAGTGTAGGAGAGCCCGATGCCGCGCAGCCGGCCGCGACGGCGCGATTCATCCCGGCGGACGGCAAATCCCGGCCCATCGGCAAGCACCCAAGCGCGATCCAGGTTGGCCGCATAGTCCCCCGTGTCGTAGGTGACGCCGAGGGCGTTTTCATAAGGCAGCGCCGCAGCCGGGATCAGGTTGCGGCGGCGCAGTTCAACGGGCGAGAGGCCGAGCCGGCGGGCCGCGAGATCGACCAGGCGTTCGAGGAGGAACATGGTTTCCGGCTGTCCGGCGCCGCGATAGGGCGCCGTCGGTACGGTGTTGGTGAAGACGGCGCGCACGTCGACATGGGCGGCAGGGATGCGATAAGCGCCGGGCAGCGTGCGTCCGCAGGCGATGGGCGAGACGATGCCGCGCGGCGACAGATAGGCCCCCAACGCGGCATCGGTCGAAGCGCGCACGGCAAGAAAGCCGCCATCGGCATCGAGCGCCAAGGCGGCGTGGGATACCTGGTCGCGGCCCTGGGCGTCGCTGGCGGCCATTTCACTGCGACTCGATATCCATTTCACCGGCCGCCCGGTGCGCCGGGCGGCGAGCAACACCAGGACCTGTTCGGGATAGACCTGGTTCTTGGCACCGAATCCGCCGCCGACGTCTTCGGTTAGCACGCGTAGGGAATTCGCATCGACTCCCAATATGGCGCCGGCAATGACCCGCTTGAGGAGGTGCGGCTTGCTGGCCGCGGCATAGAGCGTCCAACGTTGCACCGCGGCGTTCCAGTCGGCGGCGTAGCTGCGCGGCTCCAGCGGGCTGGCGGCAACGCGGTTGTTGGTCAGCGTCATCTCGACAACGTGCGCGGCTTCGGCGAAAGCGCTGGCGACAGCCGGGGCATCGCCTTTCTGAAAGCGGAAATAGACGTTGTCGGGAAATTCCGGCCAAAGCGCCGGGGCGCCGGGAACCGCCGCCTTATCCGGCGCGGTGACGCTGGCGAGCGGCTGGTAATCGATGTCCACCAGTTCGGCCGCGTCCATGGCCCGATGCAACGTCTCGGCAACGACGAAGGCGACGGGTTCGCCCAGGTAGCGGGCGACGTCGCGCGCCATGACCGGCTGCAGGGGTCGCCGCAGGCGTTCATCGGTGATGTCGGCAACCGGGGGCGGCAGTTCCCACGGAATGGGACCGAGGGCGAGGATGTCCGGATCGTCGGCTGCAATGATGGCGAGAACGCCGGGAGCGGCAGCGGCGGCGGAGGTGTCGATGCGCAGGATGCGGGCGTGGGCATGCGGGGAGCGGACAACGACGGCATGGGCCTCGCCCGGCAGGACCCGGTCGGCGACGTAACGGCCGCGGCCGGTGAGCAGGCGGAGGTCTTCCTTGCGCGCGGCCAAGGGGTGCGCGGGCAGAATCGGCTCCATCGACTTATCTGCATTCATATTGCGATCCCAATACGGCATCATGCGTCAACGCGCTACCCGTTGAATGCTTTTGCCGGGACTTAACGCCGGCATCGAGAGGAACCTTGCCGAAGATCGCCGCCATCGAGACGGTTCTGGTCCAGTTGCCGACCCGGCGCGAGCACCGCTGGACCGGATTGACCGAACCCATCGGCCGCTACGTTTTGGTGCGGGCGACCGACGACGAAGGACGGGTCGGCTGGGGCGAGGCACCGGCGCTGAAGGATTGGGGCGGCGAGTTCGGCCGCTATTTCGGCGAATCGCCGCCGATCGTGCGCGCCGTCATCGCCAACTATCTGGCCCCCGCCGCCATCGGTACCGAGCTTGGCAACATCGCCCTGCTGCATGCGCGCATGGACGCGACGATCAAGGGCTATCCCTATGCCAAGGCGGCAGTCGAATTCGCCATCTACGACCTGACCGGGCGCTGGCTGGGCGTGCCGGTGCATATGCTGCTGGGCGGGCGGGTGCGCGACCGCATACCAGTGACCCATTCCATCGGCCTGATAGGCATCGAGGAGGCGGAACGCGAGGCGGCGCAGGTCGCCGCCGAAGGCATCCGCACGATCAAGATCAAGGTCGGCGTCAATGCCAAGCGCGACGTCGAGATGGTGCGCCGGGTGCGCGCCGCCGCCGGGCCCGAGATGGAACTGTGTGTCGATGCCAACGAAGGCTACCAGACGCCGGGCGAGGCGGTTTCCGTGGTTCGCGAGATGACGCCCTATCGCCTGAAATACGTCGAGCAGCCGGTGATGGGCATCGAGCGGCTGGCCGAGGTGGCGCGGGCCATCGATCAACCGGTGATGGCCGACGAATCCGCCTGGAACAGTCATGACGTGATGCAGATCGCCGAACGGCGAGCGGCGCAGATCGTGTCCATCTACACGACCAAGCCGGGCGGACTTTACCGCGCCATGGAAGTGGCGGCGACCTGCCGGGCGGCGGGCATCGTGTGCAACGTCAATGGCTCGGTCGAGACGGGGATCGGCAACCTGGCCAACATCCATTTGGCCGCCGCCGCGCCGGCCGTCACCCTGTCTTGCGTCGTGCCGGTGTCGACGCCGGCCGAGCACCAGCATGGGCAGATCGGCGGCATCTATTACAAGGACGACCTGATTGCCCGGCCGATGACGCTGGTGGAGGGCTGCATCGAGGTGCCGACCGGCCCCGGCATGGGCATCGACGTCGATCTGGCAAAGATCGATACCTATCGCGTGTGCGACTGACGGGGACCGAGCCGATGCGCCAAGACATCATCGCGCGGCAGGTCAAGGCGATGGCCGAGCACGGGTTGGACGCCATCGTCTGCTGTTCGCCGGAGAATTTCGCCTATACGGCGGGCTTCGTCGTGCCATCGCAGCCGTTGATCCGGCATCGCCACGCCATGAGCATCGTCACCGCCGACGGCCGATGCGCGCTGTTCGGCGTCGACATGGAAGCCAGCACCATCGCGCGGCATGAACCCGCCACGCCGACCCGCATCTGGGGCGAGTTCAGCGACGATGCCATGGCGGTGCTGGCCGATTTCCTGACCGAGCTCGGATTGGGCAAGGCGCGCATCGGCATCGAGATGGATTACTTGCCGGCCGGCGATTTCGCCCGTCTGGTCACCGCCCTGCCACAGGCGCGGCTGGAGCCCTGCGAGCGCATCCTGGCCCGGCTGCGCCAGATCAAGACCGGCGAGGAAATCGAGCTGTTGCGCCGCCTGTCGCGCATCGCCGACCGGGCGATCACCGATGCGTTGGCCAGCGTGAAGCTGGGCGATTCGGAAATGGACATCGCCGGCGCGATGACCCGGCGCGTCTACGAGCTGGGCGCCGAACACTTCAAGCTGATGATCGTCGCCACCGGCGAGCGCAGCCAACTGCCCAACGTCGGACCGTCGGAGCGGCAGCTGGAACGGGGCGACGTTTGCCGGGTGGAGATTTTCGCGGAGATTGGCGGTTATCAAGCAGGAGTCTGCCGCACCGCCGTCGTCCAGGCAGCGCCGCCGCACGCCGAGCGCATCTGGCAGCATCTGGTGGACTGCAAGTACCAGATCCTTGAGATGGTGCGGCCAGGGGCGAGCTGCCTGGCCATCTATAACGCCTTTATCGCCAAGTTGGCGGAGATGAACCTGCCGCCGATCTCTTTCGTCGGCCACGGCATCGGCCTGCATCTGCACGAGGACCCGTATCTGGGCAAGACGCCGATCCTCGGTGCGCCGGGACAGGACGCCCGGCTGGAGGCCGGCATGGTGCTGGGCTTCGAGCCGCTGTGCTATCGCACCGGCTACGGCTTCGGCATGCAGAACAAGGATATGCTGCTGGTCACCGAGAGCGGCTCGGAACTGCTGTCGGATTACGCCGATACGGATCGACTGCTGGTGGTGCGATGAAGGTCGCCGTCGTCGGCGCAGGCGCGGGTGGCTGCGCGGCGGCGGTGGAACTGACGCAGGCCGGGCACGCTGTGGTGTTATGGGGGCGCAAGGCGGCCACCCTGGCGCCATTCCGGGCGGCGGGCGGCATCGTCTATGACGGGTTGCTCGGCAACGGCACCATAGCGATAGAAAGCCTGAGCGACGATATGGCTGAGGCTGTCGCCGGTGCCGAGGTGGCGGTCATCGCCCTGCCCACCCATGCCCATGCGGCTGTCGCCCGGGCGCTGGCAATGACGGGTTGGCCGGCCGATAGGCCGGTAGTGCTCAACCCCGGCCATACCGGTGGGGCGTTCGAGTTCACCACGGCCTTTCGCAACCGGCGCGCCGATGTGCCGCCCATCGCCGCCTTTTCGACGCTGACCTATGTGGCACGTAAGCCGAGCCCGGAACGGGTGACCGTCACCGGCCGGGCCAAGCGGGTGCGCATGGGGGCCTTGCCCGGCGGGGAGGCGGCGATGGCGGTGGGAGCGGCGCTGTTTCCGGCGGCGGAGACGCAGCCCGACGTTCTGGCCGCCGACCTTGCCAACGTCAACATGGTGCTGCATCCGCCGGGCGCCGTATTGGCGGCGGCCTGGGTCGAAGCGCGGCAGGGGGATTTCACCTTCTACGTCGAGGCGATGACGCCGGGCGTCGCCCGCGTCATGCGCCGGTTGGACGACGAACGCCGGGCGGTGGCGGCTGCCTTCGGCCACCGGCTGCCTAACCTGATCGAGGAGATGCGGCGCATCGGCACGGTCGAGGCCGAGGTACGCGACATCGATGACTTCGCCACCGCCATCGCCGGCGGCGGCGCCAATGCCCGTATCAAGGGGCCGAAGAGCCTGGAGGACCGCTATTATCGCGAGGACTTCGGCCATGGCTTGCTGCCCTTCCTGGAACTGGCCAAGATCGCCGGGGTGGAGACGCCGACGGCAGCAGCCCTGTTCGCCCTGGGCGGGACGCTGGCCGGGGTCGATTATCGCGACGGTGGACGCACGGCCGAGGCCATGGGCATCGCCGGACTGTCCAGGGATCAACTGATCGAACGGGTGAGGCACGGATGAACTGGAAAAACAGAGTCATCGCCATCGTCGCCGGCGACCGCCGCGAACAGGAGATCGCACGCTGTGTCGCGGCGACAGGGGCCACGGTGCGGGCCTATGGCTTTCCCTGGCCGGAGGGCGGCATTGCCGGCGTCGAACACGCCCCTTCGGCAGCCGCCGCGCTGGCCGGTGCCGAGGTGGCCCTGTTCCCGATTCCCGGGATCGCGCCGGACGGCGCCCTGTTCGCGCCGCAGCTTGCCGAGCGTATCGTGCCCAACCGTGCCATGCTGGCGGCCATGCAGCCCACGTCGCACATCATCCTCGGCTGGCCAGACAAGAACCTGAAGGGGCTGTGCGAGGAACTCGGCATCGAGCTGCACGAGTACGAAGCGGACCGCGACCTGATGCTGCTGCGCGGCCCGGCCATCGTCGAGGGCATGCTAAAGACGATCATCGAGAATACCGACATCACCATCCACAAGGCCAATATCGTCATGATCGGTTACGGCACCATCGGCGAGCTATCGGCCCGCGCCCTGGTGGCGCTGGGCGGGCGAGTCACCGTGGCGGCACGCAACCCGGTGCAGCGGGCCGCTGCCAATGCCGCCGGCGCCGACCCCTGCGAGCTGGCGGATCTGCCCGGCAAGCTGGGAACGACCGACATCCTGGTTTCCAGCGTGCCGACCCAGATCGTTACCCGGGCGATGCTGGAGAAGCTGCCGAAGCACGCCCTGCTGGTCGACCTGGCGGCGCCGCCCGGCGGCATCGACCGGGATGGGGCGCAGGCGCTGGGCTTGCGTTTCGTCTGGGCGCGCGGCTTGGGTTCACGGGCGCCGGTGACGGTCGGGCGCAGCCAATGGTCGGGCATCCGCCCGCGCCTCGAAAAAATCTTCGCCAACCGCGATTAGGGAGACAGGATCATGCCATTCGTCATTGTCGAAATGTGGGAAGGCCGCACCGTCGAGCAGAAGCGCAAGCTGGTGAAGGCCATCACCCAGGCCATGGTGGATCACGCCGGCGCCAAGCCCGATCACCTGCACGTGGTCATCCATGACACACCGAAGGATAGTTGGGGCCGCAATGGGCGGCTGGGCATCGATGGGGAGGGGAGCTGACATGAGCGAACCGCACGACCAGCCCCGGCCGCTCAACTTCGGCCACATCCTGCTGATGGTCGAGGACATCGGCCGTTCAGTGGATTTTTACGTCAACGGCGTCGGCTTTGCCATCCGCCCGGCCAAGCCACTGGCCGACGGCCGCCCCTTCACCGCCTTTCACCAGGGCTTCTCGCTGATCGCCGGCATGAAAAAAGGACACCAACAGGTCGACCATATCGCCTTCGAGGTCGACGACGTGCGCCGCCTGCGCGAGCGGTTGAAGGCACGCGGCTGTCATTTCCAGGACGACCTGCACAACGGTCCCTATGGCCTGACCATCTATGTGTCGGACCCGGACGGCAACCGCATCGAACTGTATCAGGTGGGGGCGAAGGCGTAGGGGTAAGGCCTTCTTCCCTACCTCCTCATCCTGAGGAGCGCCGAAAGCGCGTCTCGAAGGATGGGCAACCGGCACGGCGGCGGCCCACCCTTCGAGACAGCCGCCGAGGCGGCTTCCTCAGGGTGAGGTTGTTATTTGCTCACCCCACCGGCGTGAACATCGGCATCGGCGGGCCACCGTCGGTCGGTTTGAAGACCAGTTTGACCTTTTGGCCGATGCGGATCGAATCGAGGTCGCAATCGACGATGTTGGTCATCATCGTTGGCCCTTCTTCGAGCGTCACATAAGCGATGGCATAGGGTTCGGGTGCGCGGCGCATGACGCTGTAGGTATAGATCGTGCCCTTGCCGGAGCCGGCGACCCATTCGGTGCGGTCGCTGAAGCAGAAGGGGCAGATGGCGCGCGGATACCAATGCACCCGGCCGCAGTCAGTGCAGCGTTTGACCAGGAACTTTCCTTCGCTGGCAGCCTTCCAAAAAGCCTCGCTCTCGGGGGTGGCAACCGGCGCCGGCAGCTTCCGTTCTTTCGTGCTCATCGCGCTCACTCCCGTTCCATGATCAAGGTACCGCTGCCGTGGCGGGCTCCCAGCTGCATGCCCGTGCCATGGGCGAGCGCGATGTCACAGTTCTTCACCTGCACGGCGGGATGGGCTTCGCCGCGCAATTGGCGCACCGCCTCGATGATCTTGGTCATGCCGCCGCGGTTGGAGGGATGGTTGTTGCAGAGCCCGCCGCCATCGGTATTGAACGGCAGCTTGCCGATGCCGGAGATCAAATTGCCGTCGGACACGAAAGCGCCGCCCTTGCCTTTTTCGCAGAAGGCGAGATCCTCGAGCTGGATCAGCACGGTGATGGTGAAGCTGTCGTAGATCGACGCGTATTTGATGTCCTTTTGCTTGACGCCGGCCTCGGCGAAGGCCGCCGCGCCGGAACGGGCCGCGCCCGAAGTGGTCAGGTCGACATCGCCGCCCGACTGATGCTTGGCCGTCTCGCCAGCGCCGATCACCTTGACCAGGGGCCGCTTCAAGCTTTTGGCGATTTCCGGCTTGACCACGATCAAGGCACCGCCGCCGTCGCTGATGACGCAGCAATCGAGACGGTGCAGGGGATCGGTGATCATCGGCGAGTTCACCACGTCTTCCACCGTCACCACATCGCGCAGCATGGCATTGGGATTGTGCTGGGCGTGATGGGAAGCGGCGACCTTGATCCAGGCCAACTGCTCGCTGGTGGTGCCGAATTCGTGCATGTGGCGCATGGCGCACATGGCGTAGCTGTTGGCGGTGGCAAGACCCAGCGGGAATTCCCATTGGGCGTCGGGCTGGTTGGGGTCGCGCAGGCGCGGCGCGGTGCCGGTGGCCATGCCTTCGCTGCGCGGCCGGCCGGCCAAGGTGATCAGGGCGACATTGCACTTGCCGAGCGCGATGGCCTGGGCGGCATGGCCGACATGCATGAGATAGGAGGTGCCGCCGGCATCGGTCGAATCGAGGTGGCGTAGTTTCAGGCCCATATAGTCGGCCATGGTGACAGCGCCGCCCGGCGCGTCGCCGCCGCAGAAATAGCCGTCGACGTCGTCCTTGCCCAGGCCCGCGTCGCGCAAGGCGCCCAAGGCCACTTCGGCATGCAGCTGCGCCAGCGACTTATCCGGTGCCTTGCGCGTCGGATGTTCGTAGGCCCCAACGATATAGGCCTTGCCCTTGATGGTCATGGTCTGTCTTTCCTGTCCGGTTTTTTTGCGTCAATCGCCCATGAAACCGTCGACGATCCGCGACAGCTCCTCGGGTTCGTCGAGCATCGGGAAATGGCCGCTGTGCTCCAGGAGCGTCAGCTTGCAGCCGGGAATATTCTTTTCCATCACCGGGGCGGCCGTTGCGGCGAGCTGACCCTTTTTGCCGTAGATCGCCATGGTGTGCTTGGTCCATACCTTCTTGACCGCTGTATTGACGTCGAACAGGCGGATCGCCCACATGACATCGACCATGGTCCAGGAGCCGGCCTTGTTGCGATCGATGTTCCAGCGCTGCAGCACCGGATCGGTCAGATGGCGCAAGCGGGGGGCGACCTGTTCGCGGGTCTGCGTCGGAAAGGACCAGTTCTGGTCAGTATCCTGCCAGCGTGCCGCCCACTCCGCCGTGGTGCGCACCGGCGCTTCGACGATGAACAAACGGTCGATGCGCTTGGCATGACGGGCCCCGAGATCGACGGTGATAGAGCCGCCGATGGACGAGCCCAGCACGCTGGCGGTCTTCAAGCCCAAGGCATCCATGAATTCGATGACAGCGTCGCCGTAGTCTTCGACCGAATAATGCCGGACGATGCGATCCGAATCGCCCTGCCCCGGCTGATCCCAGGCGATGACGTGGCGGCTTTTTCCCAGAATCGGCAGGACGGCGTCGTATTCATAGGCCGAGTTGCCGTTCGATTGGAGCAGAATGATCGGCTTGCCGCTGCCGGCTTCGAGATAGTGAATGCGGCCGTGATTCTTGGTGCTGACGAATCCGTCTTTCAAGATGGTCCTCCCGTTTCGTGCGTCATTTGCTTTGGCGGCAACGATTTGGTCCGATGATAAACGCTGCTGTTGCCGGCGTGTTGGAGTTTTTTTGCAGATACGCGGATCAGCCGATACAGTCGCGCAGCAATCGCGTTTCCCCCCATAGGCCCGCCCCACGGCGATGACGATACCCACCGGCACCATCGACTGCCACGCCCATGTTCTGGGCCCGCAGACCCGTTTTCCCTATCCGGCGGGACAGACCGCCTATACGCCCCGGGAGGCGCGGGTCGAGGACTATCGTGCCATGCTGGATCGCCTGGGTTTCGGGCGCGCGGTTCTGGTGCAACCCAGCGTTTACGGCACCGACAACACCTGCCTGCTCACCGCTTGCCGCGAACTAGGGCTGGCGACGCGGGCCGTTGCTGTTTTGGCACCGCCCTACGATCCAGAATATCTGCGCATATTGCATGCCGCCGGCGTGCGTGGCGTGCGCATCAATCACGGCGACCTGAGCGCGGACTATCTGGGCGAGCTGGCGCGGGCCATCGCGCCGTTCGGCTGGCATCTGCAACTGTTCATCGACCGCGGGCAGATCGAGGCGGTGCTGCCCATCCTGGCGGGGCTGCCAATCGACACGATATTCGATCATTTGGGCCATGTGCCGGCGGCCTTGGGGGTGAGCGATCCGGCTTTCCAGGCCCTGCTCGGCGGTTTGCGGCAAGGCCGCTGCTGGGTCAAGCTGACGGCGCCCTATCGCCTGTCCGAAAACAGCCCGCGCTTCGACGATGTCGCGCCGATGGTTGGCGCCCTTTACGCAGCGGCGCCGGAACGTTGCGTCTGGGGTACGGACTGGCCGCATACCAACACGACGTGGCAGCCCGATACGCCATCGCTGCTCGACCTGCTGCTCGGCTGGCTGCCAGACCGCAAGGCCGTCGAGCGTGTGCTGGTCGAAAATCCGCAACGCCTATACGACTTCCAGGCGACGGATTAAGCCGCCAGGCTCAGCGGCGCGTCGGTAATCTTCTGCAGTTCGGCCAGGGTCATGCCGGGCACCATTTCGCGCACGACGAAACCCTTGGCCGTCACGTCGATGACGGCAAGGTCGGTGTAGACGCGCTTGACGCAGCCGAGCGAGGTCAGCGGATAGGTGCATTTGCGCACCAGCTTGGCTTCGCCCGTCTTGGTCGTGTGCGGCATCACCACCCAGAGACGCTTGGCGCCTTCGCAGAGGTCCATGGCGCCGCCGACGGCGGGGGGCGCGTCCTTCAAATTGAACGATGTCGCCCAATTGGCGATGTCGCCGTTATCGGCCACCTGAAAGGCGCCCAGCACGCAGAGATCGAGATGGCCGCCGCGGATCAGGGCGAAGCTGTCGGCATGGTGGGTATAGGCACCGCCCGGGCGCATGGTGACATGCTGCTTGCCGGCATTGACCAGCCAGCGGTTAATCTTGTCCTTCGGCGGCACCGGTCCCATGCCGATCAGGCCGTTTTCCGAATGGAAGACGACTTCGCGATCCATCGGCACATGGTTGGCGATGTCGGTGGGGATGCCGATACCCAGGTTGACGTACCAGCCCTCGGGGATGTCGGCGGCCAGGCGGGCGGCCATCTCCTTGCGGCCAAGGGGCGTCCAGGCGGGGCGCGCGTCCATTTCGTTCAGCATGGTGTTCTCCTCAAGCTCACGGATCGCCGTAAGGAACGTGGATCACCCGATTGACATAGATGCCCGGCGTCACGACCCGTTCGGGATCGAGGGTGCCGAGTTCGACGATGTGTTGCGACTGAACCACGGTCAGCTCGCCGGCCATGGCCATCACCGGATTGAAATTCCGCCCCGAGTCGCGATAGGTGAGATTGCCCCAGCGATCGGCCTGCCACGCTTCGACCAGGGCGAGATCGCCCTTGAGCGCCCGTTCCATAACATAGGTGCGGCCGTCGAAATCCCGTGTTTCCTTGCCGTCGGCTAGCGGCGTGCCGACGGAGGTCGCCGTATAGAAGGCGGGAATGCCGGCGCCGGCGGCGCGCATGCGTTCGGCCATGGTGCCTTGCGGGACGATTTCCAGTTCCAGCTTGCCCAACCGGTAGAGTTCTTCGAAGACGACGGGATCGGAGCTGCGCGGGAAGCTGCAGATCACCTTGCGCACATGGCCGACATCGAACAGCCGGGCCAGGCCGGTGCGGCCAATGCCGGGATTGTTGGAGACGACGGTCAGGTCCTTCGCGCCCTGTTCGATCAGGGCATCGATGAGATGCACTGGCTGGCCGACCGAACCGAAGCCGCCGATCAGCACCGTCGAGCCGTCTTTGACGCCGGCCATCGCATCGGCCATCGTTTGCACGATCTTATTGATCATAAACCTTCGCCTCTCCGCTCCCGCAGCCCGGGCCGGTCATGGAGTTCGCCTGCCGGAAAATCCTAGCCCGCGACCCTGATCTTCGCGCCGTCCCGAAAGGCGGGCATGACATCCCGGGCGAAACGCCGCAGGCTTTCGCGCGAGCCGCCGGTGGTCAACAACACGTATTCTGCACCGAGGCCGCGCAGCCGGTCCAGCTTGGCGGCAATTTCATCGGGCAGGCCGTAAAGGGCGCTTTCCTCGTTGGCCTCGCGGGTATCGGCGAAATTGAGGATGCTGGCTTTGTTCTGGCCATCGGGGCGCTGCGAGATGGCGGTCAGGCGCCGTTGCGCCGTCTGGCGGCGCTCCAAGGCGGCTTCCTTCTCGGCCTGGGTATTGGAGACCTGCATGGCGCGAGCCACGGCGACATCCTTCGGATCGAACTTGCGGCCGCGCTTTTCAACCTCGGCCTTGAACAGCGCGATGCGTTCACCAATGGTATCGATCGAGGCGAACTGATCGAGCAGCAGGTTGAAGCCGCGTTCCGCCACCTGGGCGATGGAATGCGGGCTGCCGGCTGCCATCCACAGGGGCGGATGCGGCTTTTGCGCCGTCGGCGGTTCGACCACGATGTCTTCGAACTGCCAATACTTGCCGTGGTGTGAAAAGCGGCTCGACGAGGTCCAGGCCTTGACGATCACGTCGAGGGATTCGTTGAAACGGGCCTCACCCTCTTCCATCGGAACACAAAAGCCGACGAATTCGTTATGGCGATAGCCCTTGCCGACGCCGAAATCGAGCCGGCCGCTGCTGAGCAGGTCGATGGTTGCGGTCTGCTCGGCGATCAATACCGGATTGTGCCAGGGCAGCACCAGCACCGCCGTACCCAGACGCAGCGTCTTGGTCTTGGCGCCGAGCCAGGTCAGCATGTTCAGGCTGGCCGATACCTGGCCATATCCGGTGAAGTGATGTTCGACCAGGAAGGTGCTGTGATAGCCCAGCGCCTCGGCCTCGATATTGTAATCGATGAACTCCCGATAGCCGTGGGAACTGTCGACGTCCGGACCGCCACGCAACGCCGTGGCATTACCGAATAGGCCGAACTGCATCGCCGCCTCCCTGCCTTTTCCGACGGACCCGTTTGCTAGCACGACAGGACCGCGCCCCGGGTGTTAGGTGCAATCCTAGCAGAAAGCCGACCGGAAAAAGAACACATACTTAGGTTGGCATGCCTACCGGATGGGCCAGAATGACGGCTAGAAAGGTGGCGCCGTAGCGTTCCAGCTTGCGCCCGCCGACACCGGGCAAGGCGGCGAAATCGTCGAGGCTCACCGGCCGGGCACGCAGCATGGCCAGCAGGGTGGCATCGTGGAAGATGACGTAGGGTGGTAGATTCTGCTGGCGTGCCAGTTCCAGCCGGCAGGCGCGCAGCGCCGCCCACAAGTCAGCGTCCTGAGGGGCGACCTGTTCGGGAACACCGGCCATCCGACCGCGGCCGCGCCCGGCGGCTTTGCGCACGGCGACGCGCGGCCGGCGCAGCCGTACCGTCTGTTCGCCGCGCAGCACGGGGCGCGCCGCCTCGGTCAGGCGCAAACCGCCGAAGGCTTCGGGATCGGGCTCCAGCAAGCTTTGCGCCACCAGTTGGCGCAGCACCGCCCGCCAGACCTTTTCATCGATTTCGGCGCCGATGCCGAAGGTCTTCAGGCGGTCGTGGCCGAAACGGGAGACCTTGTCGCCAGCCTTGCCGAGCAATACGTCGATCAGATGAGCGGCGCCGAAGCGCTGCCCGGTGCGATAGGCCGCCGAGAGGGCCATCTGCGCCAGCACGCTGCCATCGAAGGCATCGATGGGTTCCCGGCAGGCGTCGCAATTGCCGCAGGGTTCGGCCAGCGTCTCGCCGAAATAGCCAAGCAGCACCTGACGCCGGCAGGAGGTGCTTTCGCAATAGCCAACCAGGGCGTTGAGCTTGGCCCGTTCGACCCGCTTGCGGTTTTCGTCCGACGGGCTTTCCTCGATCATGCGGCGCTGCGCCACTACATCGGCGACGTCATAGTCCATCCAGGCATCCGCCGGCAGGCCATCGCGACCAGCCCGCCCGGTTTCCTGATAATAGGATTCGATCGAGCGCGGCAGGTTGAGATGCGCGACGAAGCGGACGTTCGGCTTATCGATGCCCATGCCGAAGGCGACGGTGGCGACCACGATGACGCCCTCGCCCTTGGTGAAGCGATCCTGATTGGCTTCGCGCACCGCTGCATCAAGCCCGGCGTGATAGGGCAGCGCATCGAGGCCTTCGGCCGCAAGCCAGGCGGCGGTCGCCTCCACCGTCTTGCGCGACAGGCAATAGACGATGCCGGCCTCACCGGGGTGGCGCTCGCGGATGAAGCGCAGCAGGCGCTGGCGGGCGCCGTCGCCTTCGGACACGCCATAGGCGATGTTCGGCCGGTCGAAGCCGGCGAGGATCAGCTTCGCGTCTTCCAGGTTGAGCCGGCGGGCGATGTCGGTGCGGGTATCGGCATCCGCCGTCGCCGTCAACGCGATGCGCGGCACCGACGGAAAGCGTTCGTGCAAGACGTTGAGCTGGCGGTATTCGGGGCGGAAGTCGTGACCCCACTGGCTGACGCAATGCGCCTCGTCGAGGGCGAAGAGGGCAACATCGGTGCGTGCCAGCAGG
>CAMCUA010000039.1 GCA_945878455.1 Asaia bogorensis | reverse complement strand
GTGCTGGCGGCCGTGCAGATACTGATAGGTGGTATCGTCCGGGGCGATCATGCCGATCTTGGCTCCGGCCTCCACCGACATGTTGCAGACGGTCAGGCGGGCTTCCATCGACATGGCGCGGATGGCCGAACCGGCATATTCGAAGGCATGCCCGGCTCCGCCGCCGATGCCGACCTTGGCCATCACCGCCAGGATCACGTCCTTGCTGACGATGCCGCGGCCCAAAGTGCCATCGATGACGATGCGCATCGCCTTCGGGCGTTTCTGCCAGACTGTCTGCGTCGCCAGCACATGGCTCAACTGATTGCCGCCGCCGACCGGCATGGCGATGCAGCCCATGGCGCCGCTGGTTGCCGTGTGCGAGTCGTTGCAGGTCAGCAGCAGCCCCGGCTGGGCCAGGCCCAATTCCGCCGCGATCACGTGGGAAATGCCCTGCAGGGGATGGTGCATATGGATGTGCTCGAGGCCGAAGTCCTTGGCATTCTTCTCATGCAGCTCGATGACCCGGCGGATATCCGGATTGCTGATGCCGGCGATGCCGGCGGCGCGGTTCAGCGTTGGCAGGTAATGATCGGTGATGGCAAGGTTCTGGGCCGGCTTGCGCACCTGGCGGCCGGAATTGCGCAGGATGTCGAAGCCCAAAAAGGCGGCGCCCTCGATGATCAGGCTGCGGTCGACGAACATCAGCTCTTCGCCTTCCGGCGCCTTGACCACGACGTGGCGGTCCCAGATTTTCTGGAACATGGTGGTTGGTGCTTGGCGCATGAAAGTCTCCTCGATAACGATTCCCTGCGTGTCCGGTGCCTCCTGCGGAGGTCTTCTCGCGGGTAGTATTTCACGCAGGTTGGTGCGAGTCACCTAAAGCGGTGTTCCTGCGGAATCGCTGTCGACAGATACCCGCCTCCACAAGAAAAAGGCCCGGCTGCTGGTGCAGCCGGGCCCTTACGAGACGTTGCGTCCGTCAGGACATGGCGCCGGCCGACGGGGGCCGGCGGATGTACTTCCAGATGCTCGGCAATTCGCCGACCGGCACCTCGATGAGGGCCGGGCCGCGTGCCGCGAAGGCTTCGCGCAGGGCCTTGCGCAGCTCAGGCGCCGTCTTGGCGCGGATGCCCAGCATGCCGAAGCTCTTGGCCAGCATGACGAAGTCGGGGTTGTGCAGATCGACGCAGATCAGCCGCCCACCGTAGCTCTGCTTCTGGATGTTCTTGACGTTGCCGAAGGCCGAGTCGGCAAAGACGATGCAGACCATGTTGATGCCATGGGCCACCGCCGTCGACATCTCCTGCACATTGAACATGAAGCCGCCGTCGCCGGAAATGCAGATGACCTTCTTGTCCGGGTTGGCTACCTGTGCGCCCAAGGCCGTGGCGTAGCCGGCGCCGAGCGTGCCCTGATAACCGGTCGTGCACAGGGTGCGCGACTTGTAGAAGGGCATGATGTACTGGGCATAGGTGCCCATCTGGGTGACGTCGGAGACGATGATGCCGTCTTCCGGCAGCTCCTCGCGGATGACGTTGGCGAAGTCGCGCTGCTGGGCGAGATTGTCGGCCAGCTTGCCCATCACCTCTGCCTTCATCTTGGTCAACTCGTCCTTGCGCGACGAACGGGCGACGTTGTGCTTCTCCAATGCCTTGGCGAGCTTGGCCAGGCCGGTCTTGGCGTGGGCGACGATAGCCGCGTCGTACTTGCGTGGCTTGTTGATCTGCTCGGCATCGACATCGATACGCACCGTTTTGACTTCCGTCTCGCGGCCCCAGGCCAGCGCCGGGTGCAGGAATTTGGTGCCGACCACCAGGACGACGTCGGCATCCAGCCACAGGTCCTGGCCGACGACCATGCCTTGCGACAGGTAGTGACGGTCCGACAGCGCGCCCTTGCCGGTGCGCGAATGGATCACCGGCGCCTCCAGCGCCTCGGCGACCGTCTGCAATTCGGCTTCGGCGCCGAAGATGCCGCCGCCGACGAAGATCATCGGCTTCTTGGCCTTGCCGAGCAGTTTTGCGGCTGCTTCCACGGCATCATCATCGATCGCCGCCTCGGCGAACTCGGTCACCGGCGCCAACAGTTCGACGTTGCCCTTCTTGCCCATCTGATCGGGGGCCATTTCGAAGACCACGGGCTGGATGCGGCCGCTCAGCATCTGCTTGAAGCCTTCGCGCATGACGGAAGGCACGTCGGCCGGCGTCTCGGCGCGTTCGGCCCACTTGACGACGCCGCGCATCGACATCTGCTGATCGCGGATCTCGTGGGTGACGCCCAGGCCGAGGCCGATCTGGTTCGACGGAATCTGGCCGGTCAGGCCGAGCACGGGGGCGTTGACGCTGACCGCCGTCGACAGCGCCGCGCCGGTATTGAGGATGCCCGGGCCGGGGACGACGATGAAAGTACCGACCTTGCCGGTCGACTGGGCATAGCCCATGGCCATATAAGCCGCACCCTGTTCGTGGCGTGTATGCAGGACGCGAACCGAATTGCGCGCTTCGTAAAGGGCGTCGAAGGTGTTGTCGAGCTGGATGCCCGGAAGGCCGAAGATCGTATCGATGCCGTAGCTCACCAGCGTGCGGACAATCGCCTGACCGCCTGTCATCTGTTCCATAGGGTCGTTCTCCCAATATTGATTGGCGACGGGTCTCCCAGGGGGCCGTCGGCGGGCGTCATACTAGCGAGCCACCGGCCATGATGCCATGGCGTAATGGTGCTCGATGGGCCGGCCGGCGGCGGCGGTCACCGGCCGGGTATCAACAGGTTGCAGAACGTCGCGGCATACAGCCGGTGCTGATCGGCCGGCAGGGCATCGAGGGCGGCTTGGACATCGGCCAGGTCGTCGGGGTCGGCCATGGCCATGTAAAGTGCCTCGGTCAGCGGGTGGTGCTGGCCGAAGACATGCAAGGCCGCGTTGGCCGCCTTGGCCAGGGTATGGGCATCGAGGCGCATGTCAGCCCGCTACCATGGGTCAGCCCGCGGCCACCGGCCTGCCGGCCGCGTCATCCCACCGCCACGCCGGCCTGGTTCCGGTCAGGTGGATGCCGCCCAGCCATCGGTCGAGCGGATTGGCGGCGCACCACTCAGCGCCGTCATCGAGCAAGGCCTTCCCGAAGTCGGTGAGGTCGAGGCTGTCGTTCCAGGCGGCAAAGGCGGTCAGCGCCGGCTGCGGCGCCTCGCTTAGGCGTTGCAGGATCGGCCAGAGCATGAGGTCGCCGAGAAACGGCTGCGGCTCGAGTTTCTCGCGTAGCGCTTGGAAGATGCCGCCCGGCGTCGTGGCACCGCCGGCTACGGCCCGCAGGCACAGCCGTTCGGTCAGCGCCAAGCCGTCGCGGCGGCCGGGCAGGTCCATCAGGTGACGCCGCAGGGCCCCGGCCAGCATGGGAAGCGCGGGCGTGCCCGCCTCGGCCATCGCCCACAGATCGCGGGGATCGGCCTGGCGGAAGGCCCGCCAGGCCACGCGGCCCAGGTCATATTGATCCCCCGATACGGGCTTGGCCTGCGGCAGCAGGGAGGCCAATTGCTCCGGGGCGAGCTGCCCCAGGCCGATGAAGCGGTCGATTTCCGGGAAGCTATCGATGCAGATCAACTGCGTCGGCAGCCGCTGCGCCGGGCGGCGGGCTAGGCGGTCGAGCAGGCGGATCAGCACCGCCTGATCGAAGAGGTCATGTTCGAACCAAAGTACGATGGCATCGTCCGCGCCGATGGCATCGAACGCCGCCAGTTCGGCCAGCAGCCTACGGCGGCAGCCAGCTTCGCCACCGCCGTAGGCCGCGGCGATGAAGCGGGCACGCACGGCGATCAAATCGGTATCGTCCAAATCGCCCGGCACGGGACCCTGACAGACGGGGTCGGAGGACTCGACGAAGCGGCCGCCGATGCCGGTCTGTTGCAAGCTGCGACGGATGTCCGAGCTGCAGCGGACATGAACTGTCTGTTCCGCCACGGCGCGGTGCTCAACCTTCTCTTGTATGGGCTGCGGCCAAGGCTTCCAGGATGTCACGGTCGGCCGCGGCGATCCCAGGACGTTGCCGCCACGGCGCGAGGGCCGCTAACAAACCCTCTTCCCCGTCGATCAAAGTACCGTATCCGTCGAAGGTCAGAACGCTGAAATCGCGCAGTCGCATGGCAGATCGATCCCCGATGGCCCGATATCGTCCCCCACCGTTAGCGGTTGGGGGCCGCGCTGGCAATCGATTGCGCTCGCCGGTTGACAGCATCGGAGCGTCGGCCCTTTGTTATGGCGTCATCCATCGTGGAGAAACGCCGTGCCGAAGCATCTCATCGAGTCCGCCGGGACATCCGTGCCGATCACATCGCTTGGCGCGGGCGAGTTGGAAGCCTGGTTGGCCGGCCAGGAACCGGCCGTTGCCGCCTGGGTCCGGGCCAACGGTTTCAAGGCCAAGGCGGGCAGCATCCTGACGCTCGCCGATGCCGCCGGTGGCATCGGCCGGGTGCTGGCCGGGATCGGCGGCAACGATCCGCTGCGCGATTGGGGCGGCGTCGCCGAACGGCTGCCGGCCGGGTCCTACCGCATCGATGCCGACTTGGATGCGGCTGCGGCCAACACGGCGGCTCTCGGTTGGGCGCTCGGCACCTACGTCTTCGACCGCTATAAGGAAGGGCGTAAGGACTTTGCTGATCTGGTCTGGCCGGCCGCCGCCGACCGGGTTCGGGTGAGCAGCGCCGCGACGGCGACGCGACTGGTGCGCGACCTGGTGACGACGCCGGCCTCCGACATGGGGCCCGAACATCTGCAAGAAGCGGCACGCGCCGTCGCTGCTGAATTCAACGCGTCGTTCCGCACCATTGTCGGCGACGACCTGCTGACCCAGAACTATCCGTCGATCCATGCCGTCGGCCGGGCCAGCGACCGGGCGCCGCGTTTGATCGACTTCACCTGGGGCCCGGCTGACGCGCCCAAGGTGACGCTGGTCGGCAAGGGGGTCTGCTTCGATACCGGCGGGCTCGACCTCAAACCGGCCTCGGGCATGAAGAACATGAAAAAAGACATGGGCGGCGCCGCTCATGTGTTGGGCCTCGGCCGCATGGTTATGGCTGCCCAATTGCCGGTGCGCCTGCGCGTACTGATTCCGGCGGTAGAGAACAGCGTCGCCGGTAACGCCATGCGGCCGCTGGACGTTATTCGCACGCGCAAGGGCATCACCATCGAAATCGGCAATACGGATGCTGAAGGCCGCGTCATCCTGGCCGATGCCTTAGCCGAGGCGGCTTCTGAAAATCCGTCGCTGATTGTCGACTATGCGACGTTGACCGGGGCGGCGCGCGTCGCGCTTGGCACCGAACTGCCGGCCTTGTTCAGCAACGACGACAGGCTGGCCGCCGATGCCGTGGCCAAGGGTACTGCCGCCGCTGATCCGGTCTGGCACATGCCCTTGTGGAAGCCCTATCGCCGGTTGATCGAGGGCAAGACCGCTGATATCACCAACAACCCCGAAACGCCGCAAGGCGGCGCCATTACGGCTGCCCTGTTCCTGGCCGAATTCGTCGGCGATCGGATACCGTGGGCGCATTTGGACGTGATGGCGTGGAATACCTCATCGCGCCCGGGACGGCCGGAGGGCGGCGAGGCGATGGGCATGCGCGCTTTCTTCGAGGTCATCGCCGGTCGGTTCGGTGCCTCGGTTCGTTGATCGAAACGGCCTTTCCGATTGTCCGCTGTTTCTGTCCTCGGCTATAAATGATTTCGTAACCAGAATAAATATCGTCGGCATGGCGGGTGCGCCTTATGGCCATACATATTGATTCCTTTCAGGCATTGGACTTGTGGCGGCGGGCGATCATCGTCAGCGTGCGCAACGCCGCGCCCGATCTAACGGCCCGCCAGACGGCCATGTTGCTGGCGGTCTATCTGATGGAACCGCCGCATACCGTGCGTGGTCTGGCCGAACTCTTGCGTATTTCGAAGCCGGCGGTGACCCGCGGTATCGATCGGCTCAGCGACTTGGGATTGGTAGACCGCAGGATCGACGATGGCGACCGGCGCAGTGTGTTGATTCAACGCACGGTGCGCGGTTCGGATTTCTTACGGGACTTTGCCGAATTGATCGTCGATGCCGCCCGGGAGACTGCCACAACTGCTGGCGATGGGCAGCCCGCAGCGATGCAGGGCTTGCCCAGCGAAGCCTAGTCACCTGTATCAGGCGGCGTGCGGCATCCTGAGCTGCGGCCGGCGGAAGCGGCGCAGATAGGCCGGAAGTACGGATTCCGCAGCGGTCGGTATAATACTCAGGTCGGTCAGTGTGGCGGCACCGCTGGCGATAACATTGTCGCGCTTGAGCAACAGCATTTGGTCCCGGGTCAGCAGGGGCTGGGGTAAAATTTGCAGGAACCAGCCTGCCAACCCAGCCAACCACAGGGGTATGGGCAGCAATGGACGCTGCCGTCCGATTTCCGACAGGACCAACTGCATGAGCTGGCGGAACGAATAAACGCGAGGCCCACCCAATTCGTAGGCCCGGCCTTCGGCAGCAGCGCAACCGAGCGCGACCACAATGGCATCCGCCACATCGCCAACATAGACCGGCTGGAACCGCGGACCGTCGCCGCTGCCGAAAACCGGCAGGGCTGGCAGGTGGCGGGCCAATTCGGCGAATTGATTGAAGAAATTGTCCTCAGGTCCGAAAACCACGCTCGGGCGAAGGATGGTTGCCTTGGGGAAAGCCTCGCGCACGGCGGCTTCGCCGACGGCCTTGCTGCGGGCGTATTCGGCTTCGCCGCCAGCATCGGCGCCGATCGCCGAGATATGCACCAAATGGGTTGCTCCGGCCGCGCTGGCAGCTCGGGCAACATTTCCGGCGCCCTCGGCATGGATGCGGGAAAAACTGCTGCGGCCCCACTGCCAGAGAATGCCCACCAGGTTGACCACAGCGTCGGCGCCGCGAACAGCGGCGGCCACGGAGGCAGGATTGGCAATGTCGGCGGCCACGATGACGATTTGTCCGACATCGCCCATCGGCTTAAGAAAAATAGCGGCTTCCGGATCGCGTACTGCGACCGTCACGATGTCGCCGCGTGCCGCCAAACGATTGACCAGGTGACGGCCGATAAAGCCGGACCCACCGAACACGGTTACCCGTCGACGTCGCATTGCTGCTCCTGCCATTTTCCGGCTGGCGTGTCCGTTGCCCCGCCCCGTCCCGAAGCCACCGCCGCCAGTAAGAACTTATCCAAGCCGAGAATAGACCAGGGCCCGGCGTCTGACAACGCGGGGGCCCTTTACGGGCTGCTTTGCGGTTGACATCGGCCTGGGCGGGCGTTACGCACACGGCCAGCCGTCGAGCCGGGACGGACCGTAATTCTCGGCGCCCAGGTGGCGGAATTTGGTAGACGCGCAGGTTTCAGGTACCTGTGGCCGAAAGGTCGTGGAAGTTCGAGTCTTCTCCTGGGCACCAACCACCTTTTTTCCTCGATTGACCGGAGACCGTTCCAGGTGGACGTCAAAGGTATTCCCATAGAGGTGCACGAAGGCGACCTGCCCGCCGGCGTGACGTTTGGCGACAGCGTTGCCATCGACAGCGAGACCATGGGCCTCAATCCCGCCCGCGACCGGCTCTGCCTGGTGCAGCTGCGCGGCGCCGATGGGCCGGTCCATCTGGTGCGTTTCGCCTCTGCCACGCCGCTGGCGCCAAATCTCAAGGCGCTGATGGCCAATCCGGCGGTGACCAAATTGTTCCATTTCGCACGTTTCGATCTGGCGATCATCCGCTGCTATCTGGGGGTCGATTGCCTGCCGGTCTATTGCACGAAGATCGCTTCGAAGCTGGCGCGGACCTATACCGACCGCCATGGACTGAAGGACGTGACCAAGGAAATCCTGGGCATCGAACTGTCGAAAGAACAGCAATCCTCGGACTGGGGTGCGGCCAAATTGTCGGACGACCAACTGCGCTACGCCGCTAGCGACGTCATCCATTTGCATGAGTTGCGTCGGGGGCTCGATGCCATTCTGTTGCGCGAAGGCCGGATGGCCCTGGCAGAGGCCTGTTTCCGCTTCCTGCCCGCGCGTGCCGCGCTCGATTTGGCCGGTTGGCCGAACGACGACATCTTCGCACATTGATACACGCTGCCGGTCGCGGCACCGGAATTGCATGTAAAATTGCCCGTTGGTTGACGACTGAGTCCCCGGGGCGCATACTTTCTTTGCAATATCCTTGGAATCCGGCCGCTGATGCACGTGGCCGATACGGCGCGATGGATCCGGCCCGAGAGCTGGATGGGCCAAATCTGTCGCTCTCTCAATAACGACGATGGACGGAACGCATCAATGACAAACCGCCAGGCGTTGGCCAGCGGAGGCGTGGCAGCAGCCAACGCCGACCTCGATTCGGCGCGGCGGGTGCTGCGCTTGGAAAGCGAGGCGCTGAAAAGCCTGGCCAACAGCCTGGACGGTGCCTTCAGTCGGGCGCTAGATGCCTTGGGCGGTGCGACAGGGCGGGTGGTGGTCACCGGCATGGGCAAGAACAGCCATGTGGCCAATAAGATCGCCGCCACTTTGGCATCCACGGGAACGCCGGCCTTCTTCGTTCATCCGGCCGAGGCCAGCCACGGCGATCTAGGCATGATCCAGACCGGTGATGCGATCCTGGCCTTGTCCAATTCCGGGGAGACGGCGGAACTCGCCGACTTGGTGCAATACGCCAAACGCCACAAGATCCCCCTTGTATCCATTACCGGCCGGGCGACCAGTACGCTGGCGCAGGCGTCCGATATCGCCCTGATCCTGCCGGCGGCGGAGGAAGCCTGCCCGATGGGCTTGGCGCCGACCACGTCGACCACTGCGACCATGGCGCTTGGCGACGCCCTGGCCGTTGCCCTGTTGCAACGCCGCGGCTTTTCCGCTGATGACTTCCGAGTTCTGCATCCCGGTGGGCGGCTTGGCCGTCGACTGCTTAGGGTTTCCGACATCATGCACGGCGGCGCCGCGGTGCCGACCATCGGTATGGCGGCTGGCATGTCGGACGCCTTGTTGGTGATGACCGCCAAGAGCTTCGGTTGCGTCGGCATTGTCGACGATGTCGGCCGGCTGGTCGGCATTATCACCGATGGCGACCTGCGTCGACACATGAGCCCCGACCTGCTCGACCGGCGCACTGGCGACGTCATGACCGCCAGCCCGCGCACCGTTACACCCCAGGCCTTGGCCAGCGAGGCCGTGCACGTGATGAACAGCCGACCGCGCGGGCCGATCACCAGCCTGTTCGTGGTCGATGGCGACCGCCCCATCGGCATCATTCATATCCACGACTGCCTGCGGGCCGGCGTGGCATGAGCCGGCGATGACAGCAACGCATTTCCCCGCCGCGATGGATTCTGCTGGCAGCATCGGCCCGCATTCCGGCGACGGGTTAGTGCCGGGCTCTCGGGCCCGTTACACACCTTTGCTGCCCCGGCGGCCGGTGATCAGCCGCTGGCGGGCCGTGGGCTATAGCCGGTTCGTCTCGCTGATGAAAGTTTTGCTGCCGATGCTCGCCCTCGTGCCGTTGGCGTTGGTCGTAGCCTGGCCCTACCTGAACGCGGAGGACAGCCGTTTCCGCCTCGGGTTTGCATCGATGAAGGCGCGCGATGCTGCCAGCCCGCGTATGATCAACCCGCGCTTTGTCGGGATCGACAAGGCGCATCGGCCATTCACCATTACGGCCGATCTGGCGAGCGATGATAGCGGTTCGGCTGCCACCATCTCGCTTGAAATGCCCAAGGCCGACATCACGCTCGACGACGGAACCTGGCTGGTGGTGAGTTCGGAGGCCGGAGTCTATAGCCGGGATGTGCAGAGCCTCGCGCTGGCAGGCGACGTTACCTTGTACCACGATTCCGGCTACGAAATTCGGACTGTCGCTGCGGAAGTCGATCTTGCCGCAGGCAATGCCTCAGGTAGCGAGGCGGTGGCTGGCCATGGACCATTCGGCACATTGCGGTCCGAAGGATTTCGCCTGCGCGATAAGGGAAAAGTGATCGTATTCACGGGCAAGGCGCGATTGTCGCTGTCTCCGAATGCCAGCCGGGCGACACGGTGAGTGGTATGCTGCCTGCCGTTGTCATCGCCGCCGGGGTGTTGCTGGCGGCGATTGCCACGCCGCCCCTCGCGGTTGCGCAATCATCGCAGCGGACTGCCCCGGCGACACCAACGCCCGCCCGTCCGAGTGCCGTAACGCCAGGTCCGCTTACCGGCGGCGAGGAGTTGCCCGTCGACGTCAGTGCCGACAATGGCATCGAGTGGCGTCAGGACGAACAGGTATTTCTGGCTTCCGGGAATGCGGTGGCGGTGCGCGGCGACGTGCGCGTCGAGTCCGACACCCTGCGGGCGCACTACCGACAGGAGAAAGGCGGCGGCACCCAGGTTTGGCGCATGGATGCCGAAGGACACGTTACCATCACCGCGACCGGCCAGAAGGCGGTTGGCGCGCTCGGCGTCTACGACATCGATAACTCGGTCTTTGTCCTGTCCGGAGCTGATGTCCGCTATACCTCGGGCGATACCCTCATCCGTGCCGATCGCCAGATCGAATTCTGGCAGCGCCGCCAGATCGCCGTGGCGCGCGGCAATGCCCGAACCGTGCGCAACGATCAGACTCTTGCTGCCGATGTGATGACGGCACATTTCCGCACGGTTGCCGGCAAAACCGAAATGTACCGGGTCGAAGCCTTCGACAATGTGCGCATCGTCACTCCGGCTGAGACGGTTTCGTCCGAACGGGCTGTCTACGACGTCGTAACGGGCATGGCTGTGTTGACCGGCGGCGTCAAGCTGACCCGGGGACAGACCCAGCTCAGCGGCTGCAGGGCCGAGGTCAACGTCAATGCTGGTTCCAGCCGCTTGCAGTCCTGCGAAGGCAGTGGCGCGCAAGGACGGGTCAGGGGGTTGTTGACGCCGGACGATAGCCGCAAGGGTGGCGGACGATGACCGCGATCCCGATCCTTCCGTCGCCGCCGGACGACGGCCCGGAAGCTCCGGGTCCGCGTCTGGTGGCCGATAATCGGGGACTGGTGGCCAGCAACCTGGGCAAGCGGTTCAAGAAGCGCCCGGTGGTGCGCGGCGTCAGCCTGACGATCCAACGTGGTGAAATCGTCGGCTTGTTGGGCCCCAATGGTGCTGGCAAGACCACCTGCTTTTACATGATCACCGGATTGATATCCCCCGACTACGGCACGGTTACGTTGGACGGGTTGGATATCACCGACATGCCGATGTACCGCCGTGCCCGCCTGGGGATCGGCTACTTACCGCAGGAAGCTTCTATTTTCCGCGGCCTGACGGTCGAAAACAACATCATGGCTGTGCTTGAAGTGGTGGAAAGTTCGGTTGAACGCCGATCCGCCGTGCTCGAAGCGCTGCTCGCCGAGTTTTCCATTACGCATCTCCGCCGGACGCCAGCCTTGGCTTTGTCCGGCGGTGAGCGGCGGCGCGTCGAGATTGCCCGCGCACTGGCCTCGCGGCCCCACTTCATCCTGCTCGACGAGCCCTTGGCGGGCATCGATCCCATCGCGCTCGGCGACATCCGCGAATTGGTGATGCATCTCAAGGATCGCGGCATCGGTGTGTTGATCACCGATCACAACGTCCGCGAGACACTCGACATCATCGACCGCGCCTACATCATCCACGATGGCATGATGCTGACCGAAGGGGCGCCGGCCGATATCATCGGCAACGAAGACGTGCGGCGCGTCTATCTGGGCGACAGATTCAGGCTCTGATCGACAGTCATGGCGCTCTCCACCCGCCTCGAACTGCGAACCGCGCAGACCCTGGTCATGACGCCGCAGCTGCAGCAGGCCATCAAGCTGCTGCAATTGAACAATTTGGAACTAGCCGCCTACGTCGAACAGGAGTTGGAACAGAACCCGTTGCTCGAGCGGGACGACGACACCCGCGAGATCGCCGACGGCATGGACGCGGGGCCGGAGGGACCGGCTGAGTTGGCGCCTCTGGCGGAGGGTCCGACGCGAGTCGATCTGTCCGACAACGCGGACTCCACCGGTACGGCCGAACGGGCCTTGGATGCCGATTTCGATAATGTTTGGAACAACGACGCGGTGAACGACGGAATCGCCAGTGAGACCAGCGGACCTTCGGCCTTCGAAAACTGGGGCAGTGCCGGTGGCCACAGTTTCGAGGATGGCCTGTCGGGCATCGAACAGACGGCTTCCGGGGAAATATCCTTCCGCGATCATGTGGTGCAGCAGCTCACCCTGGATATTCCCGATGCCGCAGAACGTGTCATTGGGCTGCAGCTCGTCGACCTATTAGACGACAGCGGTTATATCAGCGGCGACCTGGTGGCGATGGCCGAACTGCTTGGTTGCGAGGTGGCGCGGGTTGAGGCCGTGTTGGTCCGCCTGCAACAATTCGATCCTCCCGGCATCTTCGCCCGCGACCTGAAGGAATGCCTGACGCTGCAGCTGCGCGAACGTAACCGGCTGGACCCGGCCATGCAGGCCCTACTCGATAACCTGCCGTTGCTTGGCCGTCACGAATATGGCGAGCTGACTCGCATCTGCGGTGTCGATGCCGACGATCTGCGAGACATGGTCGGTGAAATCCGCGCTCTCAACCCGAAACCGGCTCTGACCTTCGATACCGCGGTCACCCAGCCGATTACCCCCGACGTCTTCGTTAGGGCCAGTGTGGGGGGCGGTTGGACCGTCGAGTTGAATAACGATACCTTGCCGCGGGTCTTGTTGAACAACCAGCACCACGCACAGATTGCCCGATCGGCACGGTCGCGTGATGAACGCACCTATATCAATACCTGTTTGCAGTCGGCCAACTGGTTGATCAAGTCCCTACACCAGCGCGCCACGACCATTCTCAAGGTCGCCACGGAGATCGTTCGCCAGCAGGAAGGCTTCTTCCTGCGCGGTATCCAGGATCTGCGCCCGCTGGTCTTGCGCGACATCGCCGATTCCATCGAAATGCACGAAAGCACGGTCAGCCGCGTAACTTCCAACAAATACATGGCCACCCCGCGCGGTATCTATGAGTTGAAATATTTTTTCACGACTTCCCTTGGCAGTTCGCAAGGCGGCAATACGCACTCATCGGAGTCCGTGCGGCATCGAATCAAGGCTTTGAGTGATGAGGAATCCGCGGCCGACATTCTATCGGACGGCAAAATTGCCGAAATTTTGCGTGAAGAAGGAATTGATATAGCACGGCGGACGGTAACCAAATATCGAAAATCTCTAGGTATTCCGTTATCCATGCAGCGCCGGCGGCAGAAATCGGCGCGGCTGTGATGCGCCAAGGACTGCGGGTCCGGGTTGGGGCTATTGACTCGGCGGTGGGGGGGGGGACTAACTGTTCAACCTGATGGCGGCTCACCGATGCTACCCATGCCGCTTGGTTCCACGAGCGTTAATGGCGTGTAAAGTAACCAGTGGTCGTCGAGACGCCGACGCAGGTTCACGACCCGGTCTGTCATCCCCGGGTCTCCTTAGGATTTATCGCATCATTTCATGAATGTCTTAGTGCAAGGACGGCACATGGATGTGGGGGACGCCTTGCGCGGCCACGCTACGGACCATTTGAGCGATGCCGTCACCAAATACTTCGCGCGGGCCATCGAGGCTTCCGTCACCTTCACCCCAGAAGCGCACCGCAAGGTCCGCGCCGATATTTCCGTTCATCCAGGGCGTGGCTTGGTTGTTCAGGGCGGGGCAGAGGCCGACGATGCCTATGCGGCATTCGACGGTGCGCTGAACCGCATCGCCAAACAACTGCGCCGCTATAAGCGCCGCCTGAAGAACCATCACAAGTCGAGCGACGAGCGAGACGTACTGAGCGCCCAGCAGTATGTGCTGGCCGTCGAAGATCATGAGGACGAGGCTGCCGAAGACGCCAGTCCCGCGGTTATCGCCGAAATGCAGACGGAAATCTCCAACCTCACGGTCAGCGAGGCGGTCATGCGCCTGGATCTGGCCGACGCGCCCGTACTAATGTTCATCAACCGGGCGCACGGTGGCTTGAACGTCATCTACCGTCGCCCTGATGGCAATATCGGCTGGATCGACCCCAGCCATGCCCGTCCTCATCAAGGCTGACGACTGCCATGGAAATCGCCGACCTTTTGAATCCCAAGGGCGTTATTGCCAATCTACGCGTCGGCAGTAAGAAGCAGGCGCTGCACGACCTTGCCAAGCGGGCTGCCGAGCTGAGCGGCCACGACGAACGTACGATATTCGACGTTCTCGTGGAGCGCGAACGGCTGGGTACCACCGGGGTTGGCAACGGTATCGCCATTCCCCATGGCAAGCTGACCGGTATGGGTAAGCTGCTGGGACTATTCGCGCGGCTCGAACGGCCGGTCGAATTCGATTCCATCGATGAACATCCGGTGGACCTGATTTTCCTGCTGCTGGCGCCTGATTCGGCGGGTGCTGATCATCTCAAGGCGCTAGCCAGGGTGTCGCGGCTGCTGCGCGACAAGGGTATGTGTGAAAAATTGCGCGGTACCGACAATGCCGACGCGCTCTTTGCGCTGTTGACCGAGACGGCCAGCAGCCGCGCCGCCTGACCGCCGGCGACATCTACCTCAGGATTTAGAATCGACGGCGATGGTGCGTTGGGGGGCCATTTGCTTGCCGGCGGGCGGCGCTTTGCGGATTTCGATGGTACGCGCCGAACGTTCTGGAACAATATGCATCAGTTCGACGTGCAGCAGGCCATTATCGAGGTCGGCACCATGCACCTCGATGCCGTCGGCGAGGATGAAGCTGCGTTGAAACTGGCGCGCAGCGATGCCGCGATGCAGGAAAACCCGCTCCTTGTCTTCGCCGCTGTTGCGCCCGCGCACGACCAACTGATTGTCTTCGACGGTAACCGAAAGCTCATCGGGCGCAAAACCTGCCACCGCCAGCGTAATGCGCAGCCCATTCTCGCCGATGCGTTCGATATTATAGGGCGGATAGCCGTCGGCGGCGGCTTTCGACACGCGGTCGAGCATGCGTTCGAATTGATCGAAACCAAGCAGCAGGGGGCTGTCGAACACGGGCATCCGGGCCATCGTGTGTCCTCCTCTGACGGTGAGCGAGCGCGGCTGCAAAACCCGCCAGACAGCGTTTCACATCGACCGGAAGGCGACTATCGAGGTTGTCCCAAGTTCCGTCAAGGGAGGTGCCGAGGCAAGAGGCGACAGCACTATTGTTCGCGCGCTTGCAGGAACTTCAGCAACAGGGGATTGAAGACTTCGGTCGCTTCGTAGGGGACCCAATGGCCCGCATCGGGAACGATTTGATAAAGCAATTCCGGATGGTGCTCGCGCAAGGCTTCCTCGCGCAGGCTATGATACGGCCAGGTCGTAGCGTCGCGTTCGCCCCAGATGCCGTTAACCGGTGTCTTGATGCGCGCTAGGGCCTGGCTCAGCACGTCAGTTCGGCTGATGATCGGGCTGCGCAGCCGGCACTTACGGGTGTTGTCGTACTGCAGGTGGACCGCCAGGTCGTCGATCTTCGCCTTATCGGCCATCATATGGGCGCCCAGGTTATGACGATGGGCGGCGAGGATTTCGTTCGGGTCGGTCATCCGGCGCCACTTGATCATCGGTGGGACTTCACCGCGCTTCAGCGCCATGCCGTTGGAGCCGATGATGGTCAGCGAGGCCAGCCGGCGCTCCTGGCGTACTGCCGTGATGCCGGCCATCGTGCCGCCGAAAGAAAAGCCTGCGAGGTGATAGGGCGGCGTATCGGCGGGAATAAGCATGTCGAGGCCAGCCGACACGATGTCGCCCAAAAGATCGCCAAAGCTCTCATCGCCCTGGGGCATCGGCGCATCGGCCGAGTCGCCGCTACCGGGCAGGTCGGCGGCCAGAACCGTGTAGTGACGCGCGAAGTAATCGATGTTGCGCAGCCAATGGGTCCAGCTGCCATGGCCACCGTGAAAGAGCACGAGGCGACGCGGCGCATGGCCCCATTCATGCCAAACGAGATTGCCGGCGCCACAAGGCGTATGCCGGATGCGGCCCTGGGCGGCAATCTGCTCGACGGTCTTGGCCGGCTCGGTGGCCAGCGTCGCTGTGTTCTGGGTCATTGAATTTCCATGGATTTGGCGCGGATACTGCCTTTATAGCCGTGACGGTGCTGGCAGGCCAGTATGACGCATTGGTTTCGCACAGGGTTTTCGTCCGCCGGTTTCCCCCTTGACTGGGCCTCTGCCGGAGGATAATCAATTTTCACGTGGTGATTTGTGCCCGACCGGCTTGCGACCACGTAAAACAACTCGCTAAAAGGTCGGCTCTCGTTGCAGCCATCCCTCGACGATCAGGGATTTCGAGAGCCGGTCCTGGATATTCTGGAACCGGAGAGACCGCATCATGCGCGACGATTCATCCTCCAAAAACGCCTCGCCGACGGGATATGCCGACCGATCCGGATGGCGTTCCGCCACCTGTTTGGTGCGCGGTGGCACCCGCCGTTCCGCCTTCGACGAGACCAGCGAGGCGTTGTTCATGACCTCGGGTTACGTCTATGAGACGGCCGAGGCTGCCGAACGTGCCTTCAAGGGCGAAGATCAACGCTTCATCTATTCCCGCTACGCCAATCCGACTGTGGCCATGCTGGAGGAGCGGCTGTGTCTGTTGGAAGGCGCCGCCCATTGCCGCGGCACGGCCAGCGGCATGGCGGCGATCTTTTCTGCGCTGATCTGCCAGCTCCGGTCCGGCGACCGGGTGGTTGCGTCGAAGGCGCTGTTCGGCTCGTGCCATATCATCATCACCGACCTGTTGCCACGCTGGGGCATCCAGACGGTGCAGGTCGACGGCACCGATCTCGATCAATGGAAAAAGGCGCTATCGGTGCCGACCAAGGCGGTGTTCCTGGAATCGCTGTCGAATCCGGTGCTGGAGATCATCGACTTGCCGGCGGTCTGCGCCCTGGCCCACGCCGCGGGGGCCCGCGTCGTGGTCGATAACGTCTTTGCCACGCCGATCCTGCAGAAGCCGTTGGAACTCGGCGCCGACATCGTCGTCTATTCGACGACTAAGCATATGGACGGGCAGGGCCGCGGCCTGGGCGGCGCCGTGCTGACCAACGACGGCGATTTCATCGACAAGGATTTCACACCGATCTATCGTCACACCGGGCCGGCGATGAGCCCATTCAATGCCTGGCTGGTGCTCAAGGGGTTGGAGACGCTTGACCTGCGCATGCGCCAGCATTGTGCCAGCGCCGATGTCGTCACCCGCTTCCTAGAAGGGCACAGCGGCATCGGCCGCGTCCTCTATCCCGGACTGGCCAGCCACCCGCAGCATGTGCTGGCAAAGAAGCAGATGTCCGGCTTCGGCACTGTCGTCGCCTTCGAGATTGCCGGCGGGCAGAAGGGTGCTTTCCGCTTCCTCAACGCCCTTCGTCTGGTCGATATCTCCAACAACCTGGGCGATGCTAAAAGTCTGATCACCCATCCGGCGACCACCACCCACCAACGCATCAGCCCCGAAGAGCGGGCGCACCTCGGCATCTCCGACGGTCTGGTGCGGCTATCGGTCGGCCTCGAGGATGTCGAGGATATAAAGGACGATTTGGCGCAGGCTTTGGCGGTTTCGCAGGCCTGATCAGGTGGATGTCAGCCCTGACGCCAGGGTAGGCCATCGGCTTTCCAGCCGGCCACTTTGCCCCGGTGCTTGTCGCCATCGTGCGGCCCTTCGAAGCCATCGCTGACGTTGTAGGCCTTGCGGAAGCCGGCGGCCGTGCCAGCAATGGCGGCGCTGCGCGACCGCGCGCCGGAGC
>CAMCUA010000038.1 GCA_945878455.1 Asaia bogorensis | reverse complement strand
AAGGACACTTTGCACAGCCAGGGCGTTCATCACCGTCGCCAGCATGCCCATGTAATCGGCGCTGGCCCGCTCGACACTGGCCGCAGCTGCTGAAACGCCGCGAAATATGTTGCCGCCGCCGATGACCAGGCAAACCTGCACACCCATGCGGCCGACATCGCGGACTTCTTCGGCAACCCTTTCGACCGTCTCAGCATCCAGCCCATAGGGCTGATTGCCCATCAGACCCTCTCCCGACAGCTTGAGAAGGACACGCCGGTATTTAGGGGCTGCTAGCATTCAATCGTTACCTAGTTCAATGCGGCCGACGTGAAAGGCACCTCGTCAAGAACATCAAGCTGCCGAGCATTCCGCCAAACGAGCCACCGAAGCCTCAGCATACAGGAACCCGGGGGGCGATTCTCAGGGCCAAAAAACTTGCGCGAACCCATTTGGTCCGCCCAATCCCGGCAACTGACCCCGCCTCTATCGCCCAGCTACCGCCGCCACTTCCGCAGCAAAGTCCTGTTCTTCCCGCTCGATACCCTCACCCAGAGCTAGGCGGACAAAGCCCTTAACCGTTATTTCTGTACCGACTTGCTTGGCCAAAGTTTCCAAGACCTTGCCGACGCTGTTTTCGCCGTCGATGACAAAAATCTGCTCCAGCAGACAAGATTCCTCGTAAAATTTGCGAAGGCGGCCTTCGACCATTTTTTCAATGATGTTTTCCGCCTTACCCGACGCACGGGCCTGGTCAGCCAGGATATTTCGCTCACGGTCTAGCAGGGCGGGATCGACCTCATGACGGCTCACGGAAACCGGCGAGGTCGCAGCAATATGCATGGCAATCTGCTTGCCGACTTCGCTAAGACGACCGGCATCGGCCGTAGATTCGAGGGCCACGAGCACACCAATCTTGCCCATACCTGGCGCAATCGCATTGTGTACATAGGAAGCAACGACACCAGAATTTACGCTCAAGACATGCACGCGGCGCAAATTCATGTTTTCGCCGATCGTGGCGATCATATGGGTAAGCTGTTCCTCCACCGTACGGCCGTCGCCGTAGGGTGCCGCCTTCAGTTTCGCCAAATCGCCCCCGGATTCCAGGGCAATGCCAGCAACCGTGGCCGCATAGGATTGGAAATCCTGATTGCGAGCAACGAAGTCTGTTTCGGAATTCACTTCCACCACCGAACCCCGCGTCCCGGCTGTCTTGACCGCTACCAAGCCTTCGGCAGCAACACGGCCCGCCTTCTTCGCAGCAGCGGCCAGGCCCTTTTTGCGTAACCAATCGACAGCAGCCTCAAGGTCGCCGCCGGTCTCGCTCAGGGCCTTCTTGCAGTCCATCATGCCGGTGCCGGTCTTCTCGCGAAGTTCCTTGACCAGTGCTGCCGTGATCTCAGCCATGCTCTACCTCAATATCAATATTATAGTGTATCACTTTGATAGGTAATGGTTATCAGATGCCACTTCAATCCGACAGTCAGGCTGCAGGCACGTCCGGTTGCACCGCTTCGCCAACACTAGACACCAGTGTCGCTTCGGCAGCTTCGCCTTCGCTCAGTTCCGCTAGATTGACCTCGACGGGCGCTTCCTGCTCACCAATATCCTTGCCCCGACCAACCATCTCCGCCTGCAATCCGTCGAGCACAGCGCCGACAATGAGATCGCAATAGATGCCGATGGCACGGATGGCATCGTCGTTACCTGGAATGGGAAAATTGATGCCTTTGGGATCGCTGTTGCTGTCCACCACGGCTACCACCGGGATGGACAGTTTGTTGGCTTCAGCGACGGCAATCGATTCCTTGTTGGTATCGATAATGAACAATACGTCCGGCAAGCCACCCATTTCCTTAATGCCGCCCAGCGCCCGGTCGAGCTTGTCGCGCTCGCGGGTCATGCGCAGCAATTCCTTCTTGGTAAGGCCGACAGTACCTTCGGACAACTGTTGATCAAGATCACGCAACCGCTTGATCGAGTGAGAAATTGTCGACCAATTGGTCATCATGCCGCCGAGCCAGCGATGATTGACGTAGTACTGCCCGCAACGGCGGGCCGCATCGGCAACACGCTCTGCCGCCTGACGCTTTGTGCCAACGAACAGGACACGCCCGCCGTTCGCAACGACGCTGCGCACCGCGTTCAAGGCCTGATACAACATCGGCACCGTCTGTTGCAAATCGATGACATGAATGCCGTTCCGTTCCCCGAACAGGTACGGCGCCATGCGCGGGTTCCAGCGCCGGGTGCTGTGGCCGAAATGAACGCCAGCTTCCAATAGCTGGCGCATGGTGAATGTGGGCAGAGCCATGATAGCGTTTCCTTTTCCGGTTAAGCCTCCGCGGACGTCGTCCCCTCTACCCCTCGGTATGGGAACACCGGAGCGACCGATCGGCCGATATGAGGGCGTTGCCGCCATGGCCGGAGCCGCAAGTCCGCGTGCGAAGTGGCGACTAATTAACCCCGAATATCGGAAAATACAAGGCCATCACGATGTTCCGATCATAGTTCTCGGACATCGACGATCCCGGGAATCGCCTTCACAGCCTGCATGACTTCCGGCGATAGGACGTAACGACCAGGCAGATCGATCTCCACCTCCGTTACGGGGTCGACTCGAGAGACGACCTTGACGCTGCCGCCACGGCGCCCCGCACCCGATCCAACAGCCAATGTACGATGAAGCGAGGCCAAGCCATCGGAGGTGTCTAAAAAGACCATTAGCCCCGAGGTCGTGCGCGCCGCCACCTGTTCAAGCGCTTCGACGGCGTGTGCCGTCAAACGCATAGTTTCGCCCTCGAACTGGGCGGAGGCCTTGATCAGGAGCGACTTTCCCGGTTCGAGCTGATCGCGGGCGGCGGCCAGCAATTCGGAAAAGATGGTAATTTCATACATCCCAGAGGCATCGGAGAGCTGAACCCACGCAAAGCGGCCCCCGGTGCGAGACGTTCTTTCGCGACGTGAAATCACCGTTCCCGCCAGGGTGATAGCTCCAGACTGGCTCGCTGCCAGGACCTCGGCAAAGGTTTTTGCCTGGACACGCTTCAGACTGAGCGCAAAGGCATCCAAGGGATGGGCCGAGAGATAGAAACCAATAGCGTCAAATTCTTCCTTTAGGCGATCAACGGGGGGCCATTCGGGCACGGACGGCAAAGTGAGGCCAGGCACTTCGACCGCGGCAGCACCGCCGAACAAGCCCAACTGATTGCTGGTACGCTCGCTGGCTGCCACGTTGGCGTGACGCATGATGGATTCGGCAGCCTCAAACACTCGGCGGCGATGCAGCTCCAAACGATCAAAAGCCCCGGCTCGGGCCAGGTTCTCGATCAGCCGCTTATTGACCAGATGCGGATCGATGCGCCGGGTGAAATCGGCGATGCTCCTGAAGGGCCCCCTCGCCTCGCGCTCGGCGACAATGGCCTGCATCGCCGCCATGCCGGCATTCTTAATGGCGGCCAAGGCATAGCGGATGGCGCCTCGCTCCCCGGCATCGCGGGTTCCGCGTTCGACCTTGAAGGTCGCCGCGGATGTATTGATGTCGGGTGGCAATAAGGGGAGTCCAAGGCGCGACAGTTCCTGGCGGAAGCTGTTCAGCTTATCCGTGTTGTTGATATCCAGCGTCATCGACGCCGCTATGAATTCCAACGGATAGTGCGTCTTGAAATAGGCGGTCTGATAAGCCACCAAGGCGTAGGCTGCGGCATGGGACTTGTTGAAGCCATAGCCGGCGAATTTGGCGACCAGATCGAAGATATAGGAGGCACGGTCCTTGGGCACGCTGCGCGCCACCGCACCATCGACGAAAATCTGGCGCTGCTGATCCATCTCCGACTTGATTTTCTTGCCCATGGCGCGACGCAATAGATCGGCCGAACCGAGGCTGTAACCGGCCAATTCCTGGGCAATCTGCATCACCTGCTCCTGATAGATGATGATGCCGAAGGTTTCCTTCAGGATGCCTTCCAGGTTCGAATACAAGTAGTCCGGCTGTTCATCGCCATGCTTGCGCTTAATGTAGCTGGGGATATTGTCCATCGGACCGGGACGATACAGAGCCACCACGGCGATGATATCTTCGAAGGTATCGGGCCGCAGTTTGCGCAAGACGTCGCGCATGCCGGCGCTTTCCAGCTGAAACATGCCGGTGGTCTCACCCCGGCTCATCATCGCGAAGCTTTCGCGGTCGTCGAGGGGCAGTGTCGCCAGATCGACGGAAATCCCGGTTTCCGCCAACATCTTCATGGCGGCCGACAGCACGGTCAGGGTCTTCAGCCCGAGAAAGTCGAACTTCACCAAACCCGCCAGTTCAACATATTTCATATTGAAGCCGCTTACCGGCATGTCGGAACGTGGATCGCGATAGAGCGGAACCAACTCGTCGAGCGGTCGGTCGCCGATGACCACGCCGGCAGCGTGGGTCGAGGCATGGCGATAGAGGCCTTCGAGCTTGCGCGCCAAGGCGAACAGACGACCGACATCTTCTTCGCCATCGACCATCTGGCGAAGTTGCGGATCGGCCGCCACGGCTTGATCCAGGGTCATCGGGCTGGCCGGGTTGTTGGGTACCATCTTGCAGATGTGATCGACCTGCGAATAGGGCATATCCAGCACGCGCCCGACATCGCGCAATACCGCGCGGGCTTGCAGCTTGCCAAAGGTGATGATCTGGGCAACCCGGTCGCGCCCGTAGCGTTCCTGAACGTGGCGGATGACCTCGTCGCGCCGGTCTTGGCAAAAATCGATATCGAAGTCCGGCATCGACACGCGTTCCGGGTTCAAGAAACGCTCGAACAGCAGGCCGAAGCGCAACGGATCGAGATCGGTGATGGTCAGGGCCCAGGCGACCACCGAACCGGCACCCGATCCGCGCCCTGGTCCGACCGGAATATCGTTGGACTTCGACCACTGAATGAATTCGGACACGATCAGGAAGTAGCCAGCGAAACCCATCTTGATAATGACATCGAGTTCGTATTCGAGCCGGCTGCGATAGGGGCGCGCCGCCGACTCGCGAGCCTCCGTATCCATGTCATCGTTATACAATTGAACACTCAGCCGCCGTTCCAGCCCGGCCGCTGCCTGCGCTCGCAATTCGTCGGCTTCGGTATGACCCGGCTCGCACGGGAATAACGGCAGGATCGGATCGCGCTTCTCGACCATGAAGGCGCAACGCCGTGCGATGACCAGCGTATTATCCACCGCCTCGGGCAGGTCGGCGAACAACGCCCGCATCTCTTCCGGGCCTTTTAGGCGATGATCGCGCGTTAGGCGACGGCGTACCTGTTGCGAGACATAGGCACCCTCGGCAATGCAGAGCAGGGCGTCATGCGCGTCGTACATATCTTCGCCAAGAAAGAAAGCCTCGTTGGTCGCCACCAAAGGCAGGTCGCGTTCATAGGCAAGATCGAGCAAGGCCGTTTCTAGTGCGGCCTCCCCCTCCCTGCCCTGCCGGGATATCTCGATATAGAGGCGGCCGGGGAAAATTCTTGCCAAGGTGTCGAGCAGCAATTGAGCAGCCGCAAGCTGGCCATCGAGCAGCGGCCTGGCGAGCGGGCCCGAGGCGCCGCCGGTCAGGCAGATCAGTCCTTCGCCATGCTCGGCAAGGGTCGCCAACGGCAACCGCGGTTCATGGCTCTCGCCATGATCCAGATAGGCCTTGCGCATCAGTTTCAGCAGGTTGGCGTAACCGGTCAGGTTCTGGACCAGCAGAACCAGGCTTTCCTGACGCGCGCGAACCGGCGCGGCGCGCCGCTCAGCTTCGCCAACCGGCGCCAAACTGATTTGGCAGCCGACGATCGGCTGTATGCCGGCCTGGACACAGGCCGAGGAAAACTCCATGGCGCCGAACAGATTGTCGCTGTCGGCGATGGCAACCGCCGGCATGCGCTGTTTGCGGCAGGCATCGACCAGATCTGGGATGCGGATCGCGCCTTCCGACAAGGAATATGCGGTGTGGACGCGAAGATGGACAAAGGATGCATGGGCCATGGCGAGAATGATCCCACAGCCGGCTCCCGCTGTCAGCCGCTGTTTGCCAGATATTGCGATAGGGAAAGGGTTATCCCCAACAACTGGGGGTTACCCACAGGTTACGCCCGGACAAGCAGGCCGTCGTTAAGGCGAATGACACGGTCCATGCGCGCCGCCAAGTCCATGTTGTGGGTGGCGATCAGGGCAGCCAACCCCGCCCCCCGGGCCAGGCGCAGCAGGACATCGAACACATCGGCCGCCGTTTGCGGATCGAGATTGCCGGTCGGTTCGTCGGCCAATAGCAGACGCGGCGTGTTGGCAATAGCACGGGCGATGGCCACCCGCTGTTGTTCGCCGCCGGAAAGGCGGGCCGGGCGGTGATCGGCACGCTCCGACAGACCCATCCAGGACAAGACTTCGTCGGCGCGGATGCGGGCTTCCGCCTTCGAACGGCCAGCGATGATTTGTGGTATGACGATATTCTCGCGGGCCGAGAATTCCGGTAGGAGGTGATGATACTGGTAAACGAAACCGAGTTTATCACGGCGAATGCGGGTCAGGCTGTCGTCGTCCATTTTGATGCAAGACTGACCGGCAATCATGACGTCGCCGGCATCCGCCTTCTCCAACAAACCGGCGATATGCAGCAGCGTCGACTTGCCCGCGCCTGACGGTCCGACCAGGGCGACGATCTCGCCCTCGTTCACGTTCAAATCGGCCCCGCGCAGCACATTCAGCGTGATCAAACCCTGGCGGAAGGTGCGGACGATTCCCTTCAGCTCTAGGACGCGAGTTGGCTCATTCATAACGCAACGCCTCGGCCGGGTCCGTGCGCGCCGCCCGCCACGACGGATAGATAGTAGCCAGGAACGACAGCCCCAAGCCCATGACAACCACCATCGCCACCTCGCGCAGATCGACGACGGCCGGCAGTTGCGACAGAAAGTAGATTTCGGCAGCAAATAGGTCGTTGCCCGTCAATTGCTGGATGCCCTGGCGAATGGATTCGATATTGGCAGCGAACGACAACCCCAAGGCCAATCCCACCAGGGTACCAATGACGCCGATGCTGGCGCCGCTCAGGAAAAAGATGCGCAATACCATCCCCCGGGTCGCCCCCATGGTGCGCAGGATGGCGATGTCGCGGCCCTTGTCCTTGACCAGCATGATCATGCTCGACACCACATTGAAGGCGGCAACCAGGATGATCAGGGTCAGAATCATAAACATGACGTTGCGTTCAACTTGAATGGCATTGAAGAAACTGGCGTTGGCCTGCTGCCAATCATGGAGACGAACCTGCGGCCCCACAGCGGCAACGATGCCGCGGCGCACTTCCGACACCCGGTCCGGATGGCTCGCCATGACTTCAAGATTGGTCACCGCCCCGGGTAAATCGAAATAGACCTGAGCCGCTTCCAACGGCATGAAAACAAAACTCGAATCATACTCGAACATGCCGATTTGAAATGTCGCTACGACACGATACGCGCGCATGCGCGGCACCGTGCCGAAGGCCGTAACGTTGCCCTTCGGCGAAATTAGCGTCAGGCGATCGCCGACCCCAATGCCAAGCCGCTCTGCCAGCCGGCTGCCGACGAGAACGGCATCATCACCTTCAAATTCGTCCAGTGAACCGCCGACGATATGATCAGCGACGATCTGGCGACGGGAAATATCGCCATGACGGACTCCGCGCACAACCGCGCCGCGCGCCATACCTCGAGCCGAGGCCATGACCTGTCCTTCGACGAGCGGGGTCACATCGACAACGCCAGCAACGCCACTGACCTTTTCGGCCAAGGCATCGAAACCGGTCATTGAAGGTGAAGCCCCATAGACGCTCAGGTGACCATTCAGGCCAAGGATTCGGCTGAGCAGTTCCTGACGGAACCCATTCATCACCGACATGACGATGATCAGCGTCGCCACCCCAAGCGCAATACCTAGCAGAGAGAACCATGCGATAACGGAAATGAATCCTTCCCGCCGCCGGGCCCGCAGATAGCGTAGCGCTATCATCCACTCGAATGCGGAAAACACGTTTTAGGCGACTCCTTGGGGCAATCCGGGCAAGTGTTCAGCCGATCAGCCGTGCCAGAGCCGATCCAGGCGATAGTTCCTGACGCTCGCCGCTCGCCCGTCGCTTCAGTTCAACGATCCCCGACTTCAAACCGCGCGGGCCGACCACCAATTGCCACGGCAAGCCGATCAGATCCATTTCGGCGAACTTCACCCCGGCGCGATCGTCGGTGTCGCTGTACAGCACCTCAACCCCGGCGGCCTGAAGCTTGTCGTAAAGATCGTCGCAGGCGGCAGAACAGGCTGCGTCATCGGTCTTCAAGTTGATCAAGCCCACCTTGTAGGGCGCCACCGATTCGGGCCAGACGATTCCCGCATCGTCATGGGAGGCCTCGATAATGCCGCCCACCAGCCGGGACACACCAATCCCGTAGGAACCCATCTCAACAGGCACGTCGCTGCCATCGGCGGCGGCAATGATGGCGCCCAACGGCTTCGAATATTTCGTGCCGAAATAAAAGATGTGGCCGACTTCGATGCCGCGCGCGGTGACCAAGTTGTCTCCAAGCTCGGCTTCCTTTGCTTTATCGTGCATATCCTCAGTCGCGGCATAGACCGATGTCCACTTATCGACGATAGGCTGCAGATCGGACTCGTAATCAACATTTTCTGGAACGGCGAAATCGAGCACGTCACGGTGGCAGAAAACGCCCGTTTCGCCAGTGTCGGCGAGAATGATGAACTCGTGGCTGCGATCCCCACCGATCGGTCCGCTTTCCGCCCTCATCGGGATGGCCTTCAACCCCAGGCGATGGAAGGTGCGCAAATAGGCGACGAACATCTTGTTGTAGGAACGCACCGCGCCCGCGACATCGACGTCGAAGGAGTAACTGTCCTTCATCAGGAATTCGCGCCCGCGCATCACGCCGAAACGGGGCCGCACCTCGTCACGGAACTTCCACTGAATGTGATAGAGCAGCGCCGGCAGCTCGCGATAGCTGCGCACTGAATTGCGGAAAATGTCGGTGATCAGTTCTTCATTGGTTGGACCGAACAACATGTCGCGCTCGTGCCGGTCGCGAATGCGCAGCATTTCCTTGCCGTAGTCGTCGTAGCGCCCACTTTCCCGCCACAGCTCGGCAGGCTGTATGGTCGGCATCAACAACTCCTGGCAACCGGCCTTGTCCTGCTCCTCGCGAACGATCTGTTCGATCTTTTGGAGAACGCGAAACCCCAAGGGAAGCCAGGAATATATGCCGGCGCTTGCCTGGCGGATCATACCGGCGCGCAGCATCAAGCGGTGCGAGACGATCTGGGCCTCGGCCGGGTTTTCCTTGAGGGTCGGCAAGAACATGCGAGAACGGCGCATGGGATATCGGTTCCTATCACGATGGCTGAAAGTGCGGGCGGACTGTAGGGAATGGGGCCGCAGATGTCCACGCCTGGCAGGCAGACGCGGCGCCTTACCTCACTCGCTCACGGCAGAGCAGGACCAGTTCGTCCTGTAATGGCGTCGAGAGCGGTTGACCATTGAAGGTCAGCCGCTGCCCTACCGTATCGAAAAGAACCGTGCCGACCGCCAGATTTGCCTGCGTATTCCCCGGCAAACCGACAATCTCCCGGCCGATGGAGAAGGAATAGACCTCGGGCAGCGCCAAGGGCGGCCTGCCACCGAGATCTGCCGGGACGACCGGCTTCCCGGTGGTGCTGGTGCCCGGTTTGTATTCGACGTCGGAGGCCGGCCGGTGGCGGGCCAACCAGCGGCAATCCGCATCGGATATCCGCACCTGTACAGGATCGAGGGGCCGCCGCTCGACCCTTTGGGCCTGCGATTCTGCTGCAAATAGAGCCGCCAGAAGCATAGAAAGCAGGACAACCCGAGGCCACATCATGCCAGTCTCCGCTATATGTACGTTCCGTCACGACAACACATGGGACTGGCGAAGAAAACTATCAATCCTTACCGGGCGAGGAGCCCACAGGTGCCATCAGCGCCCTAATCCTTGGCCCGCATCCAGGGTGGTGAAAGTCGGGCGATGCGCCCCTGGATCGGGCAATCCGGCCGATGGGCGCCCGGCAGATAGCCGATGCTCATCAGGAACTCGCCAACCACCTCGCCGCCCATGAACTTGAAGGTCCGGCGGAAAGTCTTCACCCAGGCATCCTTGTCCACGGCATCCTGCGCCGCCAGCCATTTGACAAAGCCGCCGTGACTAACCCGCAGTGCCTGCACGCGACGGGCGTTTTCAATCGTCGCTGCCACTTTCAGTCGATTGCGAATGATGCGAGGATCGCCCAACAACCGAGCAGTTTCATTGGCTCCGTAGGCAGCGATCCGGTCAACAGTGAAACCTTCGAAAGCGATGTTCATGCCCGGACGCTTACGCAGGATCAGTTCCCAGGACAAACCAGCTTGAAATATCTCCAGGCACATTCGCTCAAAGAGGACCGTCTCGTCGCTGACCGGAAATCCATACTCGGTATCGTGATAGGACCCGTGAACGGGATGGCCGGGGGCACTGTCGCAATAGCCGCTCATGACGGATGCAGCGAAATAAGGCCGCTGCTGACCCCCCAATAGAATATGCCCCAAACAATGGTCGCAATCACGGTGTTGAGGGCCATTTTTTGCCAAAGCCTCGGGCGAACCGGCGAGCCGGAATCTTGACCCTTGGCCACGTCGTCGGCCGCGATGGCCCGGTTACCCAAGGGCAAAACCAGAAACAAGGTCAGCCACCAGATAACAAAATAGATGGCGAGTTGGCTTAGCCAGACCATGTGCGCTCAGACCTGTTCGAGTTCAATCAAGGCCCCACAGAAATCCTTGGGGTGGAGGAAAAGCACTGGCTTGCCATGCGCGCCGACCGCAGGTTCACCTTCTCCGACAATCCGGGCACCTTTGCGAATGAGTTTGTCTCGGGCCGCGTAGATGTCGTCAACCTCATAACACAGGTGATGAATGCCGCCGGACGGGTGTGATGCCAGGAACTTGGCAATCGGCGAATTGAGACCCAAAGGTTGCAGCAACTCAATCCGCGTGTTGGGCAAATCGACGAAGGCCACCGTGACTCCATGCGTCAGCAAATCGACAGGGGATGACACGGTAGCACCCAAGGTATCCCGATAGACGGCGCTAGCAGCCGAAAGGTCCGGCACCACAATAGCCACATGATTGAGGCGGCCGATCATGTCCTAACCAAATGAACGCGGGTCGCCGGGCGCTTATCCAGGCACTGGCGCACCGCCCGCCGCGCGGCGATGCGCACCGCTTCGCGCGCCGCATCATCATCGCACAGGGTTGAGCCGCGCATCCTGGAAACCGCATCGACAACGGCCTGACGGACGACATCCTCCGCATCGTCGTCATCGCCGTCGAAGAGCCCGAAGGACGTGATTTGAGGATCCTCCGTCAAGCCCCGATCATCCATGGCGACGGTAACGACCATGGCGCCGTTGTAGAGCGTCTGATTGCGCTCGCGCACCAGTTCGCTGCCCTCACCGACAATGCGATTGCCCTCGAGGTAAAGGCGGCCGGAGTGAACCTGTTCGATCACCTGGGCTTCCCCAGGAGCCAATCGGACCAAACCGCCATTTTCGGTCACCACTGTGCGCGGAACCTGACAGGATCGCGCCAGGATCGCATGCTCCTTAAGGTGTCGCAGTTCTCCATGCACGGGCACGGCAATACGCGGGCGAATCATCGCATACATGCGGCTAAGCTCATCGCGGGCCGGATGACCGGACACATGTACGTTTGCCTCGCGTTGTGTGATCACTTCGATGCCGCGGCGTACCAACTGATTGTGCAGGTAACCGATGGCGACTTCATTGCCCGGGATGATACGTGAGGAAAAAATCACCGCATCGCCGGAACCCAGGTCGATATTCGGATGGATTCCGGCAGCGATGCGCGCCAGGGCAGCACGCGATTCGCCCTGACTACCCGTACAGATGGTCAGCATTTTGTCACCGGGCAGGTAACCGGCGTCGGATTCATCGATGAAGGCTGGGGTATTGGTCAAATAGCCGCAGGTCCGCGCCGCCATCTCGATGCGACGCAACGATCGGCCGGCAATAACAACATCGCGCCCGTTGGCCCGCGCCGCGGCAGCGATGGTTTCCAACCGTGCCACGTTGGAGGCGAAACAGGTGACAGCCACGCGCCCCTTCCGTTGGCCGATCAGTGCCGTCAGACTCGCCAGCAGATCGGATTCGGAGCCTGACGTTCCATCCTCGAATACATTGGTCGAATCGCAGACCATCGCCAACACGCCTTCAGCGCCAATCTGGCGCAAGGCAGGTTCATCTGATACCGGACCGACCACAGGGCCGGAATCGAACTTCCAGTCGCCCGTGTGCATGATCGTGCCCAGGGGCGTACGGATAGCGATGGCATTCGGCTCGGGTATGGAATGGGTCAGCGTGATTAGTTCCAGATCGAAGGGACCGACGGAAAAGCGTCCCCCCAATGGCACTTCCGTGAGAGGAACCGCTTTCAACAAGCCCGCTTCCTTCAGCTTGTCGCGCAACAGCGTGGCGGTGAAGGGCGTGGCATAAACCGGACAGCGCAAGTGGTCCCACAGATGGTGAACCGCGCCCAAGTGATCTTCGTGCGCGTGCGTTAGGATGATACCGTCCAGCCGATCGCGTCGTTCGGCAATCCATGTCGGGTCCGGCATGATGACGTCGACAGCCGGAGGATGGCCATCGCCAAAGGTGACGCCAAGGTCGACGATGATCCATCGCTCGCGGCCAGGTGGGCCATAACCATAGAGATTGAGATTCATACCGATCTCGCCTGCCCCACCCAAAGGCAGGAACAGCAGCGCATTACGATCATCTGGCATACTTAGCGCTTCCTGTTCCGACGATGAATCGATAGCAAACCACGCAGCGTCAGGTCGCGATCGACGACGCGAATGCTGTCGGTAACGTCAACGAAGAGCGGTGCCAGGCCGCCGGTGGCGACAACCACCATCTTGCTGCCGAATTCGGCAATAATGCGGGCCACCAAGCCATCGATCATAGCGACATATCCCCAGAAGATGCCCGACTGCATGGCGGAAACCGTATCGCGCCCGATCACTTGTTCCGGCCGGCCGATGGCCACCCGCGGCAATTGCGCCGCGGCCATGTGCAAGGCCTCAAGCGACAAATTGATTCCCGGCGCAATGATGCCGCCACGATAATTGCCGTCGCCATCGACAACGTCGAAGGTCGTCGCCGTACCGAAATCCACAACGATCAATGGACCGCCATAACGCTCCCCCGCCGCGATGGTATTGACCATGCGGTCAGCGCCAACCTGTTCGGGTCGGTCGACCAAAATGCCAATTCCCAACTTCACGCCCGGATCGCCGACGATCAGCGGGTCGCAACCGAAGTACTTGCGGCAAAGGGTTTTCAGGTTGAAGACCGTGGCCGGCACCACAGAGGCGATAATGGCTTCGGTGACGCCGGTACGATCGATATTTTCCATGCGCAATAGCTCGCCAAGCCAGACGCCGTATTCGTCTGCCGTGCGCTCGGCCGACGTAGCGCCGCGCCACTCGCCCCTGACCGTCCCGTCATCGGCGAAGACGGCAAAGACGATATTGGTATTGCCCGAATCAATGGCCAGCAGCATGCCGGGTCTCCGCCCTTCAAGATCCCGCGAAGAAAACGTCGCCCGCCGTCACCCGCCGCCGTCCCGCAGCGACGTCGACCAGAAGCGCGCCGTCTCCATCCAGGTCCGCGAAGGTACCGTACAGGGTTTCTTCGTGCAGACGGACAACGATGGCTTCGCCCTGGCCATAGGCCGCCGCCAGCCAGGCTGTGCGCACGGCGGCAAAACCCCTCTTTTGCCAGAGCCGGCGCCACCTTTCGAAATGTCCCAGCACGTCGGCTAGCAAGGTCTGGACCGGAACAACGCCAAAGCCGGATTCCATCAAGGAGGTGGCCGGAAACTCACTCTGGCTCGGACCCTGGGCCACATTTACGCCGAACCCCAGAACCAGCCAATCCGGGGGCAAAGCGCTGCTGCCACCTGCCGTCTCCATCAGGATACCGGCACATTTTCGCCCGCTGACCAGCACATCGTTCGGCCACTTGCAGGCAATGGAAACGCCGCTAGGAGCACGCGCCGACAGACTGTCATATAAGGCCAAGGCCGCAACGAAACCCAGCTGCATCACCGTTTCAAGGGGCTGTTCCGGCCGCAACAATAGGGAGCAATAGAGATTGCCGCGTGGTGAGTCCCATAACCGGCCGCGACGTCCCCGGCCAGATACCTGCCGGCGCGCGACAATCACCGTGCCGTCAACGGCTCCGCCCGCCGCCCGGCGTTTGGCTTCGTCATTGGTGCTGTCAACGCTTTCTAGGTCGATCAGGGCGTAGCCCGCGGGCAGCGCGATCATCCGCCAAACAGCGCCGCGGCAGCCAACTCAGCCGCACCGATCAAGGGTACGGGATAGGCAAAGAACAGCAACACGAACAAGCCGGTCACTGTCAACACCACCCCGATATCGCGCGGCATCGGTCGGTCCAGGGCGTCCTTCAATTCGTCGAAGTACATGACCTTGACGATGCGGAGGTAATAGAAGGCGGCAACCACGCTGGTCAAAACGCCAACGATGGCCAAAGTCATCAGGCCCGCATCCACCGCGGCCATGAAAATATAGAGCTTGCCGAAAAAACCGGCGAGCGGTGGAATGCCGGCCATCGAAAACATGAAGGCCGTCAGCGCCGCCGCCATCATGGGATGGCTTTTCGACAGACCGGCAAGATCGGAGATCTGCTCGACCATGCGATCGCTACGTCGCATGCAAAGGATGCAGGCAAAGGTGCCCAGATTCATCACCACGTAGATCGCTAGGTAGATCAGCACCCCACGTAGGCCGACCTCGTTGCCAACAGCCAGACCAATCAGGGCATAGCCGACATGGCCGATGGAACTGTAGGCCATCAGGCGCTTGATATTGCGCTGATTGATGGCGGCAAAGGCACCGAGCACCATGGAGGCGATGGAGATGAAAACCAGAATCTGTTGCCACTGGGCCAGCAAATCGCCGAACGGCCCGAGCATCACCCGACAGAACAGCGCCATGGCCGCGACCTTTGGCGCCGCGGAGAAGAAGGCGGTCACCGGGGTCGGCGCACCTTCATAGACATCGGGCGTCCACATATGGAAAGGCACGGCCGATACCTTGAAAGCTAGGCCGGCGGCGATGAAAACGATGCCAACGATCAACCCGACCGCCGGCGTGCCCGACAGGCTTGTAAACTGATGAACAAGGCTTTCAAAGCCGGTCGTGCCGGCAAAGCCATAGACCAGGGAGGAACCGTACAGCAGCATGCCCGAGGCCAGTGCGCCCAAGACGAAGTATTTCAGACCGGCTTCCGTCGAGCGCGTGTCGTCCCGTTGGAAGGCCGCCAGCACGTAGAGGGCCAGGCTCTGCAACTCCAGGCCCAGATACAGCGAGATCAGATTGTTGGCCGACACCATCATCATCATGCCGACCGTCGCCAATAGGATCAGCACAGAGAATTCGAAGCGGGCGATCCCTTGGCGGACAAGAAAATCCTGGGCGATGATCAAGGCCACGGAAGAGGCAATCAGGATCAGCACCTTGGCAAAGGCAGAGAAAGGATCGCTGATGAACATGCCTTCGAAGGCCAATACCCGACCGCTTCCATTCATCGCCACCACCAAGAGGATGCCGATGACCATGGCGATCACCGCCATGTAAGCCACGGTACGAGCCGTGCGCACCGATTCGGCGCGGCCCTGCTTTTGAAAGACACCCAGCAACAGCAGCGCCATGGCCGCGCAGACCAGGAACAGTTCCGGTAGCGCCGGGGTCAGATCGGGAATGCTGGCAAGCGGCATAATGACGTCACTCTCCGGTGGAACCGCTTAACGGGTCGCCAAGGTCGTCGCTGCGGATATGGCACGCGCCATATCCACCTGGCCGATCAAATGATCGACGGAAGCATGCATCGGCGCCAAGAACGATTCCGGGTAGATACCCATCCAAAACACCAGCAGGACCAGTGGCGCAAAGACGGCGATTTCCCGCGGGCTGAGATCGAGGATGCTCTTCAGATTGTCCTTGGTGAGTTGACCGAAAATCACCCGACGATAGAGATACAGCATATAGGCCGCACCGAGGATGACGCCTGTCGCCGTAAAGGCCGCTGCCCAGGCATTGACCCGGAAGATGCCGACCAGGATCAGAAACTCGCCGACAAACCCGCCGGTTCCTGGCAAGCCGACGGACGCCAGCATGAAGATCATGAAGATCAGCGCATACGACGGCATGCGGTTGACCAAGCCGCCATAGACGGCGATCTCGCGCGAATGAATGCGGTCGTAGACAACGCCGACGATGAGAAAGAGCGCCGCCGACACCACACCATGACTGAGCATCTGAAAGATCGCCCCTTCGATGCCCTGCACGTTCATGGTGAAGGTGCCGATGGTGACGAAACCCATGTGCGCCACAGAGGAATAGGCGATCAACTTCTTCATATCTTCCTGGGCCAGCGCCACCAGGGAGGTATAGATCACCGCAACGATGCTCAGCGTGAAGATCAGCGGCATGAAGGCGACGGAAGCGTCGGGAAACAGCGGCAATGAGAAGCGCAAGAAACCGTAACCGCCGAATTTGAGCAACACCCCGGCCAGGATCACCGAGCCTGCCGTCGGCGCCTCGACATGGGCATCGGGCAACCAAGTATGCACCGGCCACATCGGCACCTTGACCGCGAAGGAGGCAAAAAAAGCCAACCACAGCCACGTCTGCATCGACACCGGGAAGTGGTGGGCCATCAACACCGGAATGTCGGTGGTTCCGGCATCAAGATACATCGCCAGCAAGGCCAGCAGCATCAGTACCGAGCCCAGAAGCGTGTAGAGGAAAAACTTAAACGCCGCATAAACCCGGCGCGGACCGCCCCACACCCCGATGACCAGAAACATCGGGATCAGAACTCCTTCGAAGAAAATGTAGAAAACCACCAGATCGAGCGCTGAAAACATGCCGATCATCATGGTTTCCATGAACAGGAAGGCCACCATGTACTCGCGGACGCGAAGGGTGATGGCCTCCCAACTAGCCAGGATACAAATCGGCGTCAGCAAGGTGGTCAACAACACGAAAAACAGCGAGATGCCGTCGATACCCAGGTGATAACTGATATGGAACCCTGGGATCCAGGCGACCTGTTCCTCGAACTGAAAGGCCGCCGAAGTGCTGTCGAAATTGGTCCACAGCAGCAGCGAAACGACGAAATTCATCACCGAGGTCCACAAGGCTACCCAGCGCGAATTGCTATCGACGACCGCAGCGTCGCCACGTACCCACAACACGATGATCAGCGCCCCGACCAGCGGCAGGAAAGTCAGGATCGACAGGATGGGGAAATCGCTCATGACCGGATCATCCCGCCTGCACGAACATGTACCAGGTAATCAGGGTCACCACCCCAATCAGCATGGCAAAGGCAGAATGGTAGATGTAGCCGCTTTGCAGGCCAGCGGCACGGCGGGCCAGGTTAATCGTCACCGCCGATAGACCGTCAGGCCCGAAACCATCGATGATTCGGCCATCGCCGACCTTCCATAGCAGGCGACCCAGCGCGAAGGTCGGACGCACGAACACGGCGTCGTATAGTTCGTCGAAGTACCACTTGTTCAGCAGGAAGCGGTACACGGCAGAGAATCGGGTCGCCAGCATGCCGGGCAAGCCAGGTGCCATAGAATACAGGAAGTAGGCCAGGCAAATACCGCCGACACCCGCCACCAGCGGCGCCAGCTTCACCCATAGGGGAACGTGGTGGGCGTGCTCCAGCGCCGGATGCACATCGCCACGAA
>CAMCUA010000037.1 GCA_945878455.1 Asaia bogorensis | reverse complement strand
TCCCTCGCTGGCAGTCAGCTGGCGGGGGACTGTTGTGCTGGATATCAACCCGTCCATTGTGACGTGACAGTCGATCAGGAACTCCGATGGTAAGCGACGACACTTCTCCAAAGACCGAGTCCTCGTCCAGCGACGGCGGTTCGTCTTCCGACGTTCCCGGCAGCTATAGCCGTGGCGAAAACCAGAAGCCGGTGTCCAGAACCTACAAGGATAATTGGCAGGCTATTTTCGGGAAGGCCCAGAAAGCCAAAACCCCGAAAGCTAAGGCCAAGAAAAAGAAGCGATAATTTCCAGCGTCAGGGCGGGCTTACGTCCCACCCACAGCCTGCTCCGACTGGAAAATCCTATAACCCCGCCAATTCCTTCATGTGCGGGTAAAGTTCCCCCTTCGCTTCGAAACCGATGCCCGGAAGGTCGGGCATGCTTACCCGGCCACCTTTCACCGCGATAGTGTCGGCAAAGCCGTTGAAGGGACGGAACACATCCGGGTAGGATTCGTTGCCGCCCAGGCCGAGGCCGGCGGCAATGTTCAACGCAAATTGATGGCCGCCATGCGGTGTGCAGTCGCGCGACGAAAAGCCATGCTGGCGCAGCATGTCGAGCGTGCGCAAATACTCGACCAATCCATAACTCAATGCCGGATCGAATTGCAGGATGTCGAGACCCGTGCGCATGCCGCCGTAGCGGATCAGGTTGCGCGCGTCGACCATCGAAAACAGGTTTTCGCCGGTGGCCATGGGCAATTCGTAGTGTTGGGACAGCACCTGTTGCAGGGCAAAGTCGAGCGGATCGCCGACCTCTTCGTACCAGCGTAGCTTATAGGGTTTGATCGCCTCGCCGAAGGCAATGGCCTGCTTGATGTCGAACCGGCCGTTCACGTCGACAGCAACGTTCTTGCCCTCGCCGACGACGGCGATCACCGCTTCGATGCGCTTCAAGTCCTCGCCCAACGGCACGCCGCCGACCTTCATCTTGACTGCTGTGTATCCACGGTCGAGATAGCTTTTCATCTCGTCCTTCAGGCCCTGCAGGCCCTTACCGGGATGGTAATAGCCACCGGCGGCATAAATGGAGACGGTCTCATCGACCTCGCCGGCGCGATAGCGATCGGCGAGCAGCTGGTAGAGCGGCTTATCCTCGATCTTTGCCACCGCGTCCCAAACTGCCATATCGACGGTGCCGACGGCGACGGACCGCTCGCCGTGCCCACCGGGCTTTTCGTTCTTCATCATGACGTTCCAGATCTTGTGCGGATCCAGATTGGCGCCATCGTCGGTCATCAGGTCGTCTGGCTTGGCTTCCGTGAGGCGGGGGATGAAACGTTCGCGCAACAACCCTTGCTGGGCATAGCGGCCGTTGGAATTAAAGCCAAACCCAACGACAGGTTTGCCATTGCGCACCGCATCGGTGATCACGGCAACGACACTGACCGTCATCTTGGAAAAATCGATATAAGCGTTGGCGATGTCGCTTTTGATCGGCACGACGGTATCGCGGATGTCGACGATTTTCATGGATACATCTTTCTATGGTTCCGCCGTCAGCAGCGAAACGCCGAGTTGGGCGCGCCGGCTCAGCCATGGCGACGGCCGGTAGCGGGGATCGCGATGGAAGGAATAGATGCCGTCGAGCACGGCCAGCACACGCGCGGGTTCCAGGATATCGCCCCAGGCCAAAGGCCCATGCGGATAGCCGAGGCCAAGGGATACGGCAAGATCGATGTCGCCCGGCGTGGCAATACGCTGCTGGGCGATGTCGCAGGCCGTATTGACCACCATCGCTATGATGCGCTGGGCAACGAAACCGGCACTGGCACGGACCACGGTCACCGGCACCCCATCGGCAGCCAACAGACCATGGGCAGCACGCAGGACGGCACCGTCAGTCACTAGCGTGCCCATGATCGTGCGCCGCTTGTCGAGCGGCATCAAGGTATCGATAGCGACGGTACGGCGGGGATCGATGCCGAGGCCTATGGCATCGGCCGAAGCGTCAGTGCCGAGCGGCGCCAGCAAGCACAAGGCATCGGAGGCAGGCGTTCCGCTTTCGTCGATGACAGCCCCGCATGCCTTTAGCACGCTCAGCAGGGCGTTGCGCCGTGCCGGTTCCGCCGGGCCAACCCAGACCCGGTTTGGGCGGTCGAGCGGGGCAGGGGGCTCGTCGCCCGGCCCTCCCTTTGCGCCCTCGGCATAGTCATACCAGCCGGCACCGCTTTTGCGGCCGAGCAGACCTGCCTGTAGGCGGCGGCGCAGAATACCCGATGGGCGAAACCGCGGATCGCCGTAGAAACCCTGATGGACTGCCTCCAGGGCTGGATGAGTAACATCGATGCCGGTCAGGTCCATCAGTTGGAAAGGACCCATGCGGAAACCGGCAGCCAGCATGATGCGGTCAATATCGGCATGCGAGGCCACGCCTTCGCCAAGTACGGCCAGGGATTCGGTAAGATATCCACGCCCGGCGTGGTTGACCAAAAATCCAGGCGAATCGACAACCCGGACAGCGGTATGGCCAATGCGCTTGGCGACCGCCATCAGCACATCGACGGTGCTGGCCGACGTGCGCACGCCGTCGATGACCTCGACCAGGCGCATCAACGGCGCCGGTATAAAGAAGTGGAAGCCTGCGGTCCTTTCCGGGCGGCGGCAACGGGCGGCAATGGCCGTCACCGACAAGGACGAGGTATTGGTCGCCAGCACGCAACTATTGGCGACAACCGCTTCCAGCCGGGCGAAGATGTCCTGCTTCACCGCCAGATCCTCGATCGCCGCCTCCACGACCAATCCAGTCGGGGCAAGGCGCTCGATAACCGTTACGGGTTCCAACCGCGCCATGGCGGCCCGCGCCTCCTCGCCACTCATCGCGCCCTTTTCCGCGGCACGGGTCAGCATCTTGCCGATGAAGTCTTGGGCAGCGGCCAATTGCGCCACCGAGGTGTCGTACAAAAGCACCGGATAGCCGGCTTGGGCGCAGAGCTGCGCAATACCGCGACCCATGGATCCGGCACCGACAATGCCGACGATGGTATCGGAGGGTGCCACTGGGCTCATCGGGTCACGCCCGAAATGCCATCACAACTGCGTGGGATTCGGCGCGTCGCCGTAGACCGCCTTGGGATCGAAGGTCTTTTCGCTCTCCTCGAAGGTCAGGGCCACAGGCCCCGATCCGCCGACTGGTATGGATCGGTAGAAGCAGGACCGATAGCCGACGTGGCAACTGGCGCCGCTGCCGGCGACGTCAACCCGCAGCCAGACAGCGTCCTGATCGTCGTCGATCCGCATTTCCGCCACTTTTTGGGTCAGGCCGCTGGTGGCGCCCTTGTGCCATAGCGCTTTGCGGCTGCGGCTCCAGTAATGCGCCTCGCCCGTGGCTATGGTGCGGCATAGCGCTTCGGCATTCATAAAGCCGTGCATCAACACCTCGCCCGTGGCGGCATCGGTGGTAACCACGGGAATCAAGCCCTCGGCGTCGAAACGGGGGGCCAACTCGCGACCTTCCTCGACCTGTTCAACCGAAGTACGTTGGGCGAAAGCGAGGCCCGGAGTATCTTTGGGGGCGGAAATTGGCATGCAGTTCCTGTCGTCCTCGAGGGATAGCGCCCCCTTATATCGTCGGCTTCGCCCAGGGTTCAAGGACCTGACGGAAACAGTACTGTTGAGGTCTTCGCGCTGGGAGTGGTATGGAACAAGGCATCCCAGGCTTCCCCCGGGTTCCAAACCTATGCCGTACTTCGATCCGGAAGAAGCCCGCAAGTTCCTAGGCGATGCCCCTGTCAGCGCCGAGGAAGTCGACTTGCGGGGCCTTTCCATGCAGGAAGCTGCATGTCGGTTGGACACAGCCATCGCGCCAATTCCACCGGGGCACGATGCGCGCTTGCGGATCCGTATCGACCCGCCCGTGGCGGGGGGCGGGGTGACACTTTTCCCAGCCCTGGCGCGATATTTGCTGAATGCTCGGCGCGACCGACGGATTCTTCACTTTCTGCCCATACTGCCAGACGGTGGTGCCGGTTTTTTTGTCGAGCGGCTAACAAGGCTTTGAAAACATGCTTTTTTAGTGGGTTACCCGATACCAACAGCGCCACCGGGGCAGATGGGCATCTGGAAAAGAGGTATCCACACTAGGTAAACTACGTACTAATACGTATGGATGATAGGGTGTAGCCGGATCCGCGTCTAAGATGGGGGTGATCGTGGAGGTTGTTTCCACGCCGCCGGACATCAGTTGGACAACGCATGGTTCACTCCATTAAGCGGCCAGCCGATTTCCATTTCGAATCGGTTCGTCTGGTGGTGCTGAATAGCAATCGGCAAATCCGCCAAGCGCAGGTATCGCATCTTTTCCAACATGGATTCCGCGACATCACCGATACGGATCGCTTGTCGGAGGTCGCTGACCGCCTAAAGGGCGATGGGGCAGATCTCTTGATCGCTTCCATTCATGACAATGCCGATTATTCGGCCGCGGCCTTGCTGCGCCAACTGCGGCACAACGAGATTGGCAAGAACCCGTTTCTTGTAGCAACGTTCCTGACGGCAAATGCTGCCGTGGATTCGGTCCGTGCTTTGATGGACTCCGGACCCGACGCCATACTGGCCACACCCGTTTCCGTCGGCGAAATATTCAGCCGCGTGATGGGCCTGGTTCAAAAGCGCAAACCCTTCGTCGTCACCTCGGAATATATCGGCCCCGACAGGCGTAGCCAGAATGGACGGGATGGGAGTGAAAAAGTCCCATTGATCGACGTCCCCAATCCGCTGCGCGCCAAGGCGACCGGCCAGAGTATGGGCGAGCTTGCCAATCACATACGCGATGTGACCCAGACCATTACGAAATTACGCATCGAACGGGCCGCGCGGCAGATTCAATTTGTCGGCAACCGCCTGCCAACCCTGTCGCTGAACCAGGCCGATCGTCCTGCGGTAGTTGCCGATTTCGATCGCATGACGGCGGCATTGGTCCTGTTCCGCCGCCTCATTCCAGACACCCCTTTTCAAGCAATCGAACCAGCCGCCGCGCGGCTTGCCGGGGCGCTGGAAGCGCTAGGCAATGACCCGACTCTAGGAACAATTGGCGCTCGTAAGAATATAGAAAGTCTCGCCCAAACCATTTACGGAAAGGTCGAGTCTTTGCATCGGCAGATGCCGGCTGGTGCTCCAGGGTTCATCGCCCCCTGGCGAATTTCCCCAGACACCTCGATCCGCAGACGATCGGTCGCCACGGTCATATCGCACCGCTATACTTGCCTCGGCAAGCGGTAAAATCCGCTCGACCGCCTGTATCACGCGGCATGGGGCAGAATGTGGCTGAGGTTATGTGTCGGGTCGACGACCTGGCGGAAATTGCTCGCAATACAAGATTGGTGCGACTGCGCCCCGAAACCGGGAAACCGTTTTCATTTCGTGCCGGACAGTATGCCAAGGTCGGCTTCGAGGGTGTCGAACCGCGCTATTTTTCCATGGCCAGTTGTCCCGAGGATGCTGCCTTTGAATTCCATATTCGCGGTAACGGAACCGATCCGGTCGGTGATTTCGTGCTGCACGAATTGCAGCGCGGCACTCGGGCGGGGGTGAGTGGACCGTTCGGCGAGGCGTGGCTGCGCGAAGACCATAGGGGGCCGATTTTGGCCGTAGCCGGCGGCTCCGGATTGGCCCCGATCAAGTCGATCGTCGAGACTGCCTTGCGACGCGGAATGACCCAGGACATCTATCTCTACGCCGGTGCCCGTGACGAAGCCGATGTCTACCTCGAGGAGCATTTCATTGAATTGGTTCGGCAATACCCTCGCCTGCACTATATCTCCGTATTGTCGAACCCTGGATTGGCAGTGAAGGCCGGCCGGCGCCTGGGATTGGTCAGCGACGCCGTGGCCCAAGATTTTCGCAGCCTCGGAGAATTCAAGGCTCATGTCGCCGGCCCATTGCCGATGGTTATCTCGACTATCGCTGTATTGCGCGCTCTTGACATGCGGGATGCCAACATTCATGCCGACGCCTTCGAAGCGGCGGAACTGGCCGTCAAAAAAGAAAGTAGGTAGTCGAGGGGGCGATGCGGCGGAGAAGAGTGGGCGACACAAGTAGCATCGCAGCGAGAATTCTATGGACCGCGACGATCCTGGGCACATTGGTGTTGGGGTCTTGCGACGATCTGGCCAGCCGGCTGAAGAAAGCCGTCGACTCGCTATCTGGGTATCAAGTGGACAGTCCGCCGAATGCCTCTTGGAAGCTGGTTTCCATCCGCGCGGTCGGTGACGAGAAAGTGGTTATTCGCATAAAGATCGATCCAGGAACCGAGGTGGCCTTCGGTGCTATCGGACGGATCCAACAGTCGCGTATTTCACAGCGCGCCTGCCCATCCGCAGGCTCCAAGGTATGGTCCATCCTTGACAAGGAATTACAGTCCCTATGGTTGGAGATGGAAGGACGAAGCGGCGTTATCGTCGAAACGCTCTGCAAATTGTAATGCGAATCCCGGCGAATACGCCCATGGTCACCCGGATCCAGTCCACCGCTTAAGGGTGCCAGAGGGTGCTTTTTTGGCTGTCAAAAATACTATGGTTAGCAGCCAGCCCAACCAATGTGCTGCAGGTTCTTCTGATCGTTGGCACCCTAATGCTGTGGACGCGCTGGCTGCGCATTGGCCGCCGACTTATCACCCTTGTAGCCATGGCCGTCGCCGTCATCGCGACGCTACCCGCGGGCGATGCTCTATTGAGCCTGCTCGAGGACCGCTTTCCGGTTGTTGTCGAGCCGCCGGCGGCCATCGATGGAATCGTCGTGCTCGGCGGGGTTGTTAACCAGGCGCTAACCCGTTCTCGTGGACAAATGACAATAGGTGGAGCCGTCGAGCGGTTGACCGAATTGGCTAACTTGGCGCGCATGTACCCACAAGCCAAAGTCGTGTTTACCGGAGGTTCCGGGGATCCCTTTGCTCAGGACCTTAAGGAAGCCGATGTATTGGAACCGCTGCTGCGCACGCTTGGATTGGACCCCGAGCGGATCATTTTGGAAAATCAATCGCGCAACACATATGAGAACGCCGTCTACGCCCATGAGTTGGCGGCACCGAAGCCTGGGGAGCGCTGGGTGTTGATCACTTCGGCCTTTCACATGCCCCGCGCGGTCGGTTGTTTCCGCCAAGCAGGATGGCCGGGACTGGTGCCTTATCCCGTCGATTTTCAATTTCCCGAGGGGGGCAACTTGAGCTGGCGGTTTGATCTGGCCCGTGGATTGGGTTCCCTTGAAGACGGACTGCACGAGTGGGTTGGACTGCTGGCCTACTGGCTCATGGGCAGAACCGATGCAATCTGGCCGGCACCGAGTCCGCCAAGCGAAGGAAAGCGCCGTGTTTGAAACTCACTTTCGCAGGCAGGCGTGGCAAAGGGCGATGCGACCCATGGTGTTGGCCGTGGCCTTGCTGCTGCCAACGTCGGTGGCGGCACAGGAATCCGGGGACCCTGAAACTTTTCGCACGTGGCTGGCCTCCCTGCGCAACGAAGCCCGCGGGCAGGGCATTGGCGCCTCGACTCTGGATTCGGCGCTGACTGGACTGGCGCCAATTCCCCGAGTCATTGAACTCGACCGACGCCAACCGGAATTCACCCAGACCTTCTGGGGCTACATGGAAGGCCGCATCAACGATCAGCGCATCGCGCGCGGCAGAGAATTGCTCAAGCAGCATGGGCCATTGCTCAAGCGCATTGAGCGCGAATACGGCGTTCAGGACCGCTTCCTGGTCGCCTTTTGGGCCCTGGAAAGCAACTTCGGCGACTTTACCGGTGGTTTCCCGGTGATCGGGGCCCTAGCCACGCTCGCCTACGATCCCCGGCGCAGCGATTTCTTCCGTGCCGAGCTGCTGACCGCCCTAAAAATCATCGATTCCCGCCATATCACCGCACAGCGGATGACTGGATCGTGGGCCGGTGCCATGGGTCAGTGCCAGTTCATGCCGACGACCTTTGCCCGTTACGGCAGGGACGGCGATGGCGATGGACGCATCGACCTTTGGGACAGCCTGCCAGACATCTTTGCCTCGGCCGCCAACTTCCTGGCGAAGTCCGGCTGGAACGGCAGCGAAACCTGGGGCAGGGAGGTTCGCCTCCCTGCGAGCTTCGACCTCGATCAATCGGGTCTCGAGGTACGCCGCAGTATTGCCGAATGGCAGCGCCTTGGGGTCCGCCGGATGGACGGGGGCGATCTGCCGCAGGCCGACATCCAAGCTTCACTCGTATTGCCTGCCGGTTATCGCGGTCCGGCCTTCATGGTTTACGGCAATTTTCGCGCCACCTTGGTTTGGAACCGGTCGATCAATTATGCCATTTCCGTTGGCCATCTTGCCGACCGCCTCGCCTGGCAGCCGCCGTTAACCGCAAAGAGACCGCCCGACGACGCGCCGATGAGCCGCGAACATGTCATTGAAATGCAAGAACGCCTGGCACGGGCCGGCTTCTATGCGGGCAGCCCCGATGGCATCGCCGGCGCCGGTACGCGCGAGGCCTTACGTGCCTTTCAGCGCCATCGCGGCCTTCCCACGGACGGACATCCCTCGCCACAGATGTTGGAAGTTTTGCGCCAAGCCACCAACGCCGCCCTCTCGCAACGGGAAAAATTGGCAAAGATGTAGTCGGAAATATTGCCGAAGCGGACGCAGTAATCTACAAGATGATGGGGTTGGACTGAGGGAATTCCACGAGATGTTGTCGAATATTGGCTGGGCCGGTGCGCCGGTGACGCTCCTGCGGGGGATTGGAGTCGTTCTCTTGGCAGCTTTGGCGACAGCCTGCACCGAAACGGCCTTTGTGGCCCAGACAGCAAAGGTAGTCTCGGCGCCCCCGGCGGCAGAACCGCCGGTAAAGTCGCAGGGCGATTACAAAGTCGGCAATCCCTATCAGGTAAATGGCGTCTGGTACTATCCGGCCGAGGATTTTTCCTACGACGAAACCGGCATCGCTTCCTGGTACGGCCCCGGCTTCCATGGCAAGGCCACGGCGAACGGTGAAGTCTACGATATGAACGAGATGACTGCGGCGCATAAGACGCTGCAAATGCCGGCACTCGTTCGCGTCACCAACCTGGAGAATGGCCGCAGCATTGTCCTTAAGGTCAACGATCGTGGACCATTTGTGAACGGCCGTATCATCGATGTGTCGCGACGCGGGGCCCAATTGCTTGGTTTCGAAGGTAAGGGCACGGCGCCGGTGCGCGTGACCGTACTGTCCGATGAAAGCCGATCCCTGGCGGCGCGGATGAAAGCTGGGCGCGCGCTGGCACGCAATGAATCACCGATCACCGCCGTCGACTTGCCGAAGCAGGTCGTCAGTTCCAGTAGTCTGCCGCCGCCGCCTGGCGCCAAGGCTGCGGCACCGACACAATCTGTCGCCTTGCCGCGACCAGTTCCCACGGCCGCACCGGCGGCCCCCTTACCGGAAGCACAGATCGGCACGTTGACGTATGTCTCGCCGCAAAAGACGGACATCTTCGTGCAGGCTGGCGCTTTCTCGCAATTCGATAACGCCAACCGGGTTAAAGCGCGCCTCAATAGTGTCGGCAAGGTTCAAATATCTTCTGTCTTGGTGAATGGCCGCGACCTATTCCGGGTGCGTATTGGGCCGATTGGCTCAGTGGATTCCGCCGATACGTTGCTCGAACAAGTCATCGGTTCCGGCTACCCCGACGCCCGAATTATTGTCGACTGAGTCTGCCGCCCCGGACGGGCATGCTTTCGCCACAATGCTGGATTAGCGGACGATCGTCGTCCTTCCAATCTCGGTCTTTTGTGCAAGATAGAGGAGATGTTCGTGTTGATCGACGCCCTGACCGCCGCCGGCATGCGCCGCATTGCGGCGCTGTTGTCGGCTTCCGCGATGTGCCTATCGTTCTTGCTTGCTATGGGCTCGGCACGAGCTATCGAGACGGCGGCAACCCATGCCCTGATCATGGATATTGAAACCGGCGCCGTGCTTCTGGAAAAGAATGCCGATGTGGCGATGCCGCCGGCTTCGATGAGCAAGCTGATGACGCTGCTCATGGTCTACGAGCGTCTGCGCAATGGCAGCCTTTCTCTAAACGACACGTTTCCAGTCAGCGAGAACGCCTGGAAGAAGGGCGGCGCCAAAAGTGGCGGTTCGACCATGTTCCTCAACCCCTTCGAAAAGGTAAGGGTCGAGGATTTGATCCGCGGCATCGCCATCCAGTCTGGCAACGATGCCTGCATCGTGCTGGCCGAAGGACTGTCAGGCAGCGAGGAAGCATTTTCCCGAGCCATGACCGCACGCGCCCGAGAACTCGGCTTGCGCAACAGCACCTTTCGCAATTCGACCGGATGGCCCGATCCGCAGCACCTGATGTCGGCTCATGACTTGGCCTTGCTGGCCAAGCACATCATCCAGACCTATCCAGAGTACTACCACTACGATTCGGAAAAGTACTTCACCTATAACGGCATCCGTCAGGGCAACCGAAATCCGTTGATCTATCGCGACCTCGGCGCCGATGGCTTGAAGACCGGCCATACCGAAGAGTCCGGTTATGGCCTGACGGCATCGGCTGTGCGCAACGGCCGTCGCCTCATCTTGGTGCTTAACGGACTGCCCAGCCTGAAGTCGCGCGCCACCGAATCCGAAACCTTGATCGAATGGGGATTCCGCGAATACGACAACTACGCCTTATTCCAAGCTGGCGAAAAGGTGATGGATGCCGATGTCTGGCTGGGCGAGGAAAAGACCGTTCCACTGATCCTCAGATCGCCCTTGACGGTGACACTGCCGCGCAAGTCGCGTCAGGGTATGAAAGTGACCGTTGTTTATAACAATCCGATTGCAGCGCCGATCGCCGCCGACACACCGATCGCCAAGCTGGTCGTAACGGCACCCGATACCAAAGCGATTGAACTGCCGTTGGTTGCCGGCACCGCCGTGGATGGACTCGGCCTCTTCGGTCGTCTTTCGGCGGCACTGAAAGCCGTGATCTGGGGCCAAGAGGGGTGATCGCACAGCCGGCTGAGTCATCCATGACCCGCGGTCGGTTCATAACCTTCGAAGGCGGCGAGGGCGCTGGTAAGTCGACCCAGTCCCTGCGCTTGGTACAGGCCCTGCAATCGGCGGGGATCGATGTCGTTCGTACCCGCGAACCAGGCGGTGCTTCCGGTGCCGAAGCCATCCGCGATCTCTTGGTCCAAGGCGCCATCGACAGATGGGCCCCGATGAGCGAAGCCTTGCTGCACTACGCGGCGCGCCACGAACATTTACTCCATACGGTGCGCCCGGCGCTCGAATCCGGACGCTGGGTGGTTTGCGACCGTTTCGCCGATTCGACCATGGCCTATCAAGGCTATGGCCATGGCTTGGGCCGCCAGCCGGTGGAGGCCCTTTATACCTTGGTGGTCGGCGCGACGGTGCCCGATCTTACGTTGATCCTCGACCTGCCCGTCGCCGACGGCCTGCATCGCGCAACCCGCAGCGCCGGCATCGAAGACCGGTATGAACGCATGGGGCAAGATTTTCACGAACGCCTGCGTCACGGCTTCCTTGATATTGCCAGCCGCGAGCCGGGACGCTGCGCTGTCATCGACGCACGCCCGTCCCAGGATATCGTCTGGCAAGCGATCCGCACCACCGTGGGCGAGCGCCTGGCCGTCGCTTGGCCATGACCGAGGCCTCGACAGCAGAACTGCCACCGCGGGCTAATCCGCATTTGGTCGGGCAGTCGGCGGCAGAAGCGGAATTACTGGCGAGTTTCCGCTCGCAGCGCATGGCTCATGCCTGGTTGTTGCGCGGACCACGCGGCATTGGCAAGGCGACGCTGGCCTATCGCTTTGCCCGCTGGGTCTTGGCCGGGGCCGATCGGCCATCGGCGCCGCCTAGCGGCACCATCGCCGGTGGCCTATTCGGCGACAGCCCCCCAGCCACTCCTGCCGCCGACAGCCTCTACCTCAACCCGACCAACCCGGTATTCCGCCGTATTGCCGCTGCCGGGCACGCCGACCTGATGACGGTCGAGATCGGCAGCGACGACAAAGGAAAGCGTTATAGCGAAGTCCGCGTCGAGGACGTGCGCGAGGTCGGACGCTTCCTATCGCTGACCGCCGCCGAAGGTGGCTGGCGCATCGTCATCATCGATAGCGCCGACGAGATGAACCGGAACGCCGCCAATGCCTTGCTCAAGGTGCTGGAAGAACCGCCGCGCCGCGCCCTGCTGCTGCTGGTTAGCCACAGTCCCGGTGCCTTGCTGCCAACCGTCCGCTCGCGCTGTCGCGGCCTGACCCTGCACCCGCTGAAGGAGAACGAGGTCGATGGCCTGCTGTCACAACGCCTATCCGAGTCGAGTGCCAGCGATCGCCGCGTGCTGACCGACCTGGCGGACGGCAGCATCGGCCGTGCCCTCGATCTGGCGGGCGAGGGCGGGCTGGAGGTCCATGGCGAACTGATGGGCCTGGTCGGGTCTCTGCCCGAACTCGACATCGGGCGGCTCCACCGCTTTGCCGAAAAAATGGCCCGTCAAAGCGGCGAGACAGCCTTTCGTGCCGCTTCCTATCTGCTGCTGTGGTGGCTGTCGCGGCTGATCGCCGCCGCCGCCGGACGGCCGCCGGTGGCGTGCGACCCGGAGCAAGTGGCGTTATTCGCCCGCATCGCCCGGCCCGGCAACCTTGATCGTTGGATGGAGGTGTGGGAAAAGATCAATCGCCTGTTGGTGCGTACGGACGCCGTCAATCTCGATCGCCGGCAGGTCATGCTGACCGCGATGCTTGCCATCAGGGATGCCGCCCGTCCCTAAGTGCCGCCGCCGCTATTCCCAGGAGCACCCCGACGATGGCCGGGCCCAAGACCTACTACATCACCACGCCGATCTATTACGTGAACGACTCACCGCACATCGGCCACGCTTATACGACGCTGGCCTGCGACGTCTTGGCCCGCTTTAAGCGGCTCGACGGCTATCGCGTGATGTTTCTGACGGGAACCGACGAACATGGCCAAAAGGTCGAGAAATCGGCGCAAACGGCCGGCATGGACCCACAATCCTTCACCGACAAGGTATCGCAGAACTTCCGCGATCTCGGCCAGGTGATGAACTATTCCAATGACGATTTCATCCGCACCACCGAGCCGCGCCATACCCGTGCCTGCCAGGCGATCTGGGCACGACTGCTCGAGGCCGGAGATATCTATCTCGGCAACTACGAAGGCTGGTATTCGGTGCGCGACGAGGCCTTTTACGGCGAAGGCGAACTAACCAAGACCACCGACGGCCGCCGCATCGCCCCTTCGGGAGCCGAGGTGGAGTGGGTCAAGGAGCCCAGCTACTTCTTCCGCCTGTCCGCCTGGCAGGACAGGCTGCTCGATTTCTACAAGGCCAATCCGGATTTCATAGCCCCGGAATCGCGACGCAACGAGGTGCTCAGCTTCGTATCCGGTGGCCTGCAGGATTTGTCAGTTTCGCGCACCAGCTTCAAGTGGGGCGTGCCGGTGCCGGGCGACGATGCACATATCATGTACGTTTGGCTCGACGCGCTGACCAACTACATCACCGCCGTCGGCTATCCGGATACACCAAGCGAGACCTATCGTGCGTTCTGGCCAGCCGACCTGCATATGGTCGGCAAGGACATCGTGCGCTTCCACGCCGTCTACTGGCCGGCCTTCCTGATGGCCGCCGGGCTCGAACCGCCGAAACGGGTTTTCGCCCATGGTTGGTGGACCAACGAGGGGCAAAAGATCTCCAAATCCGTCGGCAATGTCATCGATCCGGTGAAGCTGGTGGAAACCTACGGTCTCGACTCGGTGCGTTATTTTTTGCTGCGCGAAGTGCCCTTCGGCAACGACGGCGACTTCTCCCACCGCGCCATGATCAACCGCCTCAATGGCGACCTGGCCAACGATCTGGGCAATCTGGCACAGCGGGTGCTCAGCATGATTGCCAAGAATTGCGCGGCCTCGATACCGGCACATGGCGACTTCGACGTGGCGGATCGCGAAATGCTGGGCGCTGCCGAGGCCTTACTCGCCAAGGTGCGCGGCGATGTCGACCGCCAGGCTTTTCACGAAGCCCTGGACAGCATTTGGTCGGTCGTGCGCGCCGCCAATGGCTATGTCGATCGTCAAGCGCCCTGGGCACTGCGCAAGAATGATCCGGCGCGCATGGGCACTGTCCTCTATGTATTGGCCGAAACCCTGCGCTATCTTGGCCTGATCGTGCAGCCTGTCATGCCCGGCGCTGCCAGCCGACTACTTGATCAATTGGCCGTTGCCGACACGGACCGGACATTCGCCCACATGACCTCGGAGAATGCCCTGGTGTCCGCTACGGCGCTGCCCAAACCCGCGGGCGTCTTTCCCCGCTTCGTCGAGGAGGCCCGGGAAGGGGCCGCCTGATCGTGCTGTGGGTCGATAGCCATTGTCATCTGGACTATCCCGGCCTGGCCGAGGACGTGGATGGCGTGCTCGACCGCGCCGCGGCCGCCGGTGTCGGCTGGATGCTGACCATCTGCACGCGGGTCAGCGAATTTCCCCGCGTGCTAGCCATCGCCGAAGCGCACGACAACATCTGGTGCACCGTTGGCATCCATCCCCATGAGGCCGCTAGCGAGCCGGAAACCGACGCTGCGACCCTGATCGCTCTGGCCCGCCATCCGAAGGTCGTCGGTTTTGGCGAGACTGGGCTCGACTATTTCTATGAACACAGCCCGCGCGAGCGTCAGCAGTCTAGCTTCCGCGCCCATATCGCCGCCTCGCGGGCGACCGGCCTGCCCTTGGTCGTCCATGCCCGCGATGCCGACGACGACATGGCGGCGATTTTGGCCGAGGAATACGCCAGAGGTGCTTTCCCCGGCTTGTTGCACTGCTTTAGCTCCAGCCGTCAACTCGCGGAAAAGGCGCTCGCAATCGGCATGAGCATTTCCTTCTCCGGCATCGTCACCTTCAAAAGCGCCCATGACCTGCGCGCCACGGCGGCGGATGTGCCGTTGGACCGGTTGTTGGTCGAAACCGATGCCCCATACCTGGCCCCCATTCCCATGCGCGGAAAGACCAACGAGCCGGCCTTTGTCGTTCACACCGCGGCTAAAGTGGCCGAATTAAAGGGTATCGACACCGCTGAACTGGCGCATATCACCTCCGGCAACTTCTTCCGCCTGTTTGCCAAGGCACGGAAAGCGGCTGTGGGCGAGGGGGCTGCAAAGCCGTGAAGGTCACTATCCTTGGCTGCGGCGCGGCCACCGGAACGCCTGGCATCGGCATCGGCTGGGGGGCTTGCGACCCCCAAGAGCCGCGCAATCGCCGCCGGCGCGCCTCCATCCTGGTCGAGAATTCCGGCACTTGCGTCTTGGTCGATACCTCGCCCGATTTGCGCGAACAGCTGCTGTCGGCAGGTGTCGGTCGCTTGGATGGCGTGCTGTTCACCCACGGTCATGCCGATCATCTGCACGGCATCGACGATCTGCGCGCCATCAACCGGACCATGAAGGCGGCCATCCGTTGCTGGATGGATGCCGAAACGCTGCGCGAAGCCAAGGAACGTTTTGGGTACATCTTCGAGCCCTTGGCCCATGGCACGGAGTTTCACTATAAGCCGACGCTCGATGCCCGGGTCATCGAACCGGGGCAACCGTTCACCGTCCAAAGCATTTCGGTTCTACCGTTCGCGCAGGATCATGGCGGCATGACGACGCTCGGATTTCGTTTCAATAGCATCGCTTACTCGACCGATGTTGTTAATTTGGACGAAGCCGCGTTTACAGCGCTGGCTGGCATCGACACTTGGATCGTCGACTGCCTGACCCTGTCCGAACATGCCACACATGCCGATCTCGACAAGGCCTTGGCTTGGATTAAGCGCCTGCGTCCGCGCCGCGCCATTCTTACCCATATGGGAGTGGGGCTGGACTATCGAACTCTCGCCGCGCGATTGCCGGCTGGCGTCGAACCCGCTTACGACGGCATGGAAATCATCGTCTAAGAGAATGGGCCGTCGGAGGCCGGATGGAGGCCCGGGGGCAGGCCGACATTGAGCATTCTCGACTCCATATCATCGCATTAAGACGTCTTACAGGGTTGATAGGAAAATATATTCGTTTATTTTACATAATATTAATTATGCGATAAATAGATAGGCTCGGCGGGGCTGCCAGGGCACCTCTCCTGGCATCGCTCTTGTCAGTTTCAGCTTCTTGGGATACGCCCACCCATGCCCACTTCCCGATACGCCACCGCGGCCACGATGAGCTTCTTGCCATGACGGCATCCAACGGCACCGAACGCCTGCTACGGATCATGGCACGCCTGCGCGATCCCCAAGGCGGATGTGCCTGGGATCTGGAACAAACCTTCGCCACGATCGCACCACACACTATCGAAGAAGCCTACGAGGTTGCCGAGGCCATCGAGCAGGACGATATGGCGTCCTTGCGCGACGAATTGGGCGATCTTCTGTTTCAAGTTGTCTTTCACGCCCGCATGGCCGAGGAACGTGGCGCCTTCGCCTATGACGACGTTGCCCAGGCCATCTGCGAAAAGATGGTCCAACGTCATCCCCACGTTTTCGGCACCGCCAGCATCGCCAATGCCGCCGAGCAGACCCGCGCCTGGGAAGCGCGCAAGGCCGCCGAGCGCACGGCCAAAGCTAGCCAGGAAGGCCGCCCCGATAGCGCTCTCGATTGCATTACCGGCTCCCTTCCCGCCTTGACCCGCGCCGTGAAATTGCAAAACCGGGCCGCCCGGGTCGGTTTCGACTGGCCCGATGTCGCCGGCGTCTTTGCTAAACTCACCGAAGAATCGGCCGAACTCGCCGCTGAATTGAAGGATGGTGCGGCAGCGGCCCAGGATCGCTTGACCGATGAGGTCGGCGATATCCTGTTTACCTGCGTCAATCTGGCGCGCAAGCTAGGGCTCGATCCGGAACAAACCCTGCGCCACGCCAATGCCAAGTTCGAGCGTCGCTTTCGCAGCATGGAACAAAGCCTGATGGAACGCGGCCGGCGCCTTGAAGACTACGATCTCAGCGATCTGGAAGCCGCCTGGCAGCAGGCGAAGGGTCGGACCGCAGGCAAGGAAGCGGAAGAGACGTCATGATGCGGCTAGGCGGCCTACGCATCCCTGCCCCGCGCTCCATGCTGCTGGTGGCTGTCGTCCTGCTGCTGACCGGCTGCTACCTGCCGGTTCGCTTCGATGCCGAGATCGAAATCACCCGCTATGGCACCTACAACCTGATTTTCGATGGCTACATGGTGTCCGTGCCGCTCTACGACGGGTTACGCAAGAACGACATCAAGACCGCCGAAGAGAAGGAAAAAGTCGAAGTTCTCCGCCGCGACCTAACCCGCGATAGCGCCACCAAACGGGCCAGTTACTCGGGCAAAGGCCGATTTAACGTCCATTGGCAGAAATCCGGGGACCTGATGGAAGACCCGATGATCACGTTTCTGCGCCGCAATCAGGCCTTCCTGACCATCAAGCTCCTACGTACCAACGGTCAAGTCACTATCGAAGCGGTCAGCCTGACCAAGGAACAGGAACAACGGCTTGCCGCCATCGGCCTCGGCATGGAAGGCCAAATCCGCATCAAGACCCAGGCCCGTGTCATCGATCACAATGCGAGCCACATCACGGACGATGCCGAGCGCTTCTACGTTTGGGACGTGCGCGGCCTGGATTCTCCCCTGCCCCGCATGGTTTTGTCGCTGCGCTGACACGATAGGCTGGGCGGGGCCCATTAATCCCGTGTCAGCAAACGCATCAGGCTCGACGTGTCCCAACGTCCTCCGCCCAAGGCCTGGACGTTCTTGAAAAATTGATCGACCACGGCGGTCACCGGCAGGCTGGCGCCATTGCGATTGGCTTCGGCCAAACACATGCCCAGGTCCTTGCGCATCCAGTCCACGGCAAAACCAAAGTC
>CAMCUA010000036.1 GCA_945878455.1 Asaia bogorensis | reverse complement strand
GTCATGGTGGCATCGATCCGGGCGCCCTTGGCGCCAGCGGCACGTATGAAAAGCATATCACCCTGGCGATGGCGCGCGAACTCGCCGAAGCCCTGGAAAAAGATAACCGCTACAAGGCGGTACTGGTGCGCGACCGAGACGTGTTCGTCCGCCTGCGCGAGCGCATCGCGATCTCGCGTGCCGCCGGTGCCGACCTGTTCATCTCGCTGCACGCCGATGCCCTCGACGACAGCCGGGTGCGTGGCCTGTCGGTCTATACCTTGTCGGAAAACGCCTCTGACCGCGAAGCCGAATTGCTCGCCGAACGCGAAAACAAGGCCGACCTCATTGCCGGCGTCGATCTGTCGGGGGAAACCCCCGAGGTCACCAACATCCTGATCGACCTGGCCCGGCGCGAAACCATGAATGAATCGGCCCGCCTGGCCGGCCGGCTGGTAAAAAACCTGCCGACCGACGCCAAAGTGCTGCGCAACTCCCATCGCTTCGCCGGTTTTGCCGTGCTCAAGGCCGCCGACGTGCCCTCCGTGCTCATCGAACTCGGCTTCATGTCCAACATTCAGGACGAAGCGGCGTTGAAGACCAAGACTTACCGCACTCAGATGATCCGCTCGATCGTTCAGTCCATCGACGAATACTTCGCCGGCACGGAGCAGGCCCGGGCGCGCTGAACTGCCGCGCTGATCCCCGTTTGGCCGGTCTTGCGGGTTGGGCCCGTTTCGGCCATAACCCCGTCACAATCCCGGACGAATATGAAGGCACCTTTCGGGTAAATAAGTACCCGTGAGGCAGCCGGATGCATTGCGGTCGCTGCGCCGCAGTGCCATCTGTGGTAGTGGTTCTGTTGTCTGTGCAGCTGGGCCGGGGCCGTTGGATCGGGGCGATACGGGTGATGTTGAGAACCTTATTTACCGTCGTCGGGATATTGTTGATCCTCGTCGTTGTTGCCGCGGCGGGGGGCATCGGCGTTTTTTATCACTACGGCCGGACCTTGCCCGATTATCGCCAATTGGCCGGCTATCAACCGCCAGTGATGACCCGTGTCCATGCCGGCGACGGCCGGCTGATCGCCGAATATGCCCAGGAAAAGCGCGTCTTTGTTCCTATCGAGGCGATGCCCCGTCTGGTCATCCAGGCTTTCCTGGCGGCCGAGGACAAGTCGTTCTACGACCACCCCGGTGTCAACCTGCTGAGCGTGGCGCGCGCTGCCGTCACCAACCTGCGCAACATGGGCTCCGACCGCCGTCCGGTCGGCGCCTCGACCATCACGCAGCAGGTGGCGAAGAATTTCCTGCTGACCAATGAAGTTTCCTTCGAGCGCAAGATCAAGGAAGCGATCCTCGCCGTGCGCATCGAACAGGCGTTGTCCAAGGACCGCATCCTCGATCTCTACCTCAACGAAATTTATCTCGGCACCGGCTCTTACGGTGTCGCCGCGGCGGCACTGAATTATTTCGGCAAGTCGCTTGATGAACTGACCGTCAGCGAGGCTGCCTATCTCGCCGGCCTGCCCAAGGCGCCCAACAACTATCATCCTGGGCGCTTTCCCCAGGCGGCGGCCGAACGCCGCGATTGGGTGATCGGACGCATGCTCGAAGACGGGCTGATTTCCAGTGGCGAGGCGGCCGGCGCGCGGTCGCTGCCGGTTCTCGTCGCGCCGCGGCGCACCGAAGCGGAAGTGGCCAAGGCCGATTATTTCGCCGAGGAGGTCCGCCGCCAGATCGCCGCCCGTTATGGCGAGACGGCGCTGTATCGGGGCGGGCTTTCCGTGCGCACCACGCTCGATCCCAATTTGCAGCGTATCGCTGACCGCACCCTGCGTGCCGGGCTCGAAGCTTACGACCGGCGGCACGGTTGGCGCGGTCCACTGGCGCGGATTAATCCGCGCGCTTCCATCGCCGGTTCCCTCTCCGCCCTCGACTTGCCCATCGATCTGCGCGACCGCGAATTGGCCGCTGTGCTCGCGGTCGACGGACCGGATGCCCGCATTGGCTTGATGAGCGGCCGGCAAGGCACCATCCCGATGGCCGAAATGGTCTGGGCCCGTCCGGCGCGGGAAGAACAGCGCGTCGGCGCCGCGCCGAAAAAGCCCAGCGATGTCTTGGCGCCGGGCGATGTTGTCCTGGTCGAAGCGGTGAGCAAGGCCGGCGACGGCACCGCCTATCCGGCCGACACCTATGCCTTGCGCCAGATCCCCGAAATCGAAGGCGGCCTGGTCGCCCTCGATCCGCACACCGGGCGCATCCTGGCCATGAGCGGCGGCTACGATTTCAAGCGTAGCCAGTTCAACCGCGCCACCCAGGCCAGCCGCCAACCCGGCTCCGCCTTCAAGCCCTTCGTCTATCTGGCGGCGCTCGATGCCGGCTACACGCCCTCGACCCTGATCCTCGATGCGCCCTTCGTCATCGAACAGGGACCTGGCCTGCCGAAATGGCGACCGGACAATTACACGCGGGAATTCTACGGCCCCAGTACCATGCGCACCGGCATCGAAAAATCGCGTAACCTGATGACCGTGCGTTTGGCGCAGACCATCGGCATGGAAAGCGTGGCGGATTATGCCCGCCGCTTCGGTGTCGTCGATCGCATGCCGCCGCAGCTGTCGGCCTCGCTCGGCGCCGTCGAAACGACGCTGCTGCGCCTGACCGCGGGCTACGCCATGCTGGTCAACGGCGGCAAGGAAATCGTGCCCACCCTGATCGACCGCATCCAGGACCGCCAGGGGCGCACCGTCTTCCGCCACGACAGCCGGCCGTGCCCGGGTTGCCAGGACGCGACCTGGATCGGCCAGGGCACGCCCCAGTTGCCCGATCAGCGCCGTCAACTCACCGATCCCGCCAGCGCCTATCAGATGGTCAGCATGCTGCAGGGCGTTGTCGAACGCGGCACCGGCGTGCGTATCAAGGAAGTCGGCAAGCCGCTGGCTGGCAAGACCGGCACCACCAACGACAGCATGGACGCCTGGTTCATCGGCTTTGCGCCCGACCTCGCCGTCGGCGTCTTCATCGGCTTCGACGAACCGCGTTCCCTGGGCGATCAGGAAACCGGGGCCAGCGCGGCGGTTCCGGTCTTCCGCGATTTCATGGCCGCGGCGTTAAAGGATAAGCCGCCCGTGCCCTTCCGCATTCCGCCCGGTATCCGCCTGGTGCGGGTCGACAGCCGTACCGGCGAACCGGTACGCGTTGCCGACCGCAACGTCATTTTCGAAGCCTTCAAGCCGGGCAGCGAACCCTCCGTCGCCAGCGGCCGGGTGCTCGAAGGCTTCGGCGAAAGCGCCTCATCCGAGGCCCTGCGTCCCCAGGCGCCGGAAACCGGCACTGGCGGCGGGCTGTATTAGCGCGGCTTCGAGCTTTCGACGCCGGCCGGCTTGCCGACCACGACCACGGTCAATTGCTCAGGTTTCAGTAGCGACTTGGCCAGGCGGTTGACGTCGTCCAGCGTCACCGCCTCGATATAGCCGTTGCGCTTGTCGATATAGTCGATGCCCAGATTGTCGAGCTGAAGGCCGACCAGGGTATCGGCGATGCGGTCGCTGGAACTGAAGCCCAAGGCATAGGAACCGGTGAGATAGGCCTTGGCGTCGGCCAGTTCGGCCGGCGTCACCGTGCCGGCGGCCATGCGCGCCCATTCCTCGCGGACGACGGCCAGCGTCTCGGCCACCCGGGCGTTCTGCGTGCCGGCCGAGCCCCAGATCAGCCCGGTGTGGCTATAGGCGATCAGGCCGGTGCCGACCGAATAGACCAGCCCGCGCTTTTCGCGCACTTCCGAATAGAGCCGCGAGGTGAAGCCGCCGGAACCCAGCATGTGGTTCAACACGAACAGCTTATAGAAATCTGCATGGTCGCGCTTCAACCCGGGCTGGGCGAAGACGATGGAGCTTTGCGGCACATCCTTTGGCTCGACGATGGTTGCCCCCGTCGCTTGCGGAATTACCTCGGCCAGCGTCCATAGCGATCCCTTCGCCGGCAGCTGGGCGAAGGCGGCATCGACCAGCCGGCCGAGTTCGGCGGGCGTGATGTCGCCGACCGCGCCGACGATCAGGTTGTTGCGCCCGAAGCGCGATTTGACGAAGGCCTTCAGGTCGTCGGCGGTGATTGCCGCGATGCTTTCCGGCGTGCCGCGCGATGGGCGGCCATAGGGATGGTCGGGAAACAGCGTGCGCGTCAGCGTGCGGTTGGCGATGGTATCCGGGTCTTCCTCGCTCTGGCGCAGGCGGGCCAGCAGCTGGCCGCGGATGCGGTTCACCGCGTCGGCGTCGAAACGCGGCTTGCTCAGGGCTAGGCGCAACAGGCGGAAGGCTTCCTCGCGGCTTTCCGACAGCGTCTGCACGCTGCCGAAGAAGGCATCGCGCGAGGCATCGAAGCCGAGTCGGATCGACAGGTCTTCCAAAATTTCCTGAAAGCCCTGCGAGTCGTATTCCCCGGCGCCTTCGTCGAGCAGGGCGGAGGCCATGTCCGCCAGCCCTTCCTTGCCGGTAGGGTCCATGCCGCTGCCGCCGCGAAAGGCGATGCGCAGCGCGATCAGCGGATTGGTGTGGTCCTCGACCAGCCAGGCTTCGATACCGGCGGGGCCGACCACGCGCTTGATGTCGACCGCCGAAGCCGGACTCGCCAGTAAGCTCGCCGTCAGCAGCAGGGCGGTGGCGACGACCGCCGCCAGGCGGGCCGAGATGGGGATGGCGAAGCGCATGGTCATTGTCCTGACTTCGGATTGCCGGCGCGCAACAGGCGCGCCGTGACCGACGTTTCCGCGCGAAACACGGCGCGTGCCGCCGCTTCCACCTGGGCGCGATTGACCTCGGCGATGCGTTCCGGCCAGGCCTCGACCTCCTCGACCGTCTGGCCCGAGGCCAACGCCCCGCCGATGACCCGCGCCCCGCGGCCGAGCGAGTCGCGTGCGAACACGGCGCTGGCGCTCAGCCGCTGTTTGGCGCGCGCCACTTCTTCGTCGCTGACGCCCTCGGCCACCACCCGGTCGATTTCCGTTTGGATGGCGGCCTCGATCGCCGCCATGTCGGTTTCCGGCCGGGGCGAGCCGTGGAAGCCGAACCGCGACGGCCCCAAATTGTCCGGCGAATAACGCGCCCCGGCGCTGGTGGCGATGCCCTGCTCGACAACCAGGCTGCGATAGATGCGGCTGGTGGCGCCGCCGCCCAGGATTTCCGCCAGCACTTCCAGCGGATAGGCATGCTGCTTCTCGCCATCGACATAGCTGGGCGCCAGGAAGCTGCGGCTCCACGACGGCTGGCGCACGCGCGCATCGCGCATCGTCACCTCGCGCGCCGCCCGTTGCGGCGGCTCGCTCGGGCGCAGGCGTTGGGGCACCGTGCCCGCCGGGATGACGCCGTAATACTTTTCCGCCAGCGGTTTCAGTTCCGCCGCCGTGATGTCGCCGGCCACCACCAGCACGGCGTTGTTGGGTGCGTACCAGCGTTTGTGGAAGGCCAGGATCTGCTCCAGCGTCAGCCCCCGGATTTCATGCTCCCAGCCGATCACCGGCCGGCCGTAGGGATGGTTCAGATAGGTGGCCGCCGCGACCTGTTCGTAAAGGATGCTCGACGGTTCGTTGTCGGTGCGCGAGCGGCGTTCTTCCAGCACCACCTCGCGCTCGGTGTCCACGTTCTCCTGATTGATGATCAGGTTGGTCATGCGGTCGGCTTCCAGCTCCATCACCAAGGCCAGCCGGTCCTTGGCCACGGTCTGGTGATAGCCGGTATAGTCGTGCGAGGTGAAGGCGTTCTCGCGCCCGCCGTTGCGCGCCACCAGCTTGGAAAATTGGCCGTCGGGATGCCGCGGCGTGCCCTTGAACATCAGATGTTCCAGGAAGTGCGCGATGCCGGAGCGCCCCGGTTCCTCGTCGGCGGCGCCGACCTTGTACCAGACCATGTGGGTGACCACCGGAACCCGCTTGTTGGGCACCACCACCACCTGCATGCCGTTCCCCAGCATGAAGGTCTCCGGGCTGAACACGGCGGCACCGGCTGGGGCGCTCATCGCCGCCCAGCCGACGGTGGCGGCCAACAGCATCCTGCCGCAAGGGTTACGTTGTTTCAGCCTAACCATGAAATCTCCGCGCCATCGCCGCCGGGGGAAGGGGACCTCGCCGTCACTGTAGGCACCGCGGCGACCCGCGCAAGTCGCAAGCGCGTGAGAACGGCGTCCCCGCCAGTCCTCAGTCAAAGATACCCTCGAAGATGGCTTTCTTGCGCTGCTTGATGACCGGCACGTCGCCCTTGTTGACCGGGGTGCCCAGGGCCTGGTTTTCGCGGATGCGCCGCGATTCCAGGGCCGGGTCGACCTGTTGGCTCGACGCTTGGGGCGGATCGCGCCAGAACAGAATGCGGTCGGCGATGGACACTTCTTCCTCGGCCAGGATCGAGGTTTCCCGGTCGATGGTGGCGCGGATGTTGGGTTCGGCCTGATCGGCGCCGGCATCGCGCAACAGGGCTTGCAGCCCCGGGCTGGCCTGCGGCACGGGCGAGGGGCGGTTGCCACCGGATCGGCTGAGCGCCGCGCGCGCTTCGCTTTCCGTGGCCTGGTCCTGGGCCCGGCGTTCGCCCGGCGCCGGCGGGCGCAGGCCGAATTCCGGCGGCACGCTCAACGGCGCGCGTTGATAGACGGCGAATTCGTCGGGCGAGCGCTTCTCGCGGGTCAGAATGCGTTTGGCATCGCTGCAGCCCGACAGCAACACCGCTGCCGCGCAAGCCATACTCAGCCATCCAAATCGGGTCATCGGTACTCGCTCATCGGCTCGTGCCTGTTTTGCCGTATGTAGTCCGTCCACGCCCGCCGAACAAGGCATGCCAGACCAGCATTGCAGCACCAATGCTAATCGCCGAATCGGCAATATTAAAGGCCGGCCAATAATAAGGCCCGGCATGCACCTGGATGAAGTCGAAGACCGCGCCGTCGTGGATGAAGCGGTCGATCAGGTTGCCCATCGCGCCGCCGACGATGGCGCCCAGGGCCAGGGCGGTCAGCCGCTCCTGTTCCCGCCACAGCCAGGTAAGCAGCACGCCGACGATGACGATGGCCAGCGCCGGCAGCACCCAGCGGTTCCATTCCGCATGCTCACTGAACAGGCCGAAGCTGATGCCCCGGTTCCAGCCCATGGTCAGGTCGAAGAACGGCGTGAGGACGATCAGCCGGGGCGGGTCCATCACCACGGCGAGCATCCACCATTTGCTGGCCTGGTCGGCGACCATGACGGCGGCGGCGACGATCAGGCCCACGCGCGCCAACGGCGGTACCGTCACGGCCATGGCGGCAGCCACAGGCCACCGGCCTTCCCCCTCTCCCTGTCCCTCCCCCTCGCGGGGGGAGGGAACGCTGTTTCGGGCTTCTGTGCATGAACAGCGAGCCGTGGCATGGCAGATGGGTACCCTCCCCACATGAGGGGGAGGGACAGGGAGAGGGGGACGGCCTGTCCATTGAGAAGAACGTCCATATTTTATTCCGCTGCCGCCAAGGCCCGCGTCACCGCGTCGGCGCAGCGGCCGCAGACGCCCGCGTGGCGCGCATCGGTACCGACTTCGGGCAGGACCTTCCAGCAGCGCGCGCATTTCTCGCCCGCGGCTAGGCCGGGCATCACGGCAACGCCCTCGACCTCGGGCAGAGTGAAGGCGCCCGCCGGCGCCGGCCCCTCGGCGAAGCTGACGCCCGAGGTGATGAACAGGTCGGCGATAGCCGCCGCGTCGAAACCCTGCAATGCATCGCGATAGGCCGGTGCAGCGTGGACGATGGGATGCGCTTGCAGGCTGGCGCCGATGCGCTTGGCGGCGCGTTCCTTCTCCAGCGCCCCGGTCACCACCCGGCGCAGGTCGCGGATGCTATTCCAGCGGCCATCCAGCGCGTCGTCGCGCCAAGCCGCCGGGATGGTCGGGAACTGGCGCAGGTGTACGCTTGAATCGTCGCCGGGAAAGCGCGCCAGCCAGGCTTCCTCGGCGGTGAAGCAGATGAACGGCGCCAGCCACGCCGTCAGGCAGGAAAACACCTCGTCCAGCACCGTGCGGCAGGCCCGCCGCCGGATGCTGTCCTTGGCGTCGCAGTAGAGCGCGTCCTTGCGCACGTCGAAATAAAAGGCTGACAGGTCGTTGGTGCAGAAGTTGTGCAGGTCGACGAACAGCCCATGGAACTGGAAGTTGCCGACCACCTCGCGCACCCGCGCATCGAGCAGCCACAGCCGGTGCAGCACCCAGCGTTCCAGCTCCGGCATCGCCGCCGGGGCCAGCCGTTCGGCTTCCGTGAAACCGTTCAGATTGCCCAGCACATAGCGCAGCGTGTTGCGCAGCCGGCGATAGATGTCGACCTGGCTCTTGATGATCTCCGGGCCGATGCGCAGGTCCATGGAATAGTCGGAATCGACCACCCACAGGCGCAGGATGTCGGCGCCCTGTGCCTCCACCACTTCCTGCGGCGCCACCACGTTGCCTAGCGACTTCGACATCTTCTGGCCGTCCTCGGCCATGACGAAGCCGTGGGTCAGCACCGCTTCGTAAGGCGCCCGGCCGCGCGTACCGCAGCTTTCCAGCAGCGAGGAATGGAACCAGCCGCGATGCTGGTCGGAGCCTTCCAGATACAAAGACGCCGGCCATTGCAGGTCGTCGCGGCCCTCCAGCACGAAGCTGTGGGTCGAACCGGAATCGAACCAGACGTCGAGAATGTCGATGACCTTCTCGTAATTCTCCGGATCGTAGTCGTTGCCGAGAAAGCGCGATGCCGGCGAATTGAACCAGGCGTCGGCGCCCTCTTTTTCCACCGCCGTCACCGTGCGTTCCAGAACTGCCGGATCGCGCAGCGGCTCGCCGGTCTTCTTATCGACGAAGACGGCGATGGGCACGCCCCAGGCGCGCTGGCGCGACACGCACCAGTCGGGTCTGGACTCGATCATGCCGTGCAGCCGGTTGCGCCCGGCCGCCGGGATGAAGCGGGTCTCCTCGATGGCGGCCAGCGCCTTTTGCCGCAGGTCGTTGGTGGTCATCGAGATGAACCACTGATCGGCGTTGCGGAAGATCAGCGGCGCCTTCGACCGCCAGCTATGCGGATAGCGATGCGTAAGCTTGCCCTTGGCCAATAGCGCGCCGGCCGCCTTCAGCGTCTCGGCGACCTCGTCGTTGACCTTATAGACATGCTTGCCAGCGAACAGCGGCACATGGGCATAGAAGCTGCCGTCCTCGTCCACCGTCGGCGGCGCGGCGATACCGTTGGTCATGCCCAGTTCCCAGTCGTCGGCGCCGTGGCCCGGCGCGATATGGACGATGCCAGTGCCGTCCTCCTCGGTGGCGAAGCCGGCCGCCAGCGCTGGCACGTCGAAGTCGTATCCCTTGCCGCGCAACGGATGGGCGCAGACGGTACCGGCCAGCGCCGATCCGGGAAAGCGGTCGCGCACCGCGTGGCCTGTGATGCCGCCCGCCGCGACCACCGCCTCGATCCGCTTCTCGGCGACGATCAGCGTCTCGCCGACGCGGGTCAGCGATCCGTCTTTCGCCGCCGTCACCTCGATCAGCGCGTAGTCGATACCGGCGCCATAGGCCACCGCCCGGTTGCCGGGCATGGTCCATGGCGTCGTCGTCCAGATCAAGACGGCCGACCCTGCTAGCGACGGGCGCGCCGTCTTGATCACGGGAAAGCGCACGTGGATGGTGGTCGAGGTATGGTCGTGATACTCGACCTCGGCTTCCGCCAGCGCCGTCTTTTCCACCGGCGACCACATCACCGCTTTGGAGCCGCGATACAGTCCGCCGTTCATCAGAAACTTGCCGATCTCGCGCACGATCTGCGCCTCGGCCCCATAGTTCATGGTGGTATAGGGCCGCTCCCAATCGCCCTCGATGCCCAGGCGCTTGAATTCCTCGCGCTGCACGTCGATCCAATGGTCGGCGAACTCGCGGCACTCGCGGCGGAAGTCGGCGATCGGCACCTCGTCCTTGTTCTTGCCGGCCTCGCGGTACTTCTCCTCGATCTTCCATTCGATCGGCAGGCCGTGACAGTCCCAGCCGGGAACATAGTTGGCATCCTTACCGGTCATCTGCTGCGACCGGTTGATGACGTCCTTGAGGATCTTGTTCAGCGCATGGCCGATGTGCAGGTTGCCGTTGGCGTACGGAGGTCCATCATGCAGGATGAACTTCTCCCGCCCCTTGGCATCTTCGCGCAGCCGGTGGAACAGCCGCATCGCCTGCCAGCGCGCCAGCAGCTTGGGTTCCAGTTCGCGCAGATTGGCCTTCATCGGAAAATCCGTGCGGGGCAGCGCGATGGTGGCTTTGTAGTCGACGGTCATGGCCGGGCTCTTTGTTTGTTCAGCGGCAGCACGGCCGCGCTTTTCAAGATACGGCGCGCCGCTTCGGCGTCGGTGGCGATCTGGGCGCGCAGCGCCTCGATGCCATCGAACTTGATTTCCGGGCGCAGGTATTCGATCAGGGCGACACGCAGGTGCTTGCCGTAAAGGTCCCGGCTGAAGTCGAACAGATGCACTTCCAGCAACTCGCCCGTGCCGTCGAAGGTCGGCCGGCTGCCGAAGTTGGCGACGCCGTTGTACCAGTGCGGTTTGGCCGTGTCGGTGAGCGCGGCGCGCACGGCATAGACGCCTGTCGCTGGCCGGATATAGGCGCCCAATTGCACGTTGGCGGTGGGAAAGCCGATGCTGCGGCCGCGCTTGGCGCCACCCTCGACGATGCCGTCGACCTCGAAATCGCGGCCGAGGATCTCGCCGGCTTGGCGCGGCTTGCCCTCGCGCAGCAGGGTCCGCACCCGGGTCGACGAATAGGCGCCGCCCGTCCCATCACCGGCGGCGGCCAACGAGGTAAAACCGAAGCCCCGGTCGCGGCCCATGTGCAGCAACAGTTCGCAATTTCCCTTGCGGCCATGGCCGAAGACGAAATCGTAGCCGGACACCACGTGGTGGGCGCCAAGCCCTTTGACGATGACCGTATCGACGAAGCTTTCGGCGCTTTGCCGTGAAAACTCCAGATCGAACGGCAATTCCACCATGCAGTCGACGCCAAGCTGTTCGATCAGCGCCGTCTTGACCGGCGGCGGGGTTATGCGAAAGGGCGCTGTATCGGGCGAAAAAACGCTGCGCGGATGCGGCTCGAAGGTCAGCACCAGCCACGGCACGCCGGCGTCCCGCGCGATGCGTCCGGCTTCGCCGATCACCGCGCGATGGCCCTTGTGCACGCCGTCGAAGTTGCCGACGGCAATGACGCCACCCTGCGGCGCGCTGGGCAAATCTCCAAGGTTTCGTAGGATATGCATGGCGGCAAGAAACTGTCAGCGCCCCCCGGCAGGGTCAAGGGGAAAGCGCTATGCCGGCCCCCGGTAATCGCCGGAAGTTGGCAATTCCCGCCGCTGCGGATTGTCCTATGCCGCGCGGTCGAGAACGGCCCGTACCTTTTGTGCCATTTCTTGCAGGCGATAGGGCTTGGCCAGCATCGATTGCGTGGCAACATTGCCTTTCATCGCCGCGGCGTGAAAGCCGCTGGTGAACAGCACCTTGAGGGCAGGCTGGCGCTTACGCGCTTCCTCCGCCAGTTCGAAGCCCGTCATCCCGGCCGGCATGACAATGTCGGTGAACAACAGATCGATGGCGGCGTCCGTATCGAGCAGGTACAGCGCTTCCGGGCCGTTTTCCGCCAGTTGGACGCGATAGCCGAGGGAAATCAATTGCCGTTCGGCGACCGAGCGTATCCCCAAGTTATCCTCGACCAGCAGGATGGACTCGGTCCCATGCGGTATCGCGGTCGCGATCCCGGCTGTTTCGGCGGCTTGTCCCTTTGCGGCGGTACGCGGGAAATACAGGTTGAACGCCGTGCCGTATCCAACCTCGCTATAGACGACGATATGGCCACAGGACTGTTTGACGTAGCCGTAAACCATGCTCAGGCCCAGGCCGGTCCCCTTGCCGGTCTCCTTGGTGGTGAAAAACGGCTCGAACACCCGCTCAGCCACCTCCGGGGACATGCCAATGCCGTTGTCGCTGATCGATATGCAGACATAGTCGCCGACCGTGACGGTGGAATTCTGTGCGACATAGGCTTCATCGAGGGTCGCATTGTGGGTTTCGATAGTTAGCGTGCCGCCGTTCGGCATCGCGTCGCGCGCATTGATCGCCAGATTGAGGATCGCCGATTCGAACTGCGCCGGATCCACCAGGGCTGGCCATAGGTCCAGCGCCGGCACCGTCTTGACGGCGATCGTTTCGCCAAGCGCGCGGTCGAGCAACTCTTCCATATTGGCAATCTGCTCGTTCAGATTGGTGACCGCCGATGTCAGCGTTTGACGCCGGGAGTAGGCCATCAACTGCTTGACCAGTTCGGCGCCGCGCAAGGCGCCGTTCAGGGCGTTCTCGATCAGCGGACGCTCTCTGCAGGAAGCCGCCAGCGTATCTGCGGCCAGATCCAGATTGCCAACGATAATGCTCAACAAATTGTTGAAGTCATGGGCAATGCCGCCGGTCAATTGGCCCACTGCTTCCATCTTCAGCGACTGGGCGAGTTGGGCTTCGAGGGCCCGGCGTTCGGTCACGTCGCGAAATACCACGGTAACGCCAGCCAGTTTGCCCTCTTCGTCGTACAGCGGCGTGCAGATGTATTCGACGGTCGCCATGCTGCCGTCTTTGCGCCACATGACATCGTTGCCGATCCGGCGGACTTGGCCGTCTTTCAGCGTTTTGTGGACGGCGGAATCCGCCAGCGGAAAGGGCTGTCCATCCATTTGCGTATGATGGCATTTCCGATGCATGGGCTGGTCGATCAATTCGTCGACCGCATATCCCAGGATGCGCCCCCCGGCCGGGTTGATGAAGGTGACAAGTCCGTCGCGGTTCAGCCTGTAGATGCCCTCGCCGATGGCGTTCAGCAGTTGTTCCTTGTCCCGCCTCTGCGCCTCCAACTCGGCGGTGCGTTCGGTGACGAGGCGCTCCAGGGAGGCATTCATATCGCGTTGCGCTGCCTCCATGTTGGTGCGTTCGGTGACATCGCGAATAATCCCTGTGAACATGCGCTTGTCGGCGACCGTCATCTCGCTGAACGCCAAATCCATGGGAAACACTGAGCCGTCCTTGCGGCGACCGACCACCTCGCGCCGGATGCCCACCTCGATGGCGGGGCCGCTCATCACGTAATCGCGCATGGGAACGCCATGGTCCCGGCGATACGGTTCCGGCATCAGCATCTGGATGTTCTTGCCGACAATGTCTGCTTTGGACCAGCCGAAGATGTGTGCCATCGCCGGGTTGACGGTTTCTACCGTTCCGGCGTCGTCGACGGTCAGGATGCCGTCGACGACGGTATCGACGATGGCGTGCGTTCGAACGCTCAGGTCTACGGCCGCTGCCTGAGCCATCAGGCGTTGCCGGTTGATGATGTACGTCACAAACGCCAGCGACAGGACCAGGGCGCTGCCAAGAAGCGTCGACAACATGGTCGACTGCCATGCGGTGACATGCTCGTGCCCAGGTTGGGTCGCGGCCATGAAATCGGGCCGGCTGTATAGGTGTATCGTCCACAGCCGGCCATGGGTGGAAAGGACATGAGTGGATTGATAAGGACGCGGCTCGTATTCCCGGACGTCCGATGCGAACATCCGCGTTGCGTCGCCTATTTCCGCGCCGTCGTAGATGGCGAAGCCGATATCCAGATTCTTCCCGCGTAAGATCTGTCTCATCAAATCGCCCATCCGATTGGGGCTGAAGACGAAGCCCTGCAAAGCCGCCCAGCGTTCGGCGGCGGTGTTCAGCGGTCGATCCTTGCGGTAGATAGGCATGTACATGAGAAATCCGGTCGGCGTGCTACCCTGGCTTCCCTGGGCCAGTTCGACCTTGCCCGACATCGCTGGCTGGCCGGATTCGCCCGCCCGGCGCATGGCTGCGGCGCGAGTCGGCTCGGAAAACATGTCGAAGCCGAAAGCCGCCCGGTTGCTTCCCGCGAAGGGCTCCAGATAGACGATGGACGTGTATAGATCGCGCTTCCCGGCCGGCCGGATCGTGTACTCGGCAAAACCCTCGGCGCGGATGGCATCGACATGGGCCGGCAGGTCGGCCGGCTCGATGACCTGGGAAAAGCCGACCCCCAAGAGGCCCGGGTATTGTTGCGCCAGCTGCAACTGCTCGACGTAGGCATTCCATTCCTGGCGTTCCACCGACACGCTGGCGTGGAACAGGCCCACGCCGCCGCGCAGGATTTGGGCATGGGCGTTCAGTTGATGGTCGATCTCTTCCAACAGGCTCGATACGCGCGCCTCGTACGCCTGTTGGCCACGCATCAGGTCGGCTTCCCGATGTTCCGCCCAGAACATCGCCACCATCGACAGGCCGACGGTCAGTACCAAGGCGGGCGGCAGCCAGCGTGACCGGGTTAGCAGTTCCACAGGGGGCATGCAGGTACGTCCGCAATGGCGGCTTTCGAACTTGGCGCCATTGTCAGATGACCCGCGGCGAGCCCAAGGCGCAAGTTGTGGCTTTCCCGTATGGACTTAGTCCATGGGACTTCGGTGTCGGTGAGCCGTTGCGGGCGAAGTCCGATGGACTGGTGAAAAACCGTCCGGTGCGACGGCTCAGTGCTGGCGGGCAGGCACCAGGATGGTGGCTTCACCGTCGATGACGACTTTCTCGCCGATCGTGCACAGGGTCTTCAGTTCGATCATCCGCTTCTCAGGGATCAACTTGGTAATGGTGACCCGCGCCAGCACCGTATCGCCGGCCCGCACCGGTGCCTTGAAACGCAGGCTTTGCGCCACATAGATGCAGCCTGGCCCCGGCAGCTTGGTGCCGATGACGGTGGAGATGAAACTGGCCGACAGCATGCCGTGGGCAATGCGGCCCTTGAACATGGTCTGGGCGGCGTAGTCCTGGTTCAGGTGGACCGGATTGGTATCGCCGGAAACACCTGCGAACAGGAGGATATCGGCCTCCGTCACGGTCTTGCCATAAACGTTGGTCATGCCGACGCACAGTTCTTCGAAGGCATAACCGTGCAAGGTGTCCAGCATACCGGGCCCTTGGCTATTGTTGGCGGCTGCGGCGGCGTCGCTCATCCGGGGGTTCCTTTCCAGAACGGTTCGGGCGCTATCGCGCCGCAGCGTAAATGGTGCGTTGCAATATAAACGGCGAAGCGTCGGGCCACAATGCCTCGATCTGGCAGTCGATGGGCGCCGCGCGGCCATTGAAATCGCGGTCCGTACCGCGCAATGTGGAGCGATGCGGGATGCAGAGCAACTGATCGCGGGTGGAGGAGGCAGGAACCGTGCGGCGTAATATAATAATCGCCGTCGCTGTTATCGTTCTCGTCGCGGTTGGCTTCTATGGCGTTTTTTCGTCCCGCGTCGACCCTCCGGATCGGCAGGCGGAGCAGGTTGCTCCCGCCGTGCCCCAGGTCGCGGTCCCCCAGGTCGCCGCGCCCCAGGTCGCCGCGCCCCAGGTCGCCGCGCCCTTGCAACCGCCGCCGACCGTGACGGAAACCGCGCCGCCAGCCGTCTCACCGCCAACGACCCCGCCGCCGGCTGCAGCCGTCGCCCCGCCATCTGTCGCGCCGCCTTCTGGCGCGCCGCCTTCTGGCGCCCCAACCACCGGCGCGCTGGTACTCGGCCTGCCGCTCCGCTGCGAACCCGGGGTCGATTGCTGGATCGCCAATTATGTCGACATGGCGGCGGGGCCGGAGGTCCGCGACTATAACTGCGGCCTCCTGGCCTACGATGGCCACAAGGGCACCGATTTTGCCCTACGCTCCCTGGCCGAAATGCGTGCCGGGGTCGAGGTTATTGCCGCCGCGTCCGGAACCGTCGAGGGCGTGCGCAACATCGCCGAGGATGTCGATGTGCAGCGAGCGGGTCGGCAAAGCGTCTCTGGTGCCGAATGCGGCAATGGCGTCGTGCTGGCGCATGCCAACGGATGGAAGACCCAATACTGCCATATGCTCAAGGGCAGCGTGACGGTGCAGACGGGGCAGTCCGTTGCGACGGGCGAGGTCCTGGGCAAGGTCGGCCTGTCCGGACTCACCGAATTTCCGCACGTCCACCTGCAGGTCTCGCTCAACGGCGCCATCGTCGACCCGTTCGCCGGCACGGATCGCAAAGCGTTGTGCGGTCTCGGTCCGAATCCCCTGTGGAATAAGGCGCTATTGGCCAAGCTCAGCTATAAGCCGACCATGATCTACAACATAGGCTTCGCCCCCGAACTGCCGGAGTGGGAGGCGGTGCGCGGTGGCCGTTACCGTGAAAAAGTCCTGCCCGCCTCGACCGAGGCGCTGGTCGTCTGGGCCGAAATCTTCGGTGTCCAGGCCGGCGACAAGATGACGCTGACTATCAAGGGTCCGGACGGCAAGGTGCTGATCAATGAACGGGTCGAACAAACACGCCCTCAGGCGCGTCGTTTCCTGATGGCTGGCAAGCGCGTGTCGGTGGGCGCCTGGCTGCCGGGAACCTATCACGGCAGCATCGTCGTCTCGCGCACGCGCGACAAGCAAGGGCCCGTCACCTTCACGGCCGAGACCGTTGTCGACATCAAGTGAACCGCTTACTTCTCATGCAGGCCGGACTTCGTTCCCTTGGCCTTGGTTCCGCTCGGTGGGCGATGGCGTACCAGCGGGGGCGTGCCGCGCAGTCCCTGGCGCGGCATGCGCGGCTTGGTTATCCGGGGTGTGGGCTTGGGCTGCGATGGCTTCTCCGGGTGCAGGAAATCGGCTGGGTCGAACAAATCGGACGCTTCCCCCAGCAACCGCGCCTGTTGGGCGATGGCGCTAAGCGTGCGCTCCACCGTCGGATGGCGGTCCGCTGCCGCGTGGCCCTGCATCAGATGGGCGCGTGCGATCGACCCGATGCGCGCCACAACGGCGTCCGAGCCGAAACGGCGCTCGCAGGCCCGGGCATAGGCGGCGATAGTCCACGCATTGGCGGGCAGGGGCCGCAGCCGGCGCAACCGGCACCACGCGACAAAGTGCCGCCATGCCGCGTCGCTGCGAAATCGTGCCATGCCAACCATCGCTCCCGTTTTGCCCCCGCGCCGTCGCGGATGGGCAAGCCGACCACGCTAGTCCTCCTACCCGCCGCCGTCCAGGTGGCGGGTCCGCTTGGGGGAGGGCACCCTGTCGCAGCGCCGCGGTGCACTGTCATGCTGACGGGAGGTTGTAACCGCGTTCCCTCCCCCCGTGAGGGGGAGGGACAGGGAGAGGGGGAAGGACGTCGCCGGATTACTCAAAAGGGCCAAATGCGATGGCCCTGGATTTCGCCATGACTCTCCCCCCCGGCTGGCGCTTCTGGATCGACCGGGGCGGTACCTTCACCGACATCGTCGCGCGCAACCCCGACGGTGCCATCCTCACCCACAAGCTGCTGTCCGAAGCGCCCGACCGCTATGCCGACGCTGCCCTGCAAGGCATCCGCGATCTGCTCGGTTTGCCGGCCGGCGCCCCCATGCCGGCCGGCCGTATCGACTCGGTGCGCATGGGCACGACGGTAGCCACCAACGCGCTGCTGGAACGCAAGGGCGAGCGCACGCTGCTCGTCGTCACCCGCGGCTTCGCCGATGCGTTGCGTATCGGCTATCAGTCCCGCCCCGACATCTTCGCCCGCCGCATCTGCTTGCCCGAGATGCTTTACGAACAGGTGGTGGAGGTTGATGAGCGTATTGCCGCCGACGGCACGGTGTTGCGCCAACCCGACCTGGAAGCCGCCCGTATCGCCCTGGCCCATGCCCATGCCGACGGCATTCGTTCGGTCGCCGTCGTCTTCATGCATGGCTACCGTTACCCGGCCCACGAACAGGCTATCGCCACGCTCGCCCGCGCGGCTGGATTCACCCACGTCTCCGCGTCGCACTTGGTCAGTCCGTTGATGAAGCTGGTATCACGCGGCGATACCACCGTGGTCGATGCCTACCTGAGCCCGCTCCTGCGTCGTTACGTCGATCGTGTGGCGGCCGAACTTGGTGGCACCCGCTTGATGTTCATGCAATCGAACG
>CAMCUA010000035.1 GCA_945878455.1 Asaia bogorensis | reverse complement strand
GACAGGGTCAGGATCGCCGCCGTCGCCGGTCCCATCAGGATGCCCGTCAGCACCGGCAAGGCGTAATACATCCAGATCAACTGGACCAACACCGGCGTACAGCGAAAGGCGCCGATGTAAAAGACCAGTGGTGCTGCCACGATCTTCGATGGGACCAGGCGCAGCAGGGCGACGACGATGCCGATGGACATGCCGAGCGCGATGGTCGCGAAGGTGAACATCAGGGTATAGCCGGCGCCCTGCAACAGCAGTCCACGGTGCGACCACAGCGCTGTAAAATCCCAGTCGTATGACATCTTGAGCCTTTTCTATGCGTGGCTCGGCAGGCAACCGCGACCGCGCCGCCCCTAGGGCAGCGCGGTACACGTACGATGCCTCATCTGGCTTAGATGTCGGCCGGCACGTCCTCGCGTGTGACGCCCGTCTTGGTCAGCTCGGCGACGATCCATTCCATGACCTGGCCGCTCAACCGGTTGTCGGCGACCCAGCCGTTCAGGTAGTTCTGCCAACCCAGGTCCTGCTCCAGGCGAATGCCCATGCTGGTCTGCAAGGCGATCTTCGGGCTTTCGGCGACGTTGACCACCTTGACGGTCGGATTGCGCGACTTGACGCTCAAGGCCTGCAAGACAGCCGAAATGACGCAGTCCGCCCGGCCCGCCTGGAAGGCGAGAACGGCTTCGTCCAGGGTCTTGTAGGTGGTGTGCTGGGCCAACGGCAGATAGCGCTTGGCCAGCTTCTCCGACAGCGATCCGAGGATCGAGGCGACCTGGACGTTGGCCTTGTTCGAGTCGGCCCATTTGCGTCCGGTAAATCCCTCTTTCGCCATGAAGGTGAAGGGCGGGTGGTAATAGGCGTTGGTGAAGGCGATCGACAGCGAACGCTCGGCGGTCGGGTTGAGCGCGAAGGCGAGATCGACGCGGCCGACTTTTAGGTCGAGCACCGAATTGGGATAGGTCGATTCGACGAATTCCAGCTCGGCGCTGAACGGCTTGGCGATGTCGGTGGCCATATCGACGGCGGCGCCTGACCATTTGCCCGAGGCCGGGTCCTTCTGGAAATACGGCGCCGCGCCCGGAATGGCGGCGACGCGCAGCAGCTTCGTCCGCTTCACCCGTTCGATGGTCGCTTCGGTCGGCGCGGCGGCCGTCGCTGCGGGGGCTTGCGCCTGGGCCTGGGCGATCTTGGTCGTCGCCATGATGCCGCCTGCTGCGGCGAGGATGCCAACGGCCTTGGTCAGATTGCGTCTGGAAATCGGTGTCGAGGTCATCGCGTTTCTCCCTGGTCAGTTATTCGGCGTTAAAGGGGATGGTGAGTTGCGTTCCGGGGCAGACGATGCCGCCGCGCACGGTGCCAAGTTCGACCGTGCCATAACGCTCGGCGAAACAGGGAGGCAGGGGGCGGCCATCCGGCACCGACAGCCACAGCCGCAGCAGGTGGCGTTTGCGCGCGTCTTCCGCATGGTCATCGTACTCGGTGCGCGCATGCACGATGTCGTGGTTGTGCAACAGCTGGATATCGCCGACGGCGAAATCCATCTTCAGGCTGACGTCCTCGGTCACCTCAAGAAACAGGTCCAAGGCCTCTCGCTGCGCCACTGTGAAGGGCGGCACGCCGTCGAGCAGTTGCGCGGTGCGCACGTCGCGCGCCGCATAGAGCGTCGTCAAGAATCCGGCGTAAAAGTTGAACACGGGTATGCGATACCAGGGCTGCTTGCCAGCCGGGATTTCGCCGTTGCGCGAAATATAGAAAGGCTCGGTCAGGACCGGGATAAGGTCGGGCCGGCGGCGGCGGATCTCGTTGTAGATAGCCCCGGTGCTGGCGATGCTGCTCACTCCGCCTTGCTTGGCGCGGGTCAGGCAGAGCAGGCCGACGATGTCGCAGCTATCCGTGTGGTAGCGCAGCTCTTCCGTCGTTTGATAGCCGCGCCATTTGGGGTCGTGGCGGGTGTGGCCTAGATCCTTGATGTGGCCGAGCAGATGCCCCTTGGCGTTCTGCGACACCGGATCGCCGAAATAGCGGCCGATCCCCATATAGACGATGGCCGCCATCGCCATGTCGTAGTTCTGCACCGGCAGTCCACGGATCAGTACGAAGCCGCGGCCCTCGACGATCTCGCGCTGAAGCGCCAGCAGGCGCGGTCCCAGATGCGGCAGGGGGAATTCGGCTGTAGCGATGCGAAACAGATCCTTGCCGCTGTCACGGAAGCGCCGGGCGGCGGCCTCGATCTCGTCGACGTCGGCAGCGCTCAAGCGGAAAATCCACGATTCCGAGCGGCTCAGTTCATGGCCGGTCCAGACGGCAGCATCGCTCGCCGCCGGCAAATTGGTGACACCCGGAGAATGAACGCCGTTGTCGATGTCTTGAACGCCCGCCATCTCCCCACCCCTCGGGATGCCCATGCTCTTGAAGTTTATACAGGAACGGCGGGAGAGTCATCCCTCACGGGCAGCATCGGCGGCGTTACTGCGGCGCTCGTCCCGGGCCATCGATAGTCCAATGACGCCGCCAGCCAGGCACATGGCCGCCATGGCGACATAGGCCTGTCCCTGGTATTGGGCATAAAGCTGGCCGCTCAGCAGCATGACGACGCCCATGGCGATGCCGTTGACGCCGCTGGAATAAACACTGAGTCCGGTCGCCGACAGGCTGGGGGGCAATTGCTGGCGGATGAAGCTGATGGCGGCCAGATGCGCCGAACCGAAGGTCAGTGCGTGCAGGGCCTGGACGGCGATCAAGGCTGTCAGGTCCGTGCTCAGCGCTAGCACCGGCCAGCGGATGACCCCGGCGAGCCCGGCCAAAGCGAACATGCGGCCTGGTCCCAGACGATCGATGAAGCGGGCGCTGACCACGAACAGGATCGTTTCGGCGATGACACCCTCGGCCCACAACCAGCCGATAACCGCTTCCGAATGTCCGGCTGCTGCCCAATGGATCGAACCGAAGGCGTAATAGACGGCGTGGCTGCATTGCAGCAGGGCGCCGGCTGCCAGCATGGCCAGGAAGCGGCGATTGCCCAAGACCTGGCCAAACGGCAGTTTGCCCGGCTCGCGCGCCACGTTGGGCGTTTTCGGCAGCAGCAGGCAGACGGCGACCGTGACGGTGATCAGACCCAGGATCAGGGCGTGGATCAGCGCCGGTTCGTTGCCCGCCAGCAGCCGGCCGCTGGCCGCCGAAACGACGATGAAGGTGACCGAACCCCACAGCCGCACCCGGCCGTAGTCGACGCTGTGCGAACGCACGCAGGATAGCGTGACGCTTTCGCCAAGCGACATGATCGGCGACCAGAAACAACCGAACAGCAGCCACAGGCCGACCACCGGCCACAATCCGTCGGTCCAGGGAAACAGGGTGAAGACCGCGAGCGCGCCGATGGCTAGTCCAAGGATCAGCCGGCGCACGTCGCCACCGCCATCGGCGATATGTGCCGCCACGGGGCCCGAAATAACGCGCGCCAACAGCCCGGCGCCAACCAGCAGGCCGATCTCGTCGGGTCCAATGCCGCGGCCCGCCAGCCACAGCGGCCAGAACGGCAGGATGACCCCGACCGCCCCGAAATATCCGCCATAGAATAGCGACAGCCGCAGGGAGGTCATGGCGCCAGGAATCCGATCTCCTTCCCGTGGCGAAGAGCGAGGACCGTCACGGACTGCCCGTCATAACGGTAGACCGCGATATAGCCACTGTCGCCAAATTGGATGAACCATTCACGGAATTCGGAGGGTAAGCCTTCAAATGGACGCCCCTTTTCAGGGTGTCCCGCAAGAGACCTCACACCCCGGCAAATCGTCCGTGCGGCGCGCCGTGCGGCATCGGGACTGTGTTGCGATAGGAATTGGCGAAGACGTTCTGGGTCGCGCAGGGCGGACGATGCCCAGACGATCCTGGCCATGGACTAATTATGCGGCGTTGGCGGCTCGGCATCCTCGCCCGCTTCAAGCCGCGCAAGCCACTCATCGACTTCCTCGGCGGTGGCATGCTGGCCAGTCGCCTGATATTCGTTCCAGGCGGCGAGGACATCATGACGCAATCGCTCGCGCCCTTCCTCACGCTCGACATACTGTTCGATGGCCTCACGCATCAGCCGATCGGCTGGCCGCTTTTTAGAGTCAGCGAGCCTTTGCAGCCGAACCACCACCTCGCTGTCCAGTTTCAGATCGGTGCTAGACGATGCGGTCATTGGGGTCGTTCTCAAGTGATTGCGCGGTATCACTATAGCACAGGGCCGTCATGGCTCGACTTCCTATTCCGCCGCCTCTTCCCCCGCCGCTTCGATGGCTTCCTGGGCGGTGAGCCAAGCGGTTTCCGCCTGGGCCAATTCTTTCGACAGCATGGCGAGTTCCCGTTGCAGGTCAGCTACCCGGCCGCCCGGGCCGTTGTAGAACATCGGATCGGCCAGCTCGGTTTGCATGTCTTGGCGGCGTTTGGTTAGCAGGTCGACGGTCTTTTCCGCCTGCCGGGCTTCCTGGCGCAGCGGTGCCAGTTCGGAACGCGCCGCGGCGCGCGACTTGCGCCGGCCTCGGCGGACGGCGCCGTCGTCGTCGTTGCTGCTGGCGTTGCTGCGGCTGCGCCGTTGCTCCATCAGGTGGCGGCGGTAGTCGTCCATGTCGCCGTCGAAGGGCGTACAGACACCGTCGGCGACCAGCCACAAGCGGTCGCAGACCAGTTCGATCAGGTGGCTGTCGTGGCTGACCAGGATCACCGCCCCGGCAAAGGCGTTCAACGCCTCGACCAAGGCCTCGCGGGCGTCCACATCCAAATGGTTGGTCGGTTCGTCGAGCAGCAGGATGTGCGGCTTGTCCGCTGTCATCAGGGCGAACAGCAGGCGTGCCTTCTCGCCGCCCGACAGGCTGGCCGTCACCGTATCGGCTTTGCCTTGGGCGAAGCCGAAGCGGCCGAGGTGGGCGCGGACTTGCGACGGTGCCTTGCCGGGCAGGCGGCGTGCCATGTGCAGGAAGGCCGACTGGTCGGGCACCAGTTCTTCGGCCTGATGCTGCGCGAAATAACCGATGCGCAGCTTGCGCGCCATGGTCACGGTGCCGGACTGCACTTCCAGCCGTCCGGCTAGCAGTTTCATCAGTGTCGACTTGCCATTGCCGTTGGCGCCGATCAGGGCGATGCGGTCGTCCATGTCGATACGGGCGCGCAACTTGCGCAGGATCGGCTTGCCCGTCTCGTAGCCGACGTCGGCATCGTCGATGGAGATGACCGGCGGTGGCAGCGGCTCGGTTTCCGGCAGGTGCAGCGACAGGCTAGCATCTTCGACGACGGCGGCAATCGGCTCCATGCGGGCCAGCATCTTCATGCGGCTTTGCGCCTGTCGGGCCTTGGTCGCCTTGGCGCGGAAGCGGTCGACGAAGGATTGGATGCGGGCGCGTTCCGCCTCCTGGCGCTCCTTCATCTTGGATTGCAGCATCAACCTTTCGCGGCGGATGCGCTCGAAGGTGTCGTAGTCGCCGCTATAGCGCACCAGGGTCTGCTGTTCGAGATGGACGATCTCGTTGCAGACTTTGTTCAATAGGGATCGTTCGTGGCTGATGATCAGCAGCGTGCCGCGCCAATTGGCCAGATAGGACTCCAGCCACAAACTGGCTTCCAGATCCAAGTGGTTGGACGGTTCGTCGAGCAGCAGCACATCGGGCCGGGCGAACAAGGCGGCGGCCAGTGCCACGCGCATCCGCCAGCCGCCGGAGAACTGCTGGCAGCGGCGGGCTTGTGCCGCGTCGTCGAAGCCGAGGCCGGCGAGGATGGCGGCGGCGCGCGACGGCGCGCTGTGCGCGTCGATGTCGATCAACCGCTCATGGATATGGGCGATGCGGTTGGGGTCGTGGGCGGTATCGGCCTCGGCCAGCAACTGGGCGCGCTCCGTGTCGGCGGCCAGAACTGTCTCCAGCAGGCTCAACGGCCCGTCGGGTGCCTCTTGGGCGACGCGGCCGACGCGCATGCCACGGCGCATCTCGACGACGCCGTCATCGGCCGCCATCTCGCCGCTGATCACGCGGAACAACGTCGTCTTGCCGCTGCCGTTGCGGCCGACCAGCCCGGCCTTGTGGCCGTCGTTGAGCAAATAGGACGCGCCTTGGATCAAGGTGCGCCCGGCAATGCGTAGAGTGAGGTTTTCGATGCGTAGCATGGCGCGCCTGATACCACGGGCGGGGGCCGGTGCAAACACATCGCGAGGATTTTCCTGCCGCCGGGCAACCCTCTCTGGCTGTTGTCACCCGGGAGCGATGGGTATATAACGCGCCGCCGCGAAAGGGGGGGCCATATTCGGTCTGCGCCGGCGCCCCATTGCGGTTACTTGCTATTTTCACGTTCCCAATGATGAAAGGCTCAGTCATGGCCATCGAACGCACATTGTCGATCCTCAAGCCGGATGCGACCCGACGCAACATCACGGGGAAGATCAATGCGTTGATCGAAGGAGCCGACCTGCGCATCGTCGCCCAGCGCCGCCTCAGGTTGACCCGTGCCCACGCCGAGGCCTTCTATTTTGTGCATGCCGAGCGCGCCTTCTATGGCGAGCTTTGCGAATACATGTGTTCCGGTCCGGTGGTGGTACAGGTGCTGGAAGGCGAAAATGCCGTCGCCAAACACCGCGAAGTGATGGGCGCCACCAATCCGGCCAACGCCGCCGAAGGCACGATCCGCAAGGCGTTTGGCCTCAATGTTCAGGAAAATTCGGCGCACGGCTCTGACTCGCCAGAAAACGCCGCTAACGAAATCGCCTTTTTCTTTTCCAAGCTCGACATCGTCGGCTGACGCCGTAACCTTCGGCCGGGTTGGGGTGGACTTCCACCCCGCCCGCAACCGCGTCACAGTGGGTTGATCAGGCTGCCTTCCGCCGTGGCGGCGCCGGCGATCTCGGCGTGTTCGCCACGCACGGTCACGCGGCCCTCGGCGATTAGGCGCACCGCCAGCGGATAGAGCCGGTGTTCCTGCTGCAACACGCGCGCCGCCAGCGTTTCGGCATTGTCGTCGGTGCCGACGGGCACGGCGGCCTGGGCGATGATCGGGCCTTCGTCCATCGCCGGACGCACGAAATGCACGCTGCATCCGCTAATGCGCACGCCGGCCGCCAGCACCCGTTCATGGGTATGCAGCCCCTTGAAAGCGGGCAGCAGCGAGGGGTGGATGTTGATCAGCCGGTCGCGCCAGTGCGTGCAAAAACCGTCGGTCAACAGCCGCATGAATCCGGCCAGGCAGACCAGTTCGGCGCCGGACGCCGCGATGGCCTGGGTCAGCGCGGCATCGAAGCTGTCACGGTCGGCATAACCCTTGTGCTCGACGATGCGGGTCGGGATCGCCGCCCGTTCGGCCCGTTGCAGGCCGCCGGCGTCCGCCACGTTGGACACGACCAAAACGATCCTGGCGGGATAATCCTGAGCGGCGCAGGCATCGATTAGGGCCTGGAGATTGCTGCCCCGGCCGGATATCAGGACGGCGAGCTTCAGCCGCGCCATGCTGCTTCCCAGCCGTCCAGGTGAACGCAGGCTTCGCCCGGCTCGGCGATCAACGTGCCGATGGGCCAGACGGTTTCGCCTGCTTCCTGCAAGCTGTGCTGCGCCGCCTCGGCGGCTTCCGGCGCGACCACGGCGATCATTCCGATGCCGCAATTGAAGGTTCTGGCCATCTCGGCGGGGCGCACGCCGCCGGTGGCGGCCAGCCAGCGGAACAACGGCGGGATGCTCCAGGCGCCGCCGTCGATGCGCGCTGATAGGCCCTCGGGCAGCACGCGCGGCAGGTTTTCGACGATGCCGCCGCCGGTGATATGGGCCAGCGCATGGATACCACCGCCGCCGATGGCGGCCAGGCAGCTTTTCACATAGATGCGGGTCGGCTCCAGCAGGGCGCGGCCCAGGCTGCGCGTCGTGTCGAAGGGTGCGGCATCGTCATAACCGAGACCCGAGACCTCGACGATCCGGCGAATCAGCGAAAAACCGTTGGAATGCGCCCCGCTCGCGGCAATGCCCAATAGCAGGTCGCCGGGCTGGCAGCGCTCGCCGGTGATCAACCCGTCGCGCTCGACCGCGCCGACTGCGAAGCCGGCCAGATCGAAATCGTCGGCCTTGTACATGCCGGGCATTTCGGCGGTTTCCCCGCCGATCAGCGCGCAGCCGGCCTGTCGGCAACCCTCGCCGATACCGCCGACCACGGCGGCGCCGACACCGACGTCGAGCTTGCCGGTGGCGTAGTAGTCGAGGAAGAACAGCGGCTCGGCGCCTTGCACCACCAAGTCGTTGACACACATGGCCACCAGATCGATGCCGACCGTATTGTGGATGCCGGCGGCGATGGCGACGGCCAGCTTGGTGCCGACGCCATCAGTGCCGGCAACCAGCAGCGGATCGCGGAAACCGGCGGCCTTGAGGTCGAACAGGGCGCCGAATCCGCCCAGGCCGCCCATTGTGCCACGCCGCTCGGTGCTGCGTGCTACCGGCTTGATGGCCTGGACGAGGGCGGCACCCGCGTCTATATCGACGCCAGCGTCCTTGTAGCTGAGCCCATTCGGTGCCGGGCCGCCAATACGTCGTTCCCCGCTGATCGCTATCTCCATATCCAGGAAGTGGTGCATGATGCCGTTGCGAAGGTGCCGAACATAATGCATCCGAAGCCCTTTTCAACGCGCGATCGTCGCCGCCGTGGCGGCGGTTTGCCGATCCTGGCTACGCTGGCGGCGGCGCTGCTTGCCTTCTTCTGCGCCCAGCCCCGTGCGCTGGCGCAGATTCCAGACGTTTTTGCCGTTTCCGGCATCGCCGTCGACGTCACCGGCCAGTCGGCCTCGGCGGCGCGCGAACGGGCCATGGCCGGGGCGGAGAGCGAGGCCTTCCGTCGTCTGGTGGCGCGTCTCGTGCTCGACGAGGACCGTTCGCGGGTGCCCCGCTTGCAACCGGCCGAGGTGTCCCGCCTGATACGCGATTTTTCCGTTGCCGAGGAAAAGACATCGGCGGTGCGTTACCTGGCCAAACTGACCTATCGCTTCCGGCCGGATTCCGTACGTAGCTTGTTCGCCGACAGCGGCATCGCCTTTGCCGAAACGCCGAGCAAGCCGGTGCTGGTGCTGCCCGTTCTGCGCCAGAACGGTATCGACAATCTGTGGGATGCCAATCCCTGGCTCAAGGTGTGGCGTGATTTGCCGCCCAGCGACGGATTGGTGCCTCTGGCGGCACCATCCGGCGATCTCGTCGATGTCTCCGCCATCGGCGTCGAACAGGTATTGCGTGGCGAGGGTTTGGGTGACGCCACCGGACGCTATGGCGCCACCGATGCGATTATCGTGGTCGCCGACGTTGGTCAAGATCCGATGACCAACCGTTCGCGCATCTCCATTACGATGACTCGTTACGGTTCGGCTCCCGATGCGCAGCCGTATCAGACCGAATTCGCCCTGGCACCGACGGACGATCCGAACGTCATCCTGGCCAAAGCTGCCCTCGCCATCGGCGCCGAAATCCAGGGTCGGTGGAAGCGCAGCAACCGGATCGACCGGGGCACCGTTGCGGTGACGGCGGTGACGGTGCCGCTGAGCAGCCTCGAAGAATGGGTCGCGGTCAGCAAACGGCTGCGCGATATCGCCGTGGTGCGGCAAGTCGAGGTGGTGCTGCTGACCCGTGCCGAGGTACGCCTCAACCTGCATTATCTCGGCGACCTGGATCAACTGGTGATCGCGCTCGAACAGGCCGATCTCAATCTGTCCTCGCGCGAAGGCGAACGCATCCTGCGCCGCGTTGCCGGCCGAAACCGTTAGCCGCAGAGGCCGCCGGTGAACATCCCCAATTTCATCACGCTGGCCCGGTTGCTGTCCGTTCCCTTGGCGGTGTGGTTGATCATCAACGGCTATTTGGGTGGCGCCTTTTGGCTGTTCATCGCGGCCGGTGTCAGCGACGCCGTCGACGGCTATCTCGCCAAACGGCTGAACGCCGAAACCGTGCTTGGGCGCTATCTCGACCCTTTGGCTGACAAGGCGCTCTTGGTCAGCGTCTTTATCAGCTTGGGCAGCGGAGGCTACCTGCAAAGCTGGCTGGTCATCATGGTGGTGTTCCGCGACGTGCTCATCGTCGCCGGCGCCTTGCTCTATCACACGTTGACGCAGCACCTGACCTTGGAGCCCTTGGGCATCAGCAAAATCAATACGGCGGCGCAGATCGTCCTGGTCGCCGTGGTGTTGGGCCAGCACGGCCTCGATCTGCCCCTCGGCATGGTAGCGGAGCTGATGGTCTACATTGCCGCGCTGACGACCTTCGCTTCCGGTGCCTTCTATGTCTACGAATGGACCCGGCGTGCGGCGGCAATGGAGGAAGGCGAATGAGGCGTTCGCATCGAGCCGTGGCATGGGCGGCGGGCTTTGCCGTCTTCGTGCTTCTGCTGATCGTATTACGCGGCGTGCTGCTGCCGTTCGTCCTTGGCATGACCATCGCCTATTTCCTGGATCCGGTGGCGAACTGGCTAAAGGCTCGGGGCTTGTCGCGGGCGCTGGCTGCAGCGATCATCTTGCTCGCCTTTTTCCTGGCTGCCGGTCTTGCCTTGGTGGCCATCGTGCCGCCATTGCAAAAACAGCTCGTTGCTCTTGTCGGCGCGGTGCCTGAGATGCTCGATCTACTGCGCAGCCGACTGCAGCCCTTCGTCGAAAATGTCTGGGAGGGCCTGTCCGAGGAGCAAGTGGCCGAATTGCGCGACGCGGCCGGTGGCTATGCTGCCAGCGCCGTCAAATGGTTCGGTGACCTGCTCGGCGGCATATGGAGCGGTGGCGTCGCTTTGCTCGATGTCCTGTCGCTCGCTATCGTCACGCCAGTGGTCGCATTTTATATGCTGCGCGATTGGCCCGACATCGTTGCCCATATCGATGCTTTGGTGCCGCAGAAATCGGTTGCCTCGGTGCGCCAGCTGGCGACCGAGATCGATCGCGTGCTGGCCAGCTTTATTCGGGGACAGGCGACGGTCTGCCTCATCCTCGGGGTCATCTACGCCGTCGGCCTCGGTGCCATTGGATTGAAGTTCGGGTTGTTGATCGGCCTCGGCGCCGGTCTGGCATCCTTCATTCCCTATGTCGGCGCCGGCACCGGACTGTTGCTCGGCCTGGGTGTTGCCTCGCTTCAATTCGACGCTTGGACACCGGTTGCCTTGGTCGGCGCGGTCTTTGCCGTCGGCCAGGTGCTGGAAAGCTATCTGCTAACACCGAAACTGATCGGTGACAGCATTGGCTTGCATCCGGTCTGGCTTTTATTCGCCTTGATGGCCGGCGGTTCGCTGTTGGGCTTTACCGGCATACTCGTCGCGGTGCCGGTTGCCGCCGCCCTCGGCGTGCTGGTGCGATACTGGATCGGCGAATATCGTGGCAGCGACCTCTACATAGATACGCCCGGCAGCGGCGCGAACGACCGGTGACGGATCCGGCGCAGTTGCCCTTGGGGTTCGATCATCGGCCGTCGCTGGCCGGCGAGAATTTCCTGGTCGCACCCGGCAATGCGCAGGCGGTGGCTTGGCTCGACCGCTGGCCGGCATGGCCGTCGACGGTGTTGGTGGTCCACGGTGCGCCGGGCTGCGGCAAGACGCATCTGGCCCGCTTGTTCATGGAGCGGACCGGCGCGCGAACCGTCGAGCGTGACCGGCTGCTGGCCGACGAGCCGCCGCGTCTGCTTGCCGATGCTCCGGCGCTGGTCGTCGAAGACGTTGACCGGCGATTGGATCGTGCCATCGAAGAAGCCTTGCTGCATCTCCACAACGTCGCCGCCGAAGCCGGCCGTCGCCTGCTGCTCACCGCCAGCCTGCCGCCATCGCGTTGGAACCTGACGCTGGACGACTTGCGCTCGCGGCTGGCAGCGGCGGTGGCCGTAGCCATCGCGCCGCCGGACGACGCGTTGATGGCGGCGATTCTGGTCAAGCTGTTTGCCGATCGGCAGTTGAGGATCGATGTCGGGGTGATCGCCTTCATGTTGGATCGCATGGAGCGGTCCTTCGATGCCGCGCGCCGGCTGGTCGCTGCCATCGACGCCGCGGCGCTGGAAGAGCGGCGCAATGTCACGGTTCCGTTCGTGCGGCTTGTCATGACGCGCGCCACCGGGGATGATCCTGCCGGGCCGGTTTGACGGCAAAGCCGCCGCTAGGTTGCCGGCCCAAGCCATAGGGGGAGACGCAATCCATGGATCTCGGAATCAAGGGCCGCAAGGCCATCGTCTGCGGTGCCAGCAAGGGGCTGGGCCAGGCCTGCGCCATCTCCTTGGCCCGCGAAGGCGTCGAGTTGACGATTTGCGCGCGCACGGCTGAAACGTTGGAGAAGACGGCCAGCGACATCCGCGCCACCACCGGCGTCAGGGTTGCGACAGTGGCCTGCGACATTGTCTCGGAAGCCGGCCGCGCCGCCGTGTTGAAGGCCTGTCCCGAGCCGGACATTTTGATCAACAATGCTGGCGGTCCGCCACCGGGCGACTTCCGCCAATGGAGCCGCGAGGATTGGATCAAGGCGCTGGATGCCAACATGCTCACCGCCATTATGCTGATCAAGGGGACGGTCGACGGCATGATCGCGCGCAAATTCGGGCGCATCGTCAACATCACGTCGGCGGCCGTGAAGTCGCCGATTGCCACATTGGGCATGTCGAACGGCGCGCGCACCGGACTGACCGGTTTCGTCGGCGGCCTTGCCCGCCAAACGGTCGTTCACAATGTCACCATCAACAATCTGCTGCCCGGGCCGTTCGATACGGAGCGCCTGCGTTCCAACTTCGCGGCGGCGGCCAAGGCCAGCGGCCGCACGCTTGAAGCTGTCATGCGGGAACGCGTCGCGGCGAACCCGGCCAAGCGTTTCGGCACGCCGGCGGAATTCGGCGACGCCTGCGCTTATTTGTGCAGCGCCCAGTCCGGCTACATTACCGGACAGAATTTGGTGCTCGACGGCGGCGGCGCCAACATCACGCTCTGAACGCAAACCCATAAAATCGGAGAAATTCCATGGATCTCGGCATCAAAGGCCGTACGGCCATTGTCAGTGCGGCCAGCAAGGGCCTGGGCCGCGCCTGCGCCATGTCGCTGGCCCGCGAAGGCGTCGCGGTGACCATTAGCTCGCGCTCCAAGGAGCGTATCGAGGCCGCGGCGAAGGACATCCGCGATGCCACCGGCGCCAAGGTGACCGCCATCGTCGCCGACGTCGCCACGGAAGAAGGCCGCGCCGCGGTGCTCAAGGCATGTCCCGATCCCGATATCCTGATCAACAACGCGGGCGGTCCGCCGCATGGCGATTTTCGCCAGTTCACCTACGAGGATTGGATCAAGGCGCTCGATTCCAACATGCTGAGTGCCATCTTCATGATCAAGGGAACGGTCGATGGCATGATCGCGCGCAAGTTTGGGCGCATCGTCAACATCACCTCGCGCGGCGTCAAAAGTCCGATCCTCAACCTGCCGATGTCCAACGGCGCGCGCGCCGGCCTGACCGGCTTCTGCGGCGGTCTGGCGCGGCAGACGGTATTGCGCAACGTGACGATCAACGCCCTGCTGCCGGGTTCCGTGCTCACGGACCGAGTGCGCGGCGCCATTGAGGACGAAGTGAAAAAGGTCGGCACGTCCTATGCCGAGGTTGAAAAGGCGCGGGTTGCCGGCATTCCTGCCGGACGGCTCGGCACACCCGAAGAATTCGGCGATGCCTGCGCTTACCTGTGCAGCGCCCAGTCGGGCTATATCACCGGCCAGAACCTGCTGATCGACGGTGGGGCCTACTCAGGCACACTTTAAGCGCCAGGAACCATTGAGGGGTGGGCAGAAACCCACCCCTTCAGTCGCATTCTTAAGCCAACAGTACTTAGGCTTTGGCGACGCGTTTGCTGCCGCTGTTGGCGGGGGCGTAAACGAAGGTATTCTTGCCTTGGTCCTTGGCTACGTACATGGCGGCGTCAGCCCGCTCCAGCAGCGTTTCCGGCTGATCGCCGTCGGTGGAACGCAGCGCGATGCCAATGCTGGCGCCGATAAATGCCTCGTTGGTGTTCAACGCGAACGGTTGGGCCAGGGCGTCGATCATCTTGCGGGTGATGGTTGTCACCGCGTTGGGATCGGCCACTTCGGTTAGCACCACGGTAAATTCGTCGCCGCCGTGGCGCGCCACTGTATCGGTCTCGCGCACGCAGGCCAGAAGTCGGCGGGCGGCCTCCTTGAGCAGTTGGTCGCCGGCTTCATGGCCGAAGGAGTCGTTGACCGACTTGAAGCTGTCCAGATCGATGAACAGCACGGCAACGTCGTGACCGCTACGCCGGGCCGAAGCCAGCGCTTGGGACAGGCGGTCCATGAACAGCGGCCGGATCGGCAGTCCGGTCAGGCTGTCGTGGTTAGCCATGTTGGTGATGACCGCTTCGGCTTGCCGCCGCTCGGCAATTTCCAGTTCCAACTCGCGAGTCCGCTCGAGAACCTGATTCTCCAGCCGGTCGTTGGCTTGCAGCAAGGCCGCCTCGGCGCTGCGCGCCATGGCCAACAAGGCGGCGATGACCCAAAGGGCGATCAGGGCGAGTAGTCGGTTGCTGATGGTCAGCACGTTGATCGGTTCGGTGCCGGTCGCCAGGAAAGCGGTCAAGATCAGCACCGAGGCGACGGCGGCGAACAGGAAAATTACCCAGCGGCGCGGATGCCACCAGCCCAGGCAAACTAAGGCAATATAAGGTAGGCCGCCAGCGTCGCCGAACGGCACCCTGATATCGATAGTGAAGATGGCAGCGGCCAGCACGCCGGCTACCGCGACCAACCAAGGACTCCAATTCAACATGGCGATTCCCAGAATAGCCAGCTGCACGGTATGAGTGTGCAGTTTTGTCTGGGCGCTACCCCCCAAACGCGAAGCGCCTGCGTCCACGCCCATCTGGGCGTTTACACCCACCTTAGTATTGAAAACTCTATTCCTATCGGTCCGCCATATCCATATTTTTCGACTCTCCGGCAGGATGTCGAGTTCATTGTCGAATACACGATCAAATAGAAAATTATTTTTTGTTGCTACAGGGAAAAGGCAGCGCCAGCAATTGGCCCTTTTGCGCGACCAGGGCGATTTCGCCGCGCATGAGGCGCAACGCGTCCTCGCCGAAGACCTGACGTCGCCAGCCACCCAGGGCTGGCACGTCAGCACTTTCGCCCATTGCAGCAATGACTTCGACATCCTCAGCCGAGGTGACCAGCTTCGAGGCGACATCGAATTCGCCGCATTTCAATTTGAGCAGGACCTTCAGTAGGTCGGTGACCGGACCGCGTTCCTTCGGTAGTTCACGTTTTTGTGAGGGTTGCGGGCATTCGGCATCCGGCACGGCTTGGCCGTGCGCCACGGCGGCCAGGATGCGCTGACCCGAATCGCCCTCCGCCAGGCGGCGTCCCAGGCCGCGGGTGCGGGCCAACTCCTCGATGTCACCCGGCGCGTGATGGGCGATTTCCAACAGCGCCTCGTCGCGCAACAGCCGGTTGCGCGGCAGGTCGCGGCGTTGCGCTTCCTCCTCGCGCCAAGCGGCAACCTCACGCAGGATAGCCAGAACGCGTGGGCTCATGGCGCGCGTGCGGATGCGCAGATAGGCCTTACGCGGGTCGGCTTCATAGGTTTCGATCCCGGTCAGCGTCGCCAATTCCTCGTACAGCCACGGGCTCCGTCCGTTCTTGGCCAGGCGCTGCGCCAGCTTTTCATAAACGACGCGCAAGTGGACGACGTCGGCGAGCGCATAGGCGATCTGTTGTGGCCGCAATGGCCGCGCTGCCCAATCGGTGAAGCGCGACGACTTGTCCACTGTCACCCCGGCGAATTTGGCCACCAGCGTCTCGTAGCCGACCGAATCGCCGAAACCGCAGACCATGGCGGCGATTTGCGTGTCGAAGACCGGTGCCGGGATGTGTCCCGATATGTGGTGAAAGATTTCGATGTCTTGGCGTCCGGCATGGAACACCTTCAGCACGTTGGGATCGTTGAAGATGGCCAGCACCGGCGCCAGGTCCATGTCCGGTGCCATTGTATCGATGGCCGCGGCGCTATCGGGGCCGGCGATCTGGACCAGGCAGACAATGGGCCAATAGGTCGATTCGCGCATGAATTCGGTATCGACCGTGACATATGCGGCGCCGGCCAGGCTGGCGCAGAACTCGGAAACCTCAGTCGAGGTGGTCAACAGGCGGCCAGGAACGCTTGCCGCGTCGCCTTGGAGATTGCCTCCCTGGGCCCTGGGACGATGCCGCTGGGCGCTCAGCAGCGTGGCCTCGCAGCGGGACGAATCGGCAGCGGCATGAAGGTTCCTTCCGAAGGCGGGACGGCGTGGGCAGGTGGCCGGCCGGTCGGGTGTTTGACGATGACACCTACTATACACGCTACGACGGGCTATCGGAAGCCGCCAATGCGTCGCGCCCATGGCCGATGGGTGCTTGACAACGCGCCGTCTTCCATGCGGTTTTGCGGCCCGTCGCGGCCGCTTTCGCGGCTATCGCCCATTCTATCGCTATCTAGGCCTGAGGTTCCCCATGCATCCCTACCGGACCCACACCTGTGGCCAACTGGACCTGTCTCACGTGGGCGCCACGGTCCGGCTGTCGGGCTGGGTGCACCGCAAGCGTGATCACGGCAACTTGCTGTTCGTCGACATGCGCGACCATTACGGCCTGACTCAGGGCGTCATAGACGTCTCTAGTCCGCTATTTGCCATCGCCGAGAAGGTCCGCCCGGAAAGCGTCGTCACGGCCACTGGCAAGGTCGTCGCCCGTTCGGCCGAAACGATTAATCCCAACCTGCCTACCGGGTCGGTCGAATTGGCCATCGAAGACCTCGTCGTCGAATCGCCGGCCGACGTGTTGCCCATGCAGGTGGCGGGCGAGGGCGACTTCTCCGAGGAAATCCGCCTGCGCCACCGTTACCTGGACCTGCGCCGCGAACAGCTGCACGCCAACATTGTGCTCCGCAGCCGGGTGATCTCCAGCATCCGCCGGCGCATGACCGACCAGGGATTCCTCGAAGTGCAGACGCCGATCCTGACGGCCAGCTCGCCGGAAGGCGCGCGCGATTACCTGGTGCCCAGCCGCCGCCATCCCGGTCAGTTCTATGCCCTGCCGCAGGCGCCGCAGCTGTTCAAGCAGCTGCTCATGGTCTCCGGCTTCGACCGCTATTTTCAAATCGCACCCTGCTTTCGGGATGAAGACGCACGCGCCGAACGCTCGCCCGGCGAATTCTATCAGCTCGATTTCGAAATGGCCTACGTAACCCAAGACGATGTCTTCGCCGCCATCGAACCGGTGCTGGCCGGCATCTTCAACGAATTCGGCCGTGGCCGTGCCGTCACGCCTACTCCGTTTCCGCGCATTCCCTATGCCGAAAGCATGTTGAAGTATGGCAATGACAAACCTGACCTGCGCAATCCGCTGGTCATAAGCGATGTCTCGGAAGCCTTCCGTGGCTCCGATTTCGGTCTGTTCGCCCGTCAGGTCGAGGCCGGCGGCGTGGTGCGTGCCATCCCGGCGCCGGGCGGTGGCGCCCAACCGCGCAGCTTCTTCGACAAGCTCAACGATTGGGCCAAGGCCGAAGGGCAGGGCGGCCTCGGCTACATCGTCTTCGAGGACGGCGGCGGCAAGGGTCCGATCGCCCGCAATCTGGAGCCAGAGCGCATTGCCGCCGTGCGTCAGGCCATTGGCCTGAAGGATGGCGACGCCGTCTTCTTCGTCTGCGGACTGAAGGACAAGGCAGCACCCTTTGCCGGGGTTGTGCGGACGCGGGTTTGCAGCGAACTTGGCCTGCTCCAGGAAGGCCAATTCGCTTTCTGCTGGATTGTCGATTTCCCGATGTACGAACGCAATCTCGACACCAAGCAGATCGAGTTCAGCCATAATCCCTTCTCGATGCCACAAGGCGGATTGGCAGCGTTGGAGAGCAAGGATCCGCTCGACATCGTGGCCTTCCAGTACGACATCGTTTGCAACGGCGTAGAACTGTCCTCGGGCGCCATCCGCAACCACCGCCCCGAAATCATGTACAAAGCCTTCGAGATCGCTGGCTATTCCAGGCAGGACGTGGAAACCCGGTTTGGCGGTCTGCTTAACGCCTTCCGCTACGGCGCGCCGCCGCACGGCGGATCGGCG
>CAMCUA010000034.1 GCA_945878455.1 Asaia bogorensis | reverse complement strand
CATCTCCGCGACCCAGGAAACAAGCCCCTTATTATCGGTAGGACAGCGGCTGCCGGAAATCATGGGGGAACCTTCGCCTGTCAAAACGCACGTCAACGCTCGTGCGCACCACACGGTCGAGCGATACGATTTTCCCCCATGACGGCTCTTTTTTGACAGAGCGCCTCGACTCGCCCACGCCGTTCGGCGCATGCGGTACGCGGCCCTGCGATTGCAGTCAAGAAAAACATGCCGAAGGCCATCCGGCTGCAATGGCCATCACACCACCCTTGGACGAAGGTCCATTGGCTGATTCACAACCTTTGGCGCGCCGCCGCCGCCAGGGAAACCAGCGCCTGGCGCACCTCGCCGGCATCGGCAACGGGCGCGGCGAAATCCAAACGCGCAAAGGTACGCCGGCCCAGGCGGAGATCGATGCCGTCGGGATCGAGGCCGGTCATCCGCCACTTCCGCCCCGGGCGGCCCAGCAAAACATTGGCATAAAGCCGCAGGGCCGCCCCATGCTCACCGTTCATGTGCGCGACGACCGATTCTTCGCAATCGGCGATGGCCGCCACCGCTGCGGGATCGAGGGCCAAATCGCGGCCGTCTACCCAACGTGCCTGGGCGAACCCCCCGACCAGATGGGCGCGCTCGACGACGAACCGGTAGAAGCCGAAGTCGGCAAATCCCGCATAGCGCGCCGCCGTCGGATGGCGGGCCAGGAACCGCCGGGCATGCCGGGGATCGCCGCTGGCCTCGATCCGCCCCACCAAGCTGACCCGGGGTCCCGTTTGCGGATTTTCCAAATGGGAAGCGTCCTCGCACAACAGCGATGCCCGTGCGTCGGCATCCAGGTTGCGGGTATGGTCGGAGAGCCGCGACAGCAGCAGGAGCGGCGAGCCATCACCGTCGCAGGCCGTCGTCACCAAGGAAGCGTAGGGCCGCGCCCCATCCTTGGCGAGGGCCGTCGCCAGCGCCGCCGACCGCGCCGAACGCACCAGGTTACGGGCCGCCGCCACAGGCGAAGTTTGTTGATCTGTCATGATAAATGTCGTTCCAGGCTATAATTTTGCCATATTGGTGGCCTTAAGTGGAAAAGTCGTCTCGACACTCCTGAAGGCCATCCCCATATCATCCGCAAAGGCCCGTAACCGGTTCGAGATGACGACACCCCCTGACCGAGGACCGAACATGGCACCGACCATCGCCCTGGTGGACGACGACCGCAACATTCTGGCATCGATTTCCATGGCGCTGGAAGCGGAAGGATTCAAAGTGCGTACCTATACGGACAGCACCCAGGCGCTCGAAGGGTTGACCCGCGAGCCGGCCGATCTGGCCGTGCTCGACATCAAGATGCCACGCCTCGACGGCGTGGAACTGTTGACCCGCCTGCGCAAGAAAAGCGAACTGCCGGTGATCTTCCTGACCTCGAAGGACGAGGAAGTGGACGAACTGTTGGGACTTCGGGTCGGTGCCGACGACTATATTCGAAAGCCGTTTTCCCAACGCCTGTTGATCGAACGCATCCGTGCTGTTTTGCGTCGGCGCGATCGTAATGGATCGGAGGGCGGCGGCGAGGGAAGCCTCCATCGCGGCGAACTGACACTGGATCCCGATCGCCACCTATGCACCTGGAAAGGCAAGGCCGTGGACCTGACAGTTACCGAATTTCTGTTGCTTCAAGGCCTCGCCCGCCGTCCCGGTCATGTAAAAAGCCGCGATCAGTTGATCGATGCGGCTTATGGTGAAAGCATCTATGTCGATGACCGTACGATCGACAGCCACATCAAGCGCTTGCGCAAAAAGATGCGCAAGGTGGACTCCGAGTTTTCCGAGATCGAGACCTTGTATGGCGTCGGCTATCGTTACCGCGCAGTCGATTGAGGCGGCCCCGCGGGCGATCCTCGCGCCACGGGAACCGAATATAGGATGAACCGCGCCGAACCACGGCCTACCCAGCGATGGGGACTGTCCCGCATCACGTTGCGCGTGCTGGCAGTGAACTTTCTCGCCCTGGCCACGCTGGTCGCAGGACTGCTTTACCATGGCCAATACCAACGCAGCCTGATCGACGCCCAGCTCGCTTCCCTGACTATCCAGGCCGACATGATCGCCGCCGCCTTGGGCGAAGGTGCTACCGCCGAGACGGCGAGCAATCCGGAACTGCTCACCGTGCCCGCGGGTGAGATGCTGCGGCGTTTGGCCCTGGCCACACGCACACGCGCACGCCTGTTCGCAGCCAGTGGCCAATTGATTGCAGACAGCCGGGTCCTGTTGGGTCCCGGCGGAACCATCGAGACCCGCCAATTGCCGCCGCCGGACTTCGAGGAAGGGGTCTTCACGGGCACCAGCAGCACTGCATCGGCCCTGTTCCATGCCGTGGATCGCTTCCTGTCCATTGGGGCGGACTATTCACCCGATGCGGATACAGCGTCGCAAAAGGCCCAGGATTACCCCGGCGCGATCCGCGCCCTGACCGGGGAAACCTCCACGGCCCTGAACCGGGCCGCAGACGGCAGCCTTGTGCTGAGCGCTTCCGTTCCGGTGCAGCGCTATAAACAGGTCTTGGGCGGCCTGATGCTGTCGAAAAGCTCCCACGACATCGACCTGGCCATGCTGGAAGTACGAATCGGCATTTTACAGGTCTTCGTCGTGGCATTGACCATCACGGCTGGCCTGTCCTTCTATTTGGCGAGCAGCATCGCCCGGCCGATCCGCCGTCTGTCGGCCGCCGCCGCCCAGGTCCGCAACGGGCTAAACCGCCGCTACACTATTCCCGACTTCGCCGGTCGCAATGACGAGATCGGCGATCTGGCCCGGGCGCTGCGGGCCATGACCGAGGCCATGTGGTCGCGCATGGACGGCATCGAACGCTTCGCCGCAGACGTCGCCCACGAAATCAAAAACCCTCTGACGTCGCTGCGCAGCGCCGTCGAAACCGCTTCGCGCATCCGCGACCCGGCCCAGCTTCGCCAGCTGATGGACATCATCGTCGCCGATGTGAAGCGCCTCGACCGCTTGATCAGCGATATTTCGGATGCCTCGCGTTTGGATGCTGAATTATCGCGGGCCGAACCCGAACCCGTCGACATCGTCGCCATGCTGTCGACTTTGGCCGACATCTACCAGACATCAGGCGTTCTGCGCGGTGGCGTCTTGGAGGCCCCGACGTCGGCACCGGTCAGTCTCGGCCTTGACACGCCGGAAGACGGGCCCGTCGTGGTCAATGCTTTGGAAGGTCGCCTGGTCCAGGTCTTTCGCAATCTGATTGCCAATGCCCAGTCGTTCAGCCCACCGGGCAGCACGATCACGTTGCGCGCCTATCGCAAAGCCAACCAAGCTGTCGTCGAGGTGGACGATCAAGGTCCCGGCATCCCAGCGGGCAAGGAAGAAGCGATCTTCGAACGGTTCTATTCCGAACGGCCAACGGGGGAAGCCTTCGGCATCCATTCCGGCCTCGGACTGAGCATCTCGCGCCAAATCGTCAACGCCCATGGTGGCAGACTAACCGCCAACAACCGTGTCGGCCCCAACGGCAACGTTGTCGGCGCACGCTTTGTAACGAGGCTTCCCTTGGCCTGAGCCCCGATTCGACGATCTTTCATGTTGCGCTGCGGCGAAGTTTGCTTTGACTTGTCCTTGAACAGGCTTCAGGCTTTGTCGGGGATTTGACGAGGGGGTAGTCGGGATGACGCAGATACACGCGTCTTGCGTGGCGTTGAACGGCTGTGGAGTCATGCTCAGAGGACCATCCGGAGCAGGTAAGTCGGATCTGGCTTTGCGGCTGATCGACGACGGCGCGGAACTGGTTGCCGACGACCGGGTCGAGCTGACCGCCGAAGACGAACGGCTATATGCCGCGCCGCCCCCGGCATTGGCCGGTCTGCTGGAAGCGCGCGGTGTCGGCATTTTGAACATGGCCTATCGCGCCCGTGCCCAAATCGTCGTCGTGGTCGATTTGATCGGCGCTGGCGAATCTGTCGAGCGCCTGCCCCCAGGGCAAACCGTTACCCTGGAGGGGATCATCCTGCCTGCCACCCGCCTGGCCGCCTTCGAAGCTTCGGCCACCGCCAAAGTTCGCTTGGCCATGCGCATCGCGGTCGGCGAGACGGCCCTTCTGCCGTGAGCGCTGCACCGTGATGACTGAGCCCCGCGAATCCGGAACCGCCGCCGCACGAACCAGGATCATCCTGGTCACCGGCATGTCGGGCGCGGGCCGGACCTCGGCGCTCAAGGCCCTGGAAGACCTGGGCTACGAGGCGGTGGACAATATCCCCCTGTCGTTGCTGCCGGGACTGGTGGCGCCGCAACCAGAATTCGCCAGCGGCCGGCCCGACCGACCGTTGGCCGTCGGCACCAATGTTCGCACCCGCGACTTTTCCGCCGATTCCTTTCTCCAACAACTGACGCGCATCGCCATCGGCGGCCATGTAGATGTCGATTTGGTGTTCCTGGAATGCGACGACGACGAATTGCGCCGGCGCTATGCCGAAACCCGCCACCGCCACCCGTTGGCCGGCGACCGCCCGGTGAGCGACGGTATCAGCCTGGAACGGCGCCTGTTGGCGGGTCTGCGTGAACACGCCGACCTGATCATCGATACGACGGGAATCAGTCCGGGTGAGTTGAAGCGCATCCTGCAGACCCACTATGGCTTGGAGACAGGTGGCGATCTTTCGATCTTCGTCACGTCGTTCAGCTTCGCCCGCGGCCTACCGCGCGCCGCCGACCTGGTCTTCGACGTCCGCTTCCTGCGCAATCCGCATTACGTGGCCACGCTGCGCCCTAATACCGGACGCGATCCAGCCGTTGGCGACTATGTCCGCAAGGACCAAGGTTATGGTGCCTTTTTTTCCAGCCTGACTGGACTGTTGCAGCCATTGCTGCCGCGCTATATCGCGGAGGGCAAAAGCTATCTGACCATTGCCGTCGGCTGCACCGGGGGCCGTCACCGCTCGGTATTCGTTGCCGAAGAACTGGCCGCCTGGCTTACGGTACAGGGCGGACATGTTCACGTAAGCCACAGGGACATGGATCGCGCCGTCGCCTGACATGGCAACGGTTCCTAAAGAGGTTAAGACATGATCGGAATGGTGCTGGTAACCCACGGCAGACTGGCCGAAGAACTGATCGCGGCACTGGAGCACGTGGTCGGTCCGCAGACGCAGATAGGCGCTGTATGCATCGGTCCTGAGGACAATATGGAAGCGCGACGCGGTCAGATACTGGAAAGCGTAGCCGCCGCCGATAGCGGCGAGGGTGTTGTCCTGTTGACGGATATGTTTGGCGGCACGCCATCCAACCTAGCCATCTCGACCATGGAAAAAGCCAAAGTCGAAGTGATCGCCGGGGTTAATCTGCCGATGTTGGTCAAGTTGGCCAGCGTGCGCCGCAGCGACTCGCTGACCGAGGCTACCCAAAAGGCGCAGGAAGCCGGGCGCAAATATATCAACATCGCGTCTCAACTGCTGATTCAGGACAAGCCCTGATCGTGAGTGGATCGCCGCAAGACCCGTCGCCCAACGCCGTCCACCGCGTCGTGACCGTGTGCAACCAGAAGGGCTTACACGCCCGGGCAGCCGCCCGATTTGTCAAATTAGCCGGGCGTTACAGTGCCCGGGTCACCGTTACGCGCAGCGGTCAGTCGGTTGGCGGCCTGTCCATTCTGGGACTGATGATGCTGGCTGCGGGAACCGGCGTGGACATTGATATCTCGGCCGTCGGGGCCGATGCCGATGCCGCCCTTGAAGCGCTTTGCGCCTTGGTCGAACGCGGCTTCGACGAGGACTGATCCAGTGCCTTGCTGCCTACCATCCGGCCGTAGCCTTGCAGTATCGCCGGCAGGTTGCTACACAGCGGACCCTGTTTAGGGTCAGATTTTCCCAGTGACGAACGAGAGGCTCCGATGAGCAAGCCCGCCGACTTCAAAGTTGCCGACATTTCTCTGGCCGATTGGGGCCGCAAGGAAATCGCCATTGCCGAAACCGAAATGCCTGGGCTGATGGCCCTGCGCGCGGAATACGGCAGCAAGAAGCCGCTGAAGGGAGCCCGCATTGTCGGCTGCCTGCACATGACCATTCAAACGGCCGTGCTGATCGAGACACTGACAGCGCTGGGTGCCGAGGTGCGTTGGAGTTCGTGCAATATTTTCTCGACCCAAGACCAAGCCGCCGCGGCCATAGCCGCCACCGGGGTTCCCGTCTTCGCCTGGAAGGGCGAGAACGAGGAAGAGTTCTGGTGGTGCATCGAGCAGACCATCGAAGGCCCAAATGGTTGGTATCCCAACATGATTCTCGACGACGGCGGCGATCTGACCGTGCTCATGCATGAGAAGCATGAAAAGCTTCTCAAGGATGTTCGCGGCTTGTCTGAGGAAACCACCACCGGCGTCCATCGCCTCTATGAGATGGCGAAAAAGGGCAAGCTCAAGGTGCCGGCGATCAACGTCAACGATTCGGTCACCAAATCGAAGTTTGACAATCTCTACGGCTGCCGTGAAAGCCTGGTCGACGGCATCAAGCGGGCAACCGATGTGATGATGGCTGGCAAGCGTGCCGTCGTTTGCGGCTACGGCGATGTCGGTAAGGGTTCGGCGGCGTCGCTGCGCAGCCAGGGCGCCCGCGTCACAGTCACCGAAATCGATCCGATCTGCGCCTTGCAGGCGGCGATGGAAGGCTACGAGGTGTCGACCATGGAAGACATGGCACCGGTCGGCGACATCTTCGTCACCTGCACCGGCAACATCGACGTCATCACGCAGGACCACATGCGCGAGATGAAGGACAGGGCCATCGTCTGCAACATCGGCCATTTCGATTCGGAAATCCAGATCGGCGCCTTGCGCAATTACAAGTGGCACAACGTCAAGCCGCAGGTCGACGAAGTCGAATTCCCCGACGGCAAGCGGCTGATCGTTTTGGCGGAAGGCCGGCTGGTCAACCTGGGCTGCGGCACCGGCCACCCCAGCTTCGTCATGAGTGCCTCGTTCACCAATCAGGTGCTGGCCCAGATGGAGCTCTGGAGCAATCACAAGAGCTATGAGAACAAGGTCTACGTGCTGCCCAAGCACTTAGACGAGAAAGTAGCCCGCCTGCACCTGGGCAAGCTGGGCGCGAAATTGACGCAGCTGTCGACCAAGCAGGCCGAGTACATCAGCGTTGAGCAGCAGGGACCGTTCAAGCCGGAGGCTTACCGCTACTGAGTCGACGACGCGCCATTCGATATGGAAAGGGCCGCATCATTGTGCGGCCCTTTTTCGTATTCGCCTACGAGTCAGGCGACAAGATTCAAGTCGCGCCGGTAAGGATGCCCAATCCAGTCACAGCAACGGCTACGCCGGCCAACCGCACAATCATAACGCTCCGCGCTTTCGCCACTTGGCTGGTAAGGAAGTGGAGGCCGATACCCAGACCATGCAGCCCCGCGGTGGCCAGCATGAAGCCAAGGCCATAGTTCAGACCCGCGGCTTCCGCCGGCATTTCGCCGCCATGGGCATGCCCATGGAAAATGGCGAACAGGCCGACAAGCCCCATGGCAACTGCCACCGATGCCTTCATCTGCAAGGCCACCGTAGCTCCCAGCGCGACGACCGAAAGCGCAACGCCGATTTCGACAAAGGGCAGATCAATCCCGGCAGCGCCGCCGGCACCGCCCAACGCCATGATCAACACGAAGGTCGACGGCACAAGCCACAAGGCGCGACCGCCGAGCTGGCTGGCAAGCATGCCGACCGTGACCATCGCCAGCACATGATCGAGACCGGCCATCGGGTGATTCATGCCGGCAGCAAACCCACTGATGGCGCCCATGCCGGTATGGGCGAATGCCGGCTCGGTGGCGAAAGCCATGGCGGCAGCGGCCCCCAACAAAATGCGGGTAACAGCAGCTGTAGAACGGATCATATTGGATGTCCTCGACAAGGCTGGTGGATACTCTCCGCATCGATTCATAGGCTGCGGCTGCGCCCAAGGCAACGCTTTCGCCAACGTTGTCGCTAGGCCGAGGCTTGCCGGGGGGCACAGGCGGATCGTAAGCTTGGCCTGTGACCGCATCGCAGGAACCGACGTCGGCAGCCAAGCCGCTTTCCCCCACGGCAACCTTTGCCGGAGAGGCGCGTGACCCCGTCCTGGAAGCCGTATCGGCCGGCATCGTCGTATTCGACCGACAGCGCCGTTTGCATTGTTTCAATACCGCATTCGCCGAATTATTCGGACTCGATCCGGCGTGGCTTTCCAGCCGCCCTGATTTCCTGGTGGTGATCGAGCGATTACGTGATCGCAGGATGCTGCCCGAGGAGGCCGATCCGCGTAATTTTCGCACTCGCCAAGTGGCCTTGTTTCAAAATCTCGATGCTCCGCGATTCGAGCTTCTGCACCTGCCGGACGGCCGCACGCTGCAACGTAGCGCCCACCCTCATCCTGAAGGTGGCGTGATATTCGTCTTCGAGGATCAGACTCAGCACTACACGCTGGAACGGCAGTACAACGCCCAGTCCGCCGTACGCCAAGCTACCCTGGATAGCCTACAAGACGGCGTTGCCGCCTTCGGCAGGGACGGCCGCCTGAAGCTGACCAACCTCGCGTTTTCCCGCATGTGGAATCTCCCGAGAGACGATCTGGCCCACGAGCCCCACATCACCCGCGTTGCGGCCTTGCTCGATGGCCAATTGGAACACGATCCAAGCCACCCGAACCGCCGCGAACAACTCACCGGTGCCGTCCTCGAACGGCGCCAACAACAGTTGCGGCTGACGCGACGGGATGGACGCATCGTTGAATGCATCCTGTTGCCCTTGCCTGACGGCGCCGTGCTGATGAACCATCGCGACGTCACCGATGGCGCACGTGTCGAGTCGGCGCTCGCCGAACGCGACAAGGCACTCCGCACGGCCGACTTGTCGAAGACCGCTTTCATTGCCAACGTATCGTTCGAGGTGCGCGGCCCACTGACCGCGGTAGCCGATTACGCCGAGCTATTGGCCGAAGAAACCTTCGGCTCCCTCAACCCTCGTCAAAGGAGCTATGCGGAGGCCATCCGTACAGCCGCCAACGGCGCCTGTGCCATCCTTGGCGACATTCTTGATCTGGCCGCCATCGAGGCCGGGCAGATGCAATTGACCATAACGGATATGGACATCCACGACTTGGCTGCCCGGGCATTGGCCCTGATTCGCGAACGGGCGCGGCGCAAAGGCGTCATTCTCGACCTGGTTTGTCCCCTTGATATTGGCTGCATACGGGCCGATGGCCGGCGGCTGGGGCAGGTGCTGCATCACCTACTGGACAATGCCCTGATTCATACGCCGGCGCGCGGCACCGTCCGCCTGACGGCCGAGCGCTCGTCCCGCCGCCTGCAACTGTCCGTGCGCGACAGCGGCAGCGGCATCTCCAAGGCCGACCGGGAGCGGATATTCGAGCCCTTCGAGAAAGGCCGACCGGCGGCTACCGGTGAAGAGTCGGCGGGATCTGGACTGGGACTGACTTTGGCGCGGCGACTCATCGGCATGCACGGCGGGCAAATCGTCCTTGCCTCGACACCCGGACGAGGTACGAGGGTTTCTTGCGATATCCCGGTCGATCCGGCTGAACCCGCTTAGAAATATTCTCAAGATTTTCGCGGCTTTGGACCGTAATTTTTGAATTTTTCGACCACCGTTGCGATCTCGGCCGCCGGCAGGATTTGCGGCGTACCGACCTGCAATGCCAGAATGTACTGACGCGCCAGCACCTCGATCTCCTGAGCCAGAAACAAAGCCTTGTCGACCGTCGGACCGACGGCAATGACGCCGTGGTTGGCGAGCAGGCAGGCATTGCGTCCCTTCAGCGCTTTCACCGCGTGATTCGACAATTCCTGACTGCCAAAAGTGGCATAAGGCGCGCAGCGGACAGTCGGCCCGCCGACGAAGCCGATCATGTAGTGCACGGCCGGCAGGGCCTTGCGACAGATGGCAACAGCCGTGGCATGCACCGAATGGGTATGGACGACAGCGCCGACCTCCGGCCGGGCGGCCAAAATATCGCGGTGGAAACGCCATTCGCTGGACGGCTCCCCGCGGCCGCGGACGGCCCCGTCTAGACCGAGAAAAACGATATCGGCCGGCCGCATGTCTGCGTAAGGCAGGCCGGAGGGCGTGATCAGCAGGCCATCCCGCCAGCGGGCGCTGACGTTGCCCGAGGTGCCTTGATTGATGCCGAGCGCCGTCATCGTCAGACACGTATCGATGAGGCGCTGGCGCAAGGCCGTCTCTTCACGGGCCACGGCCGAACCGGTCGGTGAACGACGGCGGCCTGGAGCGGCTTTTTCCATCGTGGCTAGAACGCCACGTGATCGCCGCCCTTAAGGTCGAGGATCGAACGGGCCTCGGCCGGCGTGGCTATGTCGAGCGATAGATTATCCAGGATTGTACGGATTTTCGTCACCTGCTCGGCATTGCTACGGGCCAATTGGCCCTTGCCGGCATACAGTGAATCCTCCAACCCGACACGGACATTACCGCCCATCACGGCGCCCAGGGTCCCCAAGCCCATCTGATGGCGGCCGGCGGCCAGGATCGACCACTGATACGCATCGCCGAACAACCGGTCGGCGGTGCGCCGCATGAAGACGACGTTGTCGGGATCGGCGCCGATACCGCCCAGGATACCGAAGATGGTCTGCACGAACAGCGGCGGGCGTACCAGTTTGCGGTCGAGAAAATGGGCCAGGGTGTAGAGGTGGCCGACATCGTAGCATTCGAATTCGAAACGGGTGCCGCAGCCTTCGCCGAGATCGCGCAGGATCGTTTCAATATCCTTGAAGGTGTTGCGGAAGATGAAATCGCGCGAGGCTTCGAGATAGGCCGACTCCCAATCGTGCTTGAAGCTGTCGTAGCGTTTCAGCATCGGGAACAGGCCGAAGTTCATCGAGCCCATATTGAGGGAACACATTTCCGGCCGGGCCTTGAGCGGCGCCGCCAGCCGGTCGGCCAGCGTCATGCCGTGGCCGCCGCCGGTGGTGATGTTGATGACCGCGTCCGTCGCCTGTTTGATGCGCGGCAGAAACGCCATGAAGACAGCCGGGTCCGGTGTCGGCCGGCCGTCGATGGGATCGCGCGCGTGCAGATGCAGGATCGAGGCCCCAGCCTCGGCCGCGGCGATAGCCTCCTTGGCGATGTCATCGGGGGTGATCGGCAGATAGGGCGACATGGTCGGGGTATGGATCGACCCGGTCACGGCGCAGGTAATGATGACTTTTCCCATGCCGCCGACGTCACCCCGCCTCGGCGAGCCATTCGGCGATCAGCCAACGCGAGATCGAACCCAAGCGCGGCAGGTGGAAGCCATGGCCTTCGAAATCCGCCACCTGTTCCCGGGTGAACCAGCGCGCCTCTTCCAGTTCCTTGTCGTTGAGCGTGATGTTTTCGCTGGTCGCCCGTGCCCGGAAACCGAGCATCAGTGAGGCGGGGAAGGGCCATGGCTGAGAGCGGCGGTAACGGACGTCGGTAATGGCGATGCCGGTTTCCTCCTGTACCTCGCGGGCAACGGCCGCCTCCAGGGATTCACCTGGCTCGACAAAGCCGGCCAAGGTCGAGAACCGGCCCTGAGGCCACACCGCCTGGCGGCCGAGCAAACACAGCCCGCCGCCAGGGCCGGGCCGAGTGATCAGCATGATCACCGCCGGGTCGGTGCGCGGGAAATGGCTGCGGCCGCAGGACGGGCTTGTGCATTTGCGCTGGAACCCGCCGCGCGTGCTGAACGTCGGCGAACCGCAATAGGAGCAGAAGCGTGCCGTGCCGTGCCAGTGGATCATGCCACGGGCGAGGGCTAGCAAGGCGCCTTCGCGGGCCTCGATCTGCGGCCCGAACTCGCGCAGGTCAGCAAACTCCGCGCCGTTCAGCATCGGCGCCAGAATGGGTGCTTCGTGACCCGATACATCGACAGCGAAGGTGGCAACGCCGTCTTCCACCGTCAGCAGCACGGTGTGATCGGCAAAGGTCAACAAGTCCCCGGCGAGGCTATCGGTCAGCATGGCCGCGCGCATCGGCTCGTCGTTATGCACCAGATTGCGGCTGCGCCAGACAGGAATAATCCGGGTCCGCGGATCGCCCAAGCGTTCCGCTAGCCACATCTCGTCTTCGCGTAGGACGGCGGCGCGATCGAAATCGCCCCCGACGATAAACATCGGTTCTCGCATGACGGTCAGCCTTGCACAGCCAGGGAACGCCGGCAAGATGCCGCACATCTTCTTTATCGGGCCATGCCCGTGCCCTCGGCGCCGGCGATTTCCGGCCCATTTGGTCCGGATCGGGCGAGGTATCCGGCGCCCTCGTGGACAACATCGGTTATCTGGCCTTGCACCATGGGCGGGGCGACCTGATATAGTGCCCTCGGGAGGCTGGCGATGGACGGGCTCCTCGCCAACCCGGTCAGATCCGGAAGGAAGCAGCCGTAACGAGTTTCGGCCCGGGTCGTCCGCCGGTCTCCCACCTATCGCCCCGGCTTCGTGCCGCCTTCTCCCCTGCCGAAGGCGAACAGTTCCATGGATGAGCACGCTCCCCCGCCCGCTGCAAAGGATCCGCCCCGCAAGGCCGCGGCCGGCGCCTATCGCGTGCTTGCCCGCAAGTACCGTCCGGCCACCTTCGCCGAGGTTATCGGCCAGGATGCCCTGGTCCGCACCCTGACCAACGCCATCGCCTCGGGCCGCCTGGCGCATGCCTTCATGCTGACCGGCGTGCGCGGCGTCGGCAAGACGACGACAGCGCGCATCATTGCCCGCGCCTTGAACTGCATCGGTGCGGACGGCAAAGGCGGGCCGACGCCATCGCCCTGCGGTCAGTGCGATCCCTGCCGGGCCATTGCCGCCGATCGTCATGTCGACGTTCTGGAGATGGACGCCGCCAGCCGAACGGGCGTCGAAGACATGCGCGAGCTTATCGACGGGGTACGCTACCGGCCATCCTCGGCGCGCTACAAGATCTACATCATCGACGAAGTGCACATGCTGTCGCGCCAGGCCTTCAACGCCCTGCTCAAGACGTTGGAAGAGCCGCCGGAACATACCAAGTTCGTATTCGCCACCACCGAAATCCGCAAGGTCCCGGTCACCGTGTTGTCGCGTTGTCAGCGCTTCGACCTGCGCCGCGTCGACATGGAAGTGCTGGCCCAGCATTTCGGCCGGATTGCCCGGCTGGAAGGCGCCGAGATCACTGACGCTGCCCTGATGTTAATCGCACGGGCCGCCGATGGATCGGTGCGCGATGGCTTGTCGCTGCTCGATCAGGCGATCTCCCTGGACGATGCGCATATCGACGAAGACGAGGTGCGCCGCATGCTGGGCCTGGTCGACCGCACCCATACCTTCGACCTGTTCGACGCCGTCATGCGCGGCGATATCGCCGGAGCGCTCGACCGGTTGGCGGCACAGCATGCCGACGGCGCTGATCCCGTCCTGATTCTCGATGATCTGCTCGAACTGACTCATTGGTTGACCCGCATCAAGGTGGCGCCGCAGGCCGCCGACGTTCCGGGGACGCCGGAAACCGACCGGGTGCGCGGCCGGGCCATGGCCGATGGCCTGTCGATGGCTGTGTTGACGCGGGCCTGGCAGATGCTGTTGAAGGGCCTGGAAGAAGTCCGCCACGCTCCTTCGGCTCTGCAGGCTACGGAAATGGTTCTGGTCCGCCTGGGCTACGCCGCCGACCTGCCGACTCCCGGCGCCACGATCAAAGCCCTGCGGGAAGGCGGCGTGCCGACGCCGGCCACGCCAAGCGCGCCGGTCCCACCTAGCGGCACTGGCCCTGGCGGCGGCGATGGCAGCGGGGTAAAGGCGCAAGCCCGTCCGTTGGCCGCGCCGCAACCGACCGGCGGGGGAAGTAGGACGGCGATAGCAACCGCGCTGCGGCCCGAGGCAGCCCGCCTCGTGGAAGTACCCCTTGCCCAGCCGATCGCCGACGTTCCGGCGCCGCTGACCGAAACAGCGCCTTGGGACGACGATGGCGCAGCGACGTCGCATGATCCAGCGACCTTTGCCGCCGTGATCGACCTGGCCGATGCGTTGCGCGAAATGCGCCTTTACGCCCACCTGCGCAACAATGTGCATTTGGTCCATTTCGAACCAGGACGGATCGAATTCCGACCCGCCGATACCGCCCCCACCGACCTTGCCCATACGCTGAACCGGTTCCTCAACACCCATACCGCCCGTCGCTGGGTGGTGACAGTATCGCGCGACGCCGGCGCGCCGACCATGCAACAGCAGGCCGAGACCGATGCGGAAGCGGCGAAGGCCAAGGCCGCCACCCATCCCCTGGTGCGTTCGGTGATGGAAGCCTTTCCTGGCGCCTCGATCTCCGCCGTGCGCTCGCTGGCCCCGCCGCCGGAGAAGCTGGGCGGAGATGGCGAGACCGACGCCACCCTTGTCGAGGATGGCGAGCCCGAATAGACGACGCCGGCCGGCCGCGCTTATTTAGCAGCGGTCATATTGTCAGCTTGCCGCCGCTCGCTGTGTGCCAGGCGGCGAGAAAATCGCCGAGATGGGGCCGCGCCGACCGTTCTCCCTCCAACATCGTCACCAGATCGGCGACCGCCCGGTTATAGCCTTCGAGCACGATGCCCCCGGTATGCAACTGGTGGCGCAGGTAGACCAGGTAGGTATTGAGCACGTCGGTTTCGCAATAGGCGCGAACCTCGCCAATCCGTCCTGCATCGTAGAGGCCGGCGACGTCGGCGCCGGAAGGCCCGAACTTGCCCGGCAGTCCGAGGGCGGCGCAGGCCTCGTTCAAACGGATGCGCGCCGAGGCGCCGTAATCCGAGAGTACCTCCAACAGATCGCAATGCCAGTCGGGACTGTAGCGGCTGGTATAGCTGTTCCATTTATCGCCGGCCGAATAGAGAAAGGGCGCGGCGATGCCATGGATCATCGCGCGGTAGCGCAGCACCGGCAGGTCGAAGGTGCGGCCATTGAAGCTAACCAGGCGCGGCTTGATGCGTTCGAAATAGCTGAAGAAGCCCTCGATCAACTTGCGTTCGTCCCAGTCGGTTTCGCCGCCGGCCCGCAGTTCGTTGAGCAGATAGGTTTCGCGCGGGCCATCGCGATCGATCTCGGCTTCCAGGAAGGCGATGGCGACGACCCGGTGAAACGGCTGGCGCGGAAAGGGATTGTTCCCGTGCGTCGCCTCCAGGTGGTAACGCTCCAATTCGGTGCGCCGGGCAACGACATCGGGATCGGCAAATCCCGTCAGGGCGGGTACCGCGTCGGTGTCGGGAACGGTTTCGATATCGAAGACGAAGAGCGTGCGGTGCTGCATGACTTGGCGGTCCACGGCTGATATAGAAGGCGGGCTGTCGGGACGTGGCCACAGTGGAACCGCCCGTCCGCCCTTGCAACCCCCGAAACGGGAGCCGCCGCCGCCATGACCAACCTGGGGCAGATGCTGAAACAGGCGCAGCAGATGCAAGCCCGCATGGGCGAATTGCAGGAGAAGCTTGGCGCGATGGAGGTAACGGGATCCGCCGGCGCCGGCATGGTTGCAGTGACCCTGAGCGGCAAGGGAGAGGCGCGCGCGATCAAGATCGATCCGTCGCTGGCCGATGCCAAGGATGTCGAAGTGCTGGAGGACCTATTGGTCGCCGCCTTCAACGACGCCAAGGGCAAGGTCGACCGAACCATGGCCGAAAAAATGAGCGAACTGACCGGCGGCCTACAGCTGCCGCCTGGTTTCAAGCTGCCGTTCTGAGCCGCCCTTTGACAAGCCACCGTCAGATGGGTTGGCAGCGGTTGCAACCATGATCGTTTCCGAGATCGAGCGTCTGATTCAACTGCTGGCCAAGGTACCCGGCTTGGGTCCCCGTTCCGCCCGGCGGGCAGCGCTGTTGCTGATCAAGCGGCGCGAATCCTTGATGCTGCCGCTGGCCACGGCATTGACCGAGGCGGCGCGTACGGTAAGCACCTGTTCGACATGCGGCAATCTGGACAGCCGGGACCCTTGCACCATATGCGCCGATCCGCGCCGGGACGCACGCCTGATCTGCGTGGTCGAGGATGTGGCCGATCTTTGGGCCCTGGAACGGGCTGCCGCCTTCCCCGGCCGCTATCACGTCCTGGGCGGGGTGCTATCGGCCCTGGATGGAACCGGACCGGAGGATCTGCGTATCCCACAGCTTCTCGCTCGCGTCGCCGACGGGGGCGCTACCGAAGTCATTTTAGCCACCAATGCCACCGTCGATGGTCAGACCACTGCCCACTATATCGCTGACCGGCTGGCCACAGTGGGTGAGGCTGGGCAGGCGATCAGGGTCAGCGCCCTTGCCCATGGTGTACCGGTCGGCGGCGAACTCGACTATCTCGACGACGGGACCCTTTCGGCCGCTTTGCGCGACCGCCGCCTAGTGTAAATCCCCTTATACGCTTGCATAGGAGACAGCCCGGTCGGCTGGTCGCTATCTTTTAGCCTGTCAGTCGGGAGAATGTTTACCCTCGTCCCCTGAGGCTAGCTTCCGACCGCGATGTAAGACAGCCCGGTCGTTGCCGCACCGACCTACCCCCCCCCCCACCACCAGGTTCGGCAACGACCGGCCCTTCGCCAGCGCCGTCGGCAGACCGGCCGCTAGAACGAGCGGCGGCGGGTTCAGACCCGAATCACTTGCAACAAAGCGCCATCGACGGCCGCCACGGAAATGGTGGTGCCTGCAGGCAGGTCTTCGCCGACGATGCGCCAAACGATACCATCAATCAGAAGCTTACCACTGCCTTCGACAATGGGATCGGCAAGAACGAAACGGCGCCCAACATATTCTGCTCCGCGTCGATTGAGGTTCGGGCGCACGGACGTCGTTCGGTGCTTGGCAAACCATGCCCGGCTTCCCCAGATGGCAAGCATGGCTGAAACGGCGAATATGAGGGCTTGATACTCCCACCCCATGCCGGCCAACAGGAATGCTGCCAATCCCGTGACCACCGCCGCAACGCCAAGCCAAAGGAAAAAGGCCCCCGGTGCCAACATTTCGATGGCAATGAGCACCGCTGCCAATAGCCACCAATGCCAGTAGGTCAGGCCATCAAGCATGGTCATGGCTCAATTGCTTTCGCCGCTGTTTGGAATGGCTGACGTCCGGCGGCGCGGCGTATCGGCATCGCCTGTCGTAACCGCAGATCGTTCGGCAAACGCATCGCGGGCAATTTCGGCAATGCCCCCAATCGCACCGATCACACCCGCCGCCTCTAACGGCATCAGGATCAATTTCTGATTTCGTGCCGAGGCGATGTCCCTCAGCGCGTCGACATAACGCTGGGCGACGAAATAATTGAGCGCCTGTACGTCTCCCTTGGCGATGGCTTCAGATACCACGGTCGTCGCCTTGCCTTCGGCTTCGGCGGAACGTTCGCGGGCTTCGGCATCGCGATAGGCTGCTTCGCGGCGGCCTTCGGCTTCCAGGATGGTCGCCTGCTTGGCGCCGTCGGCACGCAATACCTGGGCTTGGCGCGCGCCTTCCGCCTCCAGGATGGCGGCACGCTTTTCGCGTTCTGCCTTCATCTGGCGGGCCATCGCTTCGACCAAGTCCATGGGTGGGGTGATGTCCTTGATTTCTATGCGAGTGACTTTTATTCCCCAGGCCACCGTGGCCTGATCGACGACGCGCATCAGTTGCACATTGATCTCGTCGCGTTTCGACAGGAGCTCATCCAGGTCCATGGAACCCATGACGGTACGGATATTGGTCATCGTCAGGTTCAATATGGCGAATTCCAGCTGGCTCACCTCGTAGGCGGCGCGCGCCGCATCCATCACCTGATAGAACACGACACCATCGACGGAGACCATGGCGTTGTCCCGGGTGATAACCTCCTGTGTCGGGACGCTCAGCACCTGTTCCATCATGTTCATCTTGGAGCCGATGCGATCGACGACGGGCATGATAAAATGCAGGCCGGGCGTCAAGAGTACCAATGTAGCGGCCGAAGCGTTCAAGGGTATATTCTCTGCCCTGTGGCACCACCTTGACGCTCAGCACGACGACGATGATCGCAACGACGATCACGACCAAAGAGAAAATGGAAAACTCTGAAATCATTGCTTCCTCCCCAGGGTCGCCTTGCGATGCGTGCGCCGCAGCGCAGGAACGCAAACGGCAATCATAGATTTAATGTAACTGCCCAGGTTTCCTTGTAATTTCAAGCCGCGCGTAGCGCCTTTTCGAGGTCGCCTGGGTCTTGGCGCAGGGCTTTGATGATGTTCCAGCCCTGCTTTCTGGCGGTTGAGAGGAAGCCGCGGATGGTGGCGAAGTCGGCGGCC